>CAZPOJ010000080.1:0-14050 GCA_964588005.1 uncultured Sphaerochaeta sp.
CGGCAGCAGGAAAGGCTGCTGCCATCCTCATGGTGCGCATGGGCATCAAGCGCGTCCATATCAATTTGATGAGTGCTCTTGCCCTCACCTACTATGAGGACAATGGTGTTGTCGCTTCCTACGATACCAAGATTGAGAAGCTCGCCTGCAAGACTGAAGCGTTGCTGGAAACACTCACCGACCAGGATGAGATGTACCGCCTTTTGCGGATGCGGGCCAAACTGGTCAGGGGTGTCTCGGTAGAGATGCAGGATGTCTCCTTCGGCTACGGCGAGCAGCTTCTTTTTTCCCATCTCACCTTCTCACTTCCCGAAGGGGAGAGGTTGCTCATCCAGGGCGACAATGGAAGAGGAAAGACCACCTTATTGAAAATACTGATGGGCAAGCTTGAGCCTACGAGCGGGAAGGTCCTCATCGAAGGACTTCCTCCCTCCAAGATCAGGAACAGGACCATCGGCTACATAAAGCAACAGCAGACTCAGCAGCAGTTCCCTGTCTCGGTAAGGGAGGTGGTGAGCATGGCTACAGACAGCTCGCTCTCCAAGGAGCGCCAGAGGTGGGAGGTCGACACCGCATTGAGAAGGGTGGGCATCGCAGACCTCCAGGGACGGAACTTCTATACCTTAAGTGGTGGGGAGCGTCAGAAGGTCTCAATTGCCCGCTGTCTCTGCCAGAAGGCACGGCTATTGCTCCTGGATGAACCAACCTCCTTCCTGGATGCAAAGAGCAGGGAGGCCTTGGTAGAGACCCTCAAGGCACTTACCCTCAACGAGATGCCCACCATCATTGTGGTGACCCACGACAAGCAGTTGGAAAAGGACCTGGCCTGGCCTACCCTCACCTTAGGGTTACAAGAAGAATCTCAACAGGGAAGCGATCATACAACGCATGAAAGGGAAAGGAAAGAACAAGGAGAGAGCCATGGGTGACCTCCTCTTTATGCTCAGCCTGGCACCTGTGGCCAAGGGCTTGTTGGCCATGACCATTGCTGGGCTCTGTTTCCCTGCAGCGGGGGTGATGGTCCTACGCCTGGATCTGGTACCGATGCGCTATATGCTCATGCATGGGGTAATCCTGGGAGGAGCCATCTCCCTGGCCTTCTCCCTGCCCTTGCTGCCGGTAAGCATTGGCTTGAACCTCCTGTTGGTCCTGGGCATGCTCAAGTTGACCAAGGACTCCTCAGCGGGCTTTGGGGTCAGCAGCGCCGCTGCCATGGTCTTTACCATGGCAATGGCCTCCATTGTCATGCATCTCTTTGACGTCCCGGCAAAGGACACCCTCCAACTGCTTTGGGGAAGCCCCTTTGCCCTCCGTATGACCGATATCCTGGGCCTGGCGGCCATCGCCATAGCCCTTACCCTCTATGTGGTGCTGAACTTCAAAAGCATCAGTGCCATCTTCTTTGACCAGGAGGTGGCCCAGTCACTTGGCATGCGCGTAGGCTTCCATCATACGACCATGGTCGTCGTCATAGCACTTGTCATCGCCTTGGCGATGAAACTGCTTGGAGCCCTCCTTATCGACGCCCTGCTCATCCTCCCTGTCCTCATAGCGGCAAGGCATGCACAAAGCCTCAGACAACTCTTTGTGAGGGCGTGCCTGGTGGGGGTCTTCGTCTCATTTTTTGGATTCATAGCGGCAGTTGCAACCGACCTTCCCCCCAGCGGGACCATCGCGCTGCTCTCTGCCTTGCTCTACCTCATAACAACAACCAGCAAAAAAAGGAAAACCTCATGAAAAAAACACTCACAATCCTCGCACTTCTACTCCTCAGCCTGACGCTCTTTGCAGAGGGAACACAGGAAAAAGCTCCCACCAGCGGGGCATCAAGGACCATCTCGGTCATCGCCTCGACATCCTGGACTGCAGCCTTTGCCGACTTGGGAGGAGCACAGAAGGTGGAGATCATCGCCCCAGCGTCCCTTATCCACCCCCCGGAGTATGAGATTACCGTCAGTGATGTGATGAAGATCGACAAGGCTGACTACTTCATCTATGCCGGGTATGAGAGGATGATGAAAAGCATGGGGGACTCGATCAGCAAGACCAATACGGACCTGATCCAGATCACCACTGACAACAGTATCGAGAATGTGACAAAGCAGGCCGCCCTCATAGCCTCAGCTCTCAAGAGCCAGTACTACAGTGAGGACAGGGTCTACGACTATGTAGAGGCTGTAAAGAAGGGAGAACGCTCGGTAGCAAAAAAAGGTCTGGACAAGCAGAAGGTCTACTGCCATGCAATGCAGATCTTCCTGGCAAAGGACCTCGGTCTTGAGGTGGGTGGCACCTTTGGTCCGGGCCCCCTTACCGCAAGCCAGATAGCCGAGGTTGCAAAGGGAGGGTATGATATCATCATCGACAACGTACACAACCCTATAGCCTCTCCCCTGTTGGAAGTCTCCCCAACAACAAGGCTGGTTGTCTGGAGGAACTTCCCGGAGACAGTGGAAAGAGGCAGCCTGCAGAAGATGGTTGAGCAGAATATTGCTTCTTTGCTGCAGTAGGAAGCGTACGACAGATCATACTTACGCCCTTATTCATGAACTAAACAGATCAGGCTACCAGTGAGACTTGTTCTCCTTGGTAGCCTGATATATTTTCTTTCTTGCTTGCTTGCTATTTTCTTACAATTCCTGCTTTTCCTTCAAAATCCCTCATCGGCATTTTTCCAAACAGGGCAGCCTATCTTCAACTATAGTACTTTCCGTACTTACCCTTCAGAAATGCAACGGTTCTTTTTGCTGCGGTATCAGGGTCAGGGAAGGGAAGAATCTCAGCGGTTGTCCATCCATCGTAGCCTATGGTTGTCAAGGCGTCGAAGATCTCATCCCAATTCATATGGCCATCGCCTGGGGCATGACGGTTGCTATCTGCAAAGTGGATGTACCGTACATACTCCTTGTTGCGGATCAGGCTCTCACCAATATGGTCATCCTCGATATTCATATGGAAAACATCAGGCATCATGGAAAAGTTCTTTCGGTCTACTTTCTTCAGCAAGGCCGAACACTCATCCAAGTTGTTGATAAAGTCGATCTCGTAGCGGTTAACCGGTTCCAGGATCAGCTCGACACCGCCTTTCTGGGCGTAGTCGGCAACAGAGTGTGCCATATCCAGGAAAAGATCTTCACAGAGCTGGGGATCACGACCGGCGATGGAACCACGAGTACGGCCGATGTTGACCAATCCACCAAAATCAGAGGCAAGGTCGATGAAGCCACAAAAGGTCTCATACAGCTCCTTTCGGTTCTCCTTGTCCTCATCGGTGAAGTAGAGATTCCTTGCGGCAAAGACCTGGCCGGAGGAGATGGCACTCACTTCCAGGCTGTTCTCCTTCAAGAGTTTTTTCAACTCACTTCTGCTGACCTCATCGGGTCTCTTGAGAGCAAGTTCAACACCATCGAAACCAAGCTCATGGGCTTTCTTTATTGATGCCTCAACACCACGAAATACGACAAAGGCATTGGGCATCGCCTCGGAGCCTGCTATTGCAACTGATAATTTCATTCTCTATTTCTCCAATGAGTCTTCGGTATAGGGGATCACGTAGGGCCCATCGCTTATATACACGATGGAAAGATCCTCCGCCCTCCTGTCAGTCTCTTCTTCAATGTACGCAATGGCCCCTGTGACCATCTTGGTAAAACAATCTGAGCCCGGGTTCTTCTGATCCTCCGGGGAGAGGAAACGCTTGCCGTTGATGCCGGGCAAGCCAGGCCACCAAAGTTCATCAAGGGATGGGCTATAGAAAAGCATATGGTCCTGGTCTATCCTGTCGAATACCTTTGCCCACATCTGCACCTGCCACTGCTCGGGCAGGAAGGTCCAGTCGGGAGACCCGATGGTCTGTAGGAACCCCTTTGCACCCTGCAACTTTAACAGAGCCAAGGTGGTGCGGTAGTTGATGCCACCGACCACATTTCCCTCATCGGTGGTATCGGCGATTATCACCAGATACCCGTCCTTCTTCAGGACACCAAGGGAGGCTACGGCACACTTCGCACACTGATAGTGGTTCATGCCGACAAAGCCACCATGGGTGATGACAACGTCTGCAGCCTCGGGGGATGGCACTCTCACAGTCTCAGAAATCTTAGCTACAGCAGCAAGGTGAGCCTTATCAAGGTCACCGCTATAGACTCCGGTGACATGGAAGTCAGGACCGAGCATCACGTTGACCAGGAAGTCCACCCCCACAAACTTGGCGACCTCAAGGCTCTCCAGATGTACTGGGTTCCCCACAAGATTAAGATCCCTGGAAGCTGGGTCTGCCATAAAGGGCACGCCATGGAAGACAAACGTCGACTGCTCCCCGATAAGACCGGGGCATACGGCCTTGCGACCACCACTGGCTCCTGCCATGAAATGGCTCTCCACCAGGCCGGTAGCGATCTTCAGATCTGCCTCAACATAGAGCTTGTTCACCATGATACGTGTCCCGCGGCTACTCTCACCAAGATAGACAAGGCTCTCTTCATCCTTACAGTCATGGTTGACTATAGCCACTCCGCTTTGGAGCACCCGCTTATCGATCATCTTTGCTATCTCTGCCTTGCTCATAGCACGGTGGGTGCCTGTAGCAATAAGGATGGTCATGTTCCTCGTCTGATAGCCCACAGCGAACAGGGTCTCCAAGATAGGCAGAAGAATACCTTCCTCTCCCTTATAGGGGACGGGCCTGGTATTGTCGCTGATGATAATGGCAACCTTTGCCTCGGGATTATTTGCAAGCTTCTCCTGGGCAATGACTTTCAGACTTCTGCTCTCTATGGGGTTTTCAAACGAATCCAAAATAGCTTCACGCACTCGGCCAAGAGCCTCTGGTGCCTGCATATGTATAGTGTAGGTGTTATCGGGCAGGATGAGGTCATCATAATGGCTGCCTAAAGGATTGGAAACTTTCATGCGTTATCTCCTTGTACTTAGGCACTGGGAATCCCCAGTGCCCCTATAGGTACAATACTCGGTCACATCTCCTTGATGAGGGAGAGATCACCGGTGGATGCTGCTCGAAGCAGAGGCTCCATGAAACGATCGACATCGGAGGTTGCCATGGGGACAGGCATGTTCTTAAGCTTCATGGCTAGCTGGGGATCCTTGGCAGCGGCGAGGGCGCGCTCGATATGCTCCTCACTGAAGCCTGGGAGGTCATTGAGCTTGACCGGTGCCTTGATGCTCAAACTGAAGGCTATCATTGCCTCAGCTACGGCAACGGCAAGGGCGCGGTCCTTAAGGGTCGCTATACCCTTCTCAGCAAAGCCATGATCTGCAAAGATGGAGCCGACCACCTTGAGCTGCCTCTGGATAGCCTTGGAGTAGAGCAGTGCGTAGTATGGGTTCATAATGCCACACGCTGTGCCATGGCTCACAATATCCACCAGGGAGAAGCTGGTCAGGTGAGCCCCGCTGGTACCCCCGACCATGATGGCGTAGCCGCCGAGGTCGGTAGCAAGGCCGATGGCTTCGCGTGCCTCTCTATTGCCAGGGTCCTCTACAAGGACTTTGGAGTACTGGACAACCAGACTGATGGCACACTGTGCAATTTCACGGGTCTTCTCATAGGTATCTTCCTTGGCTCCACAGAACACTTCAAAGGTATGTGCGATGGCATCAAGGGCACCATCTATAGTGACAGCAAGGGGCATGGTGACAGTTGTTTCGTAATCAAAGAGGGCAACAGTCGGGTTGAGGGCACTGTCTACGATGAGCTTCTTCTGCCCAGCCACAGGGTCGGTGATGTTGGAGTACTTGGTCAGGTGTGCTCCACTGGAAGCTGAGGTCTGCACAGCAATGAGGGGGATAAGGGAGAGCCCTTGCTTCTTGAGTGCATCGGTCACTACGTCGGTGCCAAAGTAGTGGTCGATTTCAGGGGTGACCTCTTTGCCAAGGCACGCAAGGGCGTTGGCCGCCTTACAGGCATCTATAGATGATCCTCCCCCAATGACGATGATGCAATCGGGCTTGTGGTGCAGGATATAGGACTCAAGGCGGTAGACATCCTCACGAGGGGAGTTGGGCCGGGAGCCCGGGGCAATAATGTCTCCTGCAAGCTCAACTCCGGCATCCTTCAAATATGGGACGATACGATCGGAGACGAGCTTCCTATAGGTTGGGTTACTTACTACTAAAGCCCTAGTCCCAAAGTCTCTGGCAATGGGGCCTATCCTGTCCAGTACTCCAAGGCCGTGCACATAGGCATCACCTTTCCACTCTTTGAGCAGTGCATATGCTTTTTCTCTCTGGTTCATAGGTCTCTCCTCTGATCGCACCTTGCAAGGGGCAGAAATTACCCCTTTAGGTGAATTGTTTCCCCTCTACTATACACTTGATCGTCAGTTCCATACAGGGGGTGAAAAAGCTTTGCTAGCAACTCGCCTCTCCTATACCTTTGAAGAAGGCTTTGTCTAATCACCACTATTACAAGGAGTTGTCCTATACCTATGATTGTTGACGAACCAAAAGATACCCATTACAGTAATGCCATGAAGGGAGGCTGGCATGCACAACAGTGATATCATCACCGTATACGGGTCCAATCCTACAAAGATGACCCGATCAATCCTGGAGGCGATCGACTTCACATCACTCTTGCCCGACAAGAGCTCTTCCATCGCCCTCAAGCCCAACCTTGTTTTGGCAGCTACCCCCGACAGCGGAGCGACAACTCACCCTGAGATTGTCATCGCCATCATCGAGCACCTGCAGGCCCTGGGATATACGAACATCAGCATAGTGGAGAGTGCCTGGGTCGGAGCTTCTACCAAAGATGCGTTCCGAATCAACGGCTACTACGAGATGAGCGACCGCTACGGGGTCCCCCTCATCGATGTGAAAGATGACACCTATGTGAAGAAGAGTATCGAAAAAGCCACGATGGAAGTGAGCAAGACCATCCTTGCCTGTGATTTCCTCATCAACCTCCCGGTCCTCAAGGGTCACTGCCAGACTTCCATCACGTGTGCGTTGAAGAATATGAAAGGGTGTATATCCGACCGCTCCAAACGGCTCTTCCATACCCTGGGTCTACACAGACCGATAGCAGAGCTCAATAGAGTACGATCGGCAGACCTGGTCATTGTAGACAGCATCAATGGGGACCTGGACTTTGAGGAGGGGGGAAACCCTGTCGATACCCATAGGATGTTTGCAACCAGGGACAGCGTGCTGTGTGATAGTTACGGGGCTTCCTTGCTCGGCTTTGAACTAGAGGCCATCCCCTACATAGGCCTTGCCCAGAGTATGGGTGTCGGCAGTGCCGACTTGAGCAAGGCAAACATCATCGCCCTCAACGAGCCAAGTGACGAGCAGCCGGCCAAGCCAAGCGGCAGGGTCGCCTACTTGGCAAGACATATAGAGGCGGACAGTGCATGCTCCGCCTGCTATGGGAACCTCATCCATGCGCTGAAGCGCTTGGATGAAGTGGACCGTCTCGAGGATGTTTCCCAGACCATCTGTATCGGTCAAGGGTATAAAGGGGTGAAGGACCCACTCAAGGCTGGTGTGGGCATCTGCACCAGGGGCATGGGCAAGAGCCTCCCTGGTTGCCCTCCCAAGGCGATCGACATGATAGCCTTTCTCAAGGAGCTTTAAAGCATCTCTATACCAGTCAAGTAATTTCGTTCAGCTTCCTCGCTACGTCTTCGATGCAGAGTTGCGGTGAGGACAAGGTGCGGATAGTTGTTTGCTCTTCAACCAAATCCTGGAGGTGGGCCATAGATGCCTGGGCGAGCACGATAGTGTCGACCTCCTTGACCTGGGCCGCCATTGCAAGGACCAGCTTGTCGTGGTTCTCCTTGTCGCCAGCCTTGAGGTGGACAAGTGCCTCAGGACTACAAAGCGAAGAGAGCTTTATCGTCTTGCCCTGCAATGCGGCCTCCTCCTCCAGCTTCTTCAAGGTAGGAGCTACCGTTGCCTCGGATGTTGCCAGCACCATGATTTTGCCACCTTGGGCAACTGCATGGGTGCACATCGCATCATCGATGGCAATGATGGGTGTGGTGAAAAAAGGTCTCGCTGCTACCACATGAGGGGTGAGGGTGGAACAGGTAACCACAATAAGGTCGGCCCCTGTGAGCTGTGCGCTTTGCAGGTCATGTATCAGGCGCATGCGATTTTCAGTGGTAAAAACACCGCGTTCAATAGGATCGGTGAGAAGGAACTCATCAACGATGTTGTAGAGTGTCACCTCCCCTACCACTGCCCTAATCTCTTTCTCAAAGGTCTCATAGACACTCTTCACTGTATGCAAAAGTACAATTCGTTTCATTATTACTCCTTGGGCTGCAGGTGTGAGAACAAATCCCAAGACCCCTGCAACAGCTTCTATGGTACGAGATAAGCGCCACTAAGTCAAAAACATCACCCACCTCCCTAGCAGAAACCTTTCAAGGACCATCATAAGGCAAGTGAAACTCAGCAAGTAGGCCAGAACTATAGCTTTACAACCAGCGCCTTGCTTGCTATTGTCCCTAAGGAGGCTTTTCATGAACCTTTTGCAATATATCCTTTTGACACTGCTTGTCCCCCTGACCCTATTCAACCTCTACTCCCTTACTATCGGGAGGAAGAAAAAGAAACAAGCTGTGGCAAGCTTCAAGCAGACCCTCGCGGACCTGGAGAACAAGACCTTCAAGGAGATGAAGAAGCGCCAGCTGCACTTCAGTGAGAAGCATGGATATATCAACGACCTCAATGAAGGGATATTGCTCACCTTTGACTATGAGAAAGAGAAGATGGGCATAACCCTCAAGGATGCGTTCTATCTCATCTCCTTTGCTGATATCATCAATTGTAAGGAGCAATACGATATCCTTGAGAGCGGAAGGTGGACAAATATAAGCGTCGAACTTGAGACAAAAGACCAGTTTATTACCTTGCTGTTTGGTTCTAAGATCTGGAAACCCTCCTCTTCCTTAGCTAAATTCATCCTCTCTGATGTCCAGGAGTTCTGCTCGCTGGTCAATAAGGTACGCTGTAATGATGGACAGCCAGAGGGTGAGCAAGAATAAGTATAGGACAGGCAGTACTAGGCCAGAACAGGAATCTAAATAAGAATAGGAAAAAGACTAAGAATTAATAGAGACGACAAGGCGACCGGGATTTCCGGTCGCCTTGTCGTCTCTAATAGTCTACTCAAGCAGCCTTTACTTGTTTGCTATGACCATGGGCTTAGGGGTATCGATGATGTGAAGATCCATCTGCGGGAAAGGAATAGCGATACCAACCTCTTCCAGCCGTGTAGCAATTTCAGCTTGGAAGCGCCAATAGATCTTCCAGTAGTTTGAGGGCAAGGCCCACGGGCGTGCAATGAAGTCCACCGAGGACTCATTGAGCTTGCTCACCTCAATGGTTGGAGCTGGTTCGGGGAGAATCTCTTCATAGCTATCAAAGATTGAAGAGATAACCTTTTTCACCGTTGCTACGTCTGCTCCATACGGTACGCTTACTATCATGTCCACCCTTCTGCGATCAAGGTCTGAGTAGTTGACGATGGGACTTCCCCAGACAAGACGATTGGACATCGTAATCTTCTTGTTGTCGGGGGTTGCAAGGATGACGCAGATCATATCCATATTCCTTACCGTTCCAGAGTATGAGCCGGCGTCGATGTAGTCGCCTATCCTAAAGGGTGCGTTCATGACGATCATCACACCACTGAGCAGGTTTCCTATGGTCTCCTGGAAGGCAAACCCAAGGATAACTCCTGAAATACCCAGACCTGCAAGGACAGGTCCCATGTTAAGCCCCATGTGTTGCAGGAAGGCGACAAGCAAGAATATCCATCCGATGATGTTCACCAGTTGCAGGATAAAACGCGCCATAAGGTCATTTATCTTCTTGGATTTGGAAAGGGTACGCTTGAGCACTTTTTTCAACCAGTTGATAAGGATCTTACCGACCAGGATTATCAGCAGTCCTCCAACCAAGGTTATAAGAAAAGCGACAGGTCCCAACTGGGCCCATTCATCGATGTTGATCAACATCCGGGAGAGAAAACTACCGCTTGCGGCAGCTGCCTCTGGGGCAGTTTCACTTACAAGAGCCATAATAGTAGAAAGCATCTCTAGTCCATCCTTTATGAGAGAGGTAATAAAAACCGTACCACCGAGACGTTAAAAAAGCAAGGGAAGGAAACCCTTCCCCTGCTTTGGTACTGTTTTAGGACTGTTATCGTGCGAGCAAGGAGTTCAGCTTCTTGGTGAAGCCTACAGGATCCTTGGGCATGACGCCCTCTGCAAGCAAGGCCTGGTCCAGCAGGATTGAACAAAGGTCGGCGATATACTCCTTATCGTCACTATTCTCAATCTTCTTAACCATAGGATCATTTAAATTGACCTCAAGAATCGGCTTGATATCCTCAAAATTACCCTGTCCCATGCTCTTGAGCAACTGCTGCATCTGCACAGAAGGATCGTTCTCATCCACAACCACTACAGCTGGGGATTCTACCAAGCGGGAGGAGGCCACAACGTCCTTGACCTTGTCTCCAAGGGCCTTCTTGATCTTCTTGACCAGTTTCTTGGACTCCTTGGTCTTCTCCTCGGGCTCATCGTCACCTTTGAGGTCGTCCACTGCGCCACTTTTGTTGATGGCCTTCAGGGGGATATCCTTGTAGGTGCCGATCGATCCGACAACAATATCATCGATGTCGTCGCTCATGATCAGGACCTCAAAGCCTCTCTTGCGGTAGCCTTCCAACAGGGGGCTTGCCTTCAAGGTCGACTCCTGGCCTCCGGTGACATAGTAGATGCTCTTCTGATCGGCACTCATGCGCTCCTTGTAGGAGGCGAGGCTGACATACCCCTCCTCAGTGGAGGACTTGAACCTGACCAGTTCAAGCAGGGCATCCCTGTTTGCATAGTCGGAGTAGAGTCCTTCCTTCAAGGGACGGTTGTACTGCTCGATGAACGAGGTGTACATGTCGGGATTCTGCTCGCTGATCTTCTGGAACTCGCCGAGCAACTTCTTCACAGAAGCGTTGCGGATGGAGGACATCACGCGGTTCTGCTGCAAGATCTCCCGACTGACGTTCAACGGAAGGTCTTCACTGTCGATGATACCGCGCACAAAACGCAGGTAGGTAGGAAGCAGTTCCTTGTCATCATCGGTGATGTAGACACGCTTCACAAAGAGCTTCACCCCAGGGCGGTAGTCCGCCTGGTTCATGTCAAAGGGAGCTTTGGCAGGAACGAAGAAGAGGGTTGTATACTCGATGGTACCCTCAGCCTTGGTGTGGATGTAGAACAGGGGATCTTCGCTGTCATACGAGGAGCTCTTGTAGAACTCGTTGTACTCTTCAACCTTGATGTCGTTCTTGTTCTTTCTCCAAAGGGCTGAGCTGTTGTTGATCTGCTCAACCTTGTGCTCGATGGTCTTAAGGGGATTTCCTTCCTTATCCTTCTTCTTGTTGTCCACTGACTCCTGGTCATAGGAGAGGAAGATTGGGAAGGCAATATGGTCGCTGTACTTTTTCACCAGCTGCTGAATCTGCCAGCGGTTGGCAAACTCATTTCCCTCTTCGTTGAGGTAGAGAACAATGGTTGTTCCCTGCTCGTCGCGGGTGGTCTCTTCAATGGTGTAGGTACCTTTACCGGTGCTGCTCCACTTGTGGGCGACCTCTTCACCTGCCTTGCGGCTGATGACTTCAACTTTGTCCGATACCATGAAGGCGCTGTAAAACCCTACGCCAAACTGGCCGATGAGGTTGCTGTCCTTTTTCTGCTCCTCAGTAAGGGAGGCAAGGAACTTCTTGGTTCCGCTTGATGCGATGGTACCGAGGTTGTTGGTAAGGTCCTCGTAGTCCATGCCAAGGCCGTTGTCCTTGATGGTAAGGGTCCTCTTGTCACCTTCGGTGAAAGAGAGGTCAATTCTCGGCTCGAAGGTTAAACTTTTCAAGCTTTCGTCAGTGAGCGTGAGATATTTGAGCTTGTCCAAAGCGTCTGATGAGTTTGAGACGAGCTCACGAAGGAATATTTCCTTGTTCGAATAGAGTGAGTGAATGATAAGCTGAAGTAACTCAGATACCTCAGTTTTAAACTTTTTCTGTTCCATTTTAGCTAAATACCTCCAAGGGGATATAGGCTAACATAATGATTTTTTTTCGTATCGGCAATCTTTCCTTAACAAAAAGATGCTCTTGCAGTATGCTCTAGCAATGAAGTTCACCAAACCCACCGCAGCACGCGAAATAAACCGGCTTCGAGTGCTGAATCTGCTCCTCCAAGACAAGGAGTCAAGTCGGGCCGAAATTGCGCGGCAACTCAAGCTCAACAAACCGTCAACCGGTGAGATTGTTGCGCAGCTGCTCAAAGACGGTCTGGTAGTAGAGGCAGGCAAGATGGAGACCACCACAGGACGAAGGCCTGTAGCTGTCTCCCTTGTCCCTGATGCCGCTCTGGTTCTGGGCGTTGATATGGGCAGTCGCAATACCTCTGTAGCCATTGCAGACCTCAGGGGAAATATCTTACGTCTGGAGCGCTTCCCCACTACCCAGCAGCCTGAGGTGAAGCTTCTCATCTCAAACATCATCAGGATAATCAGAAAGATGACCAAGCTTACCACCTCCCCTATATTAGGGGTGGTGATAGCCTTGGACGGCAAACTAAGCGACGATAAAAGGACTTTGGTGCGAAGTGACCACTGGGACTGGGATGATATCCCCTTGGCTTCCCTGATAGAGAAGAACACTGAACTGCCGACCACACTGGTCTACAACGTAGAGGCCATGGTATATGCAGAGCGTTGGGTAGCCCAGGAGACTGAGGATAACTTCTTCTTTGTGAACTGGGGTGAACATATCAAGAGCGCCTGGGTACATAAAGAAACCATTACAGGGGGCGATACGCAGTTCGGTCACCTGATGGTCAGCTCTACAGGCCTGTGCAGATGTGGGAAGATCGGGTGCCTGGAGACCCGGGCAGCCGGTTGGGCACTGAGTGAGCGACATGGGGGAAAGACGGTCAAGCAGCTAAGCCAAGAACCAAACAAAGAAATCAGAGAGGACCTGCAACAAGCTACGGAGGCGATGGGAATAGCCCTGATCGCCGCTAGTGCCATAACAGGCTGTACCAAGATCATCCTAGGAGGTGGCCTGGCCAATCTCGATCAGGAGTACATCACCCATCTCATAGATTTTTACAAGGAACACTCAAACAGGGAAGAGGTTGCTATTCAATGCTCCCCTCTTGGGGATAAGCAGACGCTCCTGGGAAGTATCGCCATAGCCTTGGATAGATGGATGTTCAAAAGCTCGCTGCTGAAAATGATAGAGGGACAAGGGCAGTAAAAACCGCTACCCGAAACCGGATAGCGGCAACCTCCTAGATAACCCCAGGATCCCTCCCCTGGAGTAACCGTCCACCCGCTGGAAACAATCGGAATGGACTTTGAGCAACGACACTCATGATTATTACATGGTTTTAGGGAGATGTAAAACAAAATAAACGAGTATTGTCTGTATTCTCCCTATTTGACGGTACATTCCCTACAAAAAGACTCTACCAATTACAAACCATCGGTATAATTGACAGAAAACGAGCCTCTGTACGATCCTGCAGTGAAAATATCCTCAGCTCCCTTGTTGACTCTGACCGTTAGCTTGCCAATATTCGTGTCTTTCTGAGAGCCGGGAAGAAAGGTTATACTAAAGGTATTGATCCCTTCAACTCGAGTCATTATATGTTCAGCCTCAAGCTCCAGGGAAGTGCGTAAGGTGTTTCTCTCATCAAGCTGCAGGTCAGCTATTGCAAAGCTCAGCCTCCCGTAAGTTCCTGTAGGAAGGTTTGAGGTATACTTGAAGTGGATGGACTGGGAAACTTCCCAGACTTCGGTAGCAGGAAAGTCAAAGGTCAGGATAGCACTGTCCTGATCGAGTTCTACCCCAGCTTCATTGTAGGCGCTGATCTTGGTAGATACACTTCCGATTTGGCCCTTCAGATAGACTACAGCCTCGTTAGGTGAAAAAGAAACTGCAGGAGCTGCAAACAGTGAAAGGCCTATAGATAAAACAAGGATTACTCCTAGTATTTTTTTCATAACAATCTCCCAT
>CAZPOJ010000081.1:0-13724 GCA_964588005.1 uncultured Sphaerochaeta sp.
CCACATCTACTACCCGTACCTCTGAAAAGCACGCTTTCAGCTCAGAGACACACCCCTTCATCTCCTTCTCAGCGCTTTTGATGAAATGGAAGTAGTCACCACCCTCCATCCATTCGACAAAGGAGGTCAGAAGCGATCTCTTCTGGTTATAGTCATAGATCACGACATACTCTCTGGCTACCCTACCCATCTCCTTGTAGAGGCGTTTGCGTTCTTCTGGCAGGAGGCCATGGGCAACATAAGAAGCTATTGCCAGGTCAAAAAAGTTGTCTTCAAAGGGAAGCCCCTCAAGGACATTTGCCTGAAGGAGGCGGATATCCTGGCCTCGGGTCTTGCGTTTAGCAATATCCAGCATCTTCTGGGCAGGCTCGATGCCTGTCACCTCAAGTCCCTTCTGATGAAGGACCGAACAGAGAGCTCCTGTACCGCACCCTACGTCAAGGATAGTATTGAAGCTTGCAAGATCGAGTTCCGGCTGTACACGTTCCAGCACTTCCCTAAACTTTTTAGCCTGCCTGTTAAAGAAGAGGCCATATATAGGTGCTATGGCATTGAACAGGAGGTGATGGTCTTTTTTGCTGTTCTTCTGGCTCAAGATGATCTCCTTTGTAGTTCACCCTCTATGCTAAACCACCCCTGCCCTATAGTACAGCAGGGCGTCTGCCCTGTTTCTCCTTAGCAAGGATACTGCTAGTACCCTTCTGAAACAACAAATCCAACCTTTGGTGCAGAGACAGAGAAGGAGGGCCATCGCAAGCGAAGGCCCTCCTGATAATCTACACTAAACTACAGCAACTTACTGTCCGAACTATCCAACCAGGACACTATTGTGTCCTATCGTTTAGAGAACGCGGAAAGCGTCACGACCAGCGTACTTGGCGGTATCACCGAGGTAGTCCTCGATGCGCATCAGCTGGTTGTACTTTGCCATACGGTCGGAACGACTCATACTTCCGGTCTTAATCTGTCCAGTCTCCAAGGCGACTACGAGGTCAGCAATGAAGTTGTCCTCAGTCTCACCTGAGCGGTGGGAGATAATGGAGGTGTAGCCGTTGCGCTTTGCAAGGTCGATTGCCTCAAAGGTCTCGGTAAGGGTACCGATCTGGTTTACCTTGATGAGAATGGAGTTTGCAACTTTCTTCTCAAGGCCCATCTTCAGGCGCTCAACGTTGGTTACAAAGAGGTCGTCCCCTACGAGCTGCACTCTGTCGCCAATGCGATCGGTGAGCATCTTCCAACCTTCCCAGTCATCCTCATCCATACCATCTTCAATGGAGATGATCGGATACCGGTTACACCAGTCTTCCCACATGTCAACCATCTGGGCGCTTGTAAGCTGTTCGCCGGTGGTCCACTTGAGGGTGTAGAGCTTGGTCTTGGCATCGTAGATTTCAGAGACGGCAGGGTCAAGTGCGATCATGAAGTCTCCATCACGACCGGTGGTATATCCAGCGCTCTTGATAGCATCCATGATGACCTCAAGGGCCTCTTCGTTTGACTGGAGGTCGGGAGCGAACCCGCCTTCATCACCTACGTTGGTGTTGTATTTTTTGCTTGTAAGTACTGCCTTCAGGTGGTGGAATACTTCAGTGGTCCAGCGAAGTCCCTCGTGGAGGGAGGAGGCACCAATGGGCATAACCATAAACTCCTGGAAGTCAACCTTATTGTCACTATGGGCTCCGCCGTTGAGGATGTTGGCCATCGGAACAGGCAGAACGCATGAGTGGTAAGCTCCAAGATACTTGTACAGGGGCAGTCCGAGGAAATCAGCTGATGCACGGGCTACAGCCATGGATACACCAAGGATGGCATTAGCACCAAGCTTAGCCTTGTTTGGAGTTCCGTCGAGGGCAATCATGGCACGGTCAATGGCTACCTGGTCAAGAGCATCCATACCTTCAAGCTCAGGAGCAATGATATCGTTGACGTTGTCAACTGCTTTCAAAACACCTTTGCCCATGAAGCGGTTTTTGTCGCCGTCACGAAGTTCTACAGCTTCGTGTACACCAGTGGATGCACCAGAGGGTACTGCTGCACGACCCATGGAACCATCCTCAAGAATAACGTCTACTTCAACGGTGGGATTACCACGTGAGTCAAGGATTTCCCTGGCTTCGATAAATTCAATAATGCTCATGAATACACTCCTAATATGATATCTGAGTTTCTCCCCTAAATATCGTATCTTTTAGCCCAAATGTCAAGGCAAGTGGCGCTTTTCCACACTAGCCAAACCAACCATTGCAGAGTACAATTGCGGGTATGGACAGTGAAAAACCCTCTCTAAAACTCCCCTTGCTCTCTGAATTTCTCTTGGAAAACATCATTTTTGCCATGGAGGACCAAAGCGACTTGTACTATCTCGACCTGCTCAAAGGAGAGGTGGTTTCCGACCAGGAAAGGCTGATGCTCGACTGGGAAGAAGAGCAGGAGACCTATTTTGGCGACCGCTATATAGATATCCCCGACTGGCAACCATCAGACGGGTTTCTGCTCATGGAGAAGTTTGCCAACCAAGTGAGGAACCCCCTCTACAAAATAAAGCTACAAGAAGCACTCCAGGCAGGGAAAGGGGTTTTCCGTCGATTCAAGGATGTCATAGGCGAGCAACCATCCTTGGAGAGGGAGTGGTTCGCCTTCAAGGACGAGCAGCTCAAACGTGAAGTCTATGCCTGGTACAGGGAGCATGACGGGGCCTTGCAACTGCTGGAGCTCGACTTGGAGCCTGATGAGCTTACCGACGATATCCTCCAGGAGGACTTTGTCATAGGGAGTTCGGACCAGGAGCTTCCCCTCATGGAGATCCTAGCCTTGCAGGCCTCCCTGCTTGCAGAGATGGAAAAAGGAACCGCAAGGCAGCAAAAAGCACTCCTTCTCCTAGATCCAAAAATTAAGACCATGGAAAAACCGATGCAGTTCATCTATGCCAGAACAGGAGAAGGCGAACTTGCAGGGTTTATCGCCTACGAAGTCATTGAGGAGGACACACTCAAGGTGCTCTTCTTTGGCAACAAGGTCGAGTATCGCGGCATGGGCCTGTTCAGGTTTCTCTTCGACCACCTCTGCCGTCAGGCAGCACGAAGGGAGTATACCTCCATCATCGTTGATCTTGCAGGGGAGGCCCTCTCCTTGGAGAAACTCTTCACCCCCCTGGGAAGCACCACCATATCCAAGCAGATTCTCCTTGATATCAGCTCCTGGAATGAAAACCACCCATCCAGTGAAGGAGCCTTCCTTTAGCCCCCTATAACAAGATTAACGAATGCGTTATCCTTATCATTAGGAGCAGGATCCCCTACTCCTAATGATAAGGATGAAGTAGTAATGCGCGTAACAATCTGTGAAAACAAGCAAGACTTGGGCTTTCAAGCTGCAAAGCTTGGTATCGAGGCAATTCAAGCTGCCATTGAGAAAAAGGGCAAGGCTGTGGTAGTCCTCTCTACAGGGGTAAGCCAGTACATCATGTATGAGCATCTGACCAAGGCCTCCATCCCCTGGGATAAAGTCGAAGCGTTCCATCTTGATGAGTATGTAGGTGTCAAGGATACCCATCGGGCAAGCATCAGAGGCTTCTTGAAGAATAACTTCATTAACAAGGTTGGAAAGCTTGAGACTTTTCACCCTATACGAGGAGAGAGCAAGGACATCGAAGCTGAAGTGGAAAAGCTAAACTCCCTGATAAAGAGCAAAAGAATAGATGTACTTTTTCTGGCCATTGGCGAGAACGGCCATATAGCCTTCAACGACCCCCCTGCAAACATCATAACCAAACAACCGTATATCGTAGTGGAGCTTGATGACCGAAATAGGAAACAGCAGGTACGTGATGGATGGTTCGATTCTTTGGAAGATGTCCCTACCCGGGCGATTTCCATGTCGGTGCAGCAGATCATGCGAGCTAAGACTATTATCTGTGCAGTGCCTGACCGCAGAAAAGCCCGTTCGGTGGCTATGTGCATGTATGACCAGATCTCCGTCTTTGCCCCTTGTGCAATGCTCAGGGCCAAAGAGGACTGCACCTTACTGCTGGACAGGCCCTCCTCGATGCTCATTATGGGCGACAGGAGAGTACAAGAGTATTCCTGAAGAGTTTCTACTTTAGAGTAAGACTATTTGTTGAGACCAAGTGCCTCAGGGAGAAAACTCTCCCTGAGGCGCTTCTTAATGGTATCTATAAAGAGTGAATTTTTTTTAAAAACAAGCGTATTATTCTCCAAAAAACGTAGGCGACATATCTGGGTACTTGCAACTAATATATTAGTATGTTAGAATAGGCTAATAACAATTTCTTGGAGGATTCCCTATGAACATGACATTACGCTGGTACGGTTCGAAAGTAGATACAGTAACGCTCAAGCAGATCAGACAGATTCCTGGAGTCAAAGGCGTCATCACGATGCTCTATGACATCCCGGCAGGAGAGGTCTGGCCTTTGGACAGGATTCAGGCTCTTAAGGCTGAAGTAGAGGCTGCAGACCTCAAGATTCTCGGCATCGAGAGCGTCAACGTGCATGACGCCATCAAGATTGGTTCCCCCGATCGTGAAAAGTACATCGCCAACTACATCACCAGCTTGGAGAACCTCGGCAAGGCGGGCATCACCACCGTCTGTTACAACTTCATGCCGGTTTTCGACTGGACCCGCACCGACCTCGCCAAGATGCGCAGTGATGGTTCCACCGTCCTCGCCTATGACCAGAAGGTCGTTGACACCATCGACCCTGAAGTCTTTTTCAACCAGACCAACGACAGTTCCGGTGGTTTCTCCATGCCAGGTTGGGAGCCCGAGCGCCTTGCAAAGGTAAAAGATCTCTTCGAAGCATACAAGGATGTGGACGAAGACAAGCTCTTTGACAACCTCATCTACTTCTTGAAGGCGATTCAGCCTACCTGTGAAGAGTACGGCATCAAGATGGCCATCCACCCCGATGACCCTGCCTGGCCTGTATTCAACCTGCCACGCATCATCACCAGCGAGGAGAAGATCCTCAAGGTAATGAAGGCAGTCGATGCACCTTTCAACGGCTTGACCTTCTGTGCAGGATCCTTTGGAACCAACCCCCAGAATGACCTCCCCGGCATCATCAGGGCCCTTCCTGGAAGAATCCACTTTGCACACGTGAGAAACCTGCACCACTTCGAGCCCGGCGTGTTTGAAGAAGCAGCACACCTCTCCAGCGACGGATCCTTTGACCTCTACGAGATCGTAAAGGCCCTGTATGAGACAGGATTCGACGGACCGGTACGCCCCGACCATGGCCGCATGATCTGGGATGAAGTGGCAATGCCTGGGTATGGCCTCTATGACCGTGCCCTCGGAGCAACCTATATCCTCGGCTTGCATGAGGCTATCGAAAAGAACGCTACAAGGAAATAACATGGCACATATCGTCCGAGTAACCGCTTCGGAAGAGATCTATCAGACGCTACGCTCTGAAATCCTTTCCTTGCGATTCAAACCCGGCGAGGAACTGAACCTGCAGCTGCTCAGCGAGCAGCTGCAGGTCAGCCGTTCCCCAGTCAGGGATGCTCTGATGAAGCTCAGCGGAGATAATCTTGTAGATATTTTCCCCCAAAAGGGAACCCGCGTCTCCCTCATCGACCTCAAGCAGGTCGAAGAGGAGAGATTCCTCCGAAAGAGCCTCGAAGAGTCGGCAGTAAAGAAGTTCATAAACGTCGTTACTGAAGCCCATCTCTTGCTGATGGAAGAGAATATACTCCTCCAGCAGAAGGCGATGAATGAGGAGAACTTTGTCGATTTCCTCCGGGCGGACAACGCCTTCCATGGGATCATCTTCTCCGGCATCAACATGAACAGGATTTGGAATCTCATCCAAAGCCAGGGAGGCAACCACCACAGGATCAGGCTCCTCTCGTTCTATGAAAAAAATGCCCTGGGCACTATCATCGAACAACACCAGAGCATGGTCGGTGCCCTTCGATTCAAGGATCTCAAGGAGATGCTCGCCCTTGAGGACAAGCACCTGAGCAAACTTCTGAATGAGACAGAGCGTATGGTTGTGCGCTACCCTCAGTACTTTAAGAAAGAAGTGTCCACCCAACCTTTCTATATGCGAAACACTTACATAAAGGAGCTATCATGAAACTAACAGCAGACGCCCTCAAAGATACAGCAGTATGGCACGAGAAGGGTTTTACCCTTCCCTCATTCGATCGGGAGGAGATGATCACCAAGACTATGCAGAATCCTACCTGGATTCACTTTGGTGCAGGAAATATCTTCCGCGGCTTTCCCGCCGTACTTCAACAGACCCTGCTTGAAGAAAAGAAGGCAGAGACCGGCATAATCGTCGGAGAGGGATTTGACTACCAGATCATCGACGACATCTATGCAAAGCATGACAACCTCACCCTCCTGGTAACCCTCAAAAGCGACGGCACCATCGAGAAGAAGGTCATCGGCTCTGTTGCAGAGGCCTACAAGTGCGACCCGCAGTTTGAGAAGGAGTGGGAGTTTTTCAAGGGAGCCTTCCGCAACCCCTCGTTGCAGATGGTGAGTTTCACCATCACCGAGAAAGGCTACTCCCTCAAGGGAGGAGACGGTGAGTTCTACCCCGCAATCGTAGCAGACCTTGCCAACGGACCTGCAAACCCTTCCATGTTCCTCTCCAAGCTGACAGCACTGGTCTATGAGCGCTACCTCGCTGGTAAGACGAAGCTCTCCCTGGTGAGCATGGACAACTGTTCACACAATGGCGAACAGCTGCACAATGCAGTACTCACCATTGCCCAAGGGTGGGAAAAGAATGGCCTGGTTGAGAAGGGTTTTGTCCCCTACCTTGAAAATGATGTAGCCTTCCCCTGGTCCATGATCGACAAGATCACCCCAAGACCCGACGCTGATGTTGAGAAGATGCTCCAAAAGGACGGATTCGAAGACACCACCATGGTCATCACCGACAAGAACACCTACATCGCCCCCTTCGTCAATGCCGAAGAGTGCGAGTATCTGGTCATTGAGGACGACTTTCCCAACGGCAGACCTGCCTTGGAGGAGACCGGAGTCTTCTTTACCGACCGTGATACGGTGAACAAGGTCGAGCGGATGAAGGTCACCACGTGTCTGAACCCCTTGCACACGGCTTTAGCCATCTATGGGTGCCTGCTTGACTACACCCTTATTTCAGATGAGATGAAGGACCCCCTCCTGAACAAGATGGTACACACCATCGGGTACACCGAAGGGATGCCTGTGGTCGTCGACCCCAAGATCATCGACCCCAAGCAGTTCATCAAGGAAGTGCTTGAGATGAGGTTCCCCAACCCGTTCATGCCCGACACCCCCCAGCGTATCGCCACTGATACCTCCCAGAAGCTGGCCATCCGCTTCGGCGAAACCGTCAAGGCATATATGGCTGACGACAAGCTCGACGTGGCTGATCTGAAGATCATCCCCCTCGTGTTTGCCGGTTGGATCCGCTACCTGATGGGCGTTGATGACAATGGCAAGGCTTTTACTCCAAGTCCAGACCCCCGTCTAGCCGAAGTATCTGCCCACATAAAGGGTATAAAGCTTGGCGACAAGGGACCGTTCACCGATCTTCTCAAGCCTATCTTGAGCGATGCTTCCATCTTTGGGTTTGACCTCTATGCAAACGGGATGGCCGCACTGGTCGAAGACTACTTCCAGCAGCTGGTTGCCTCAAAGGGTGCCATACGCACAACACTTGAGAAATATCTCAACTAATATACTTTTCTAGGGGGGATGCAATGCGCGCACAGGTAAAACGTTCTGTGGTCGAAGTTCTCTATATCCTATTGGGAACTGGCCTAGCAGGCTTTGCAATAGCGACATTCATCCTTCCTGCCAAGATAGCTAGTGGCGGTGTCAACGGCATCGCCACCATCATCTACCACATGGTGGGATGGGAACCCGGGCTTGTCATGCTCGCGATCTCCATCCCTCTTTTTGTGATGGGCCTCTTTGTCTTTGGAAAGCTCTACGGCATCAAGAGCTTGGGGGGTACAATCCTCTTATCATTTTGGGTTAGCCTTTTCGGAAAACTCACCGGGTACAACGGGCTCTTGCCCTATATAGACCGCATGGACACCCTGCTCTCCGCTGTCTTCGGAGGAGTCCTCCTCGGTAGCGGCATAGGCATCGTCATGCGCTCAGGAGCCAATACCGGAGGGACCGACATCATCGCCCAGATAGTCAGCCGCTTCACCCCGCTTCCCATGGGCACGGCCCTGTTTCTTACCGATGCTGTGGTGATAGTCCTGGGAGCGGTGGTTTTTGGCTTTGAACGGGCTCTCTTTGCGGTCATGACGCTCTACCTCTCAGGGCAGATGGTCAACTACATGGTCATGAGCCTGGGGACCAAATATGCAAAGACCGCCTACATTGTCAGTGAAAAGCATGAGGCTATCGGAGCGCGCCTCATCAGCGAGCTCCACCATGGGGGCACCTTGATCAATGGAACAGGAGTATTTACCGGACAAAGTCGTCCTCTGCTGATGGCAGTGGTGCCCAACCAGAAGATCAACACCCTGATGCAGATAGTGCACGAAGAGGATCCCAAGGCGTTCATGTTTGTCCATGAGACCTACCAGGCGCTGGGAGAGGGGTTTGTCCCAATGCAGCGCATCCTTACTCTACAGAAAAAAAAGCGGAGCGAGTAGAACGGTAAAAACTCCCGATAGGCTGATGGCAATGCTGCTCATCGCCCCCTCGACCTCCCCTATCTCCAAGGCCTTGCTGGTCCCCAGGGCGTGGCTGCTGGATCCTATACCAACACCATGGGCCACCGGGTCCGTTATGAAGAACATCTTGGCGAGCAGGGGGGCCAGGAGGTTACCCAGCGTCCCGGAGATTATCGTCGAGGCGACGGTCAGGGCGGGGATACCACCGAACTGTTCGGTGATGGCAATAGCTATGGGAGTGGTGACCGACTTGCCCATCAGTGAGGCGAGCATCACCTGATCAAGGCCCAGCAGGGCACTTGTCCACCTGATGGAGAGTAGCGATGCAACAGCGCCGGCCAGCGTCCCCAGTAAAACTGGCAGGAGAGCCTCTCTGAGCAGGGCCCTCTGACGGTAGATGGTGACAGCCAGCACAGCTGTTACCGGAGCTAAGAAGAGCGTGATGAGCGAAGAGCCCTTCTCATACATATCCAAGGGTATATCAAAAAGAAAGAGGACAAGGACAATGAGGGTCATCGCTATGAGCAGAGGATTGGCCAGAGGGTGCTTGATCTTCCTGTTTGCCCAGATGCCGACCTTGAAAGCAAAGATAGAGAGCGTTAGCCCGAAGAAGGGAGTGTTAAGGACTTCAAGCATTGCGCCTCTTCCTCCACCGGGCCTGCACTCGGGTAACGAGCACTACAGTCCAGCTGCTGACTCCAAAGCAAACCAATAAAGAGACCACATTCACCACCAATAGTTGCCACCAGATACTCTGTATCACCGCAGCGTACCGCACTATGCCCACCCCAAAGGGAATGAAGAAAAAGGTCATGTTCTTGAGGAAGAAGTCTGCACTCTCCTCGATGGCCGACTCTTTCATCCAGCGCGAAAGCAGGAGGAAGAGCATGAGCAACATGCTTACCACACTGCCGGGAAAGGCAAAGGGCAGAACTGAGGCGACTACGTCCCCCAGGATACATACGCCTAACAAAAGGCCAAGCTGAATAAGTATCTTCATAGTGAGATACCATACCCTACCAGGTGGCCATATGTGAAGAGGTAAAGAGTTCCCCTCATCCGTATTGCCAGCTATACTAGGCTCCATCGAGGAGAGATACGCATGGCATCAAAGAAGAAAAAGAACAGTCTCGTGACAAAAAAGGCAGGAAAAGCAAAAAAGATGGGCAAAAGACTCCTCATACTCTTGCTTGTCCTCGCCATCCTTTGGGTAGTCACCCTCATATTTGCACCGACAGAGGTCGCATACCAGAGAAGCGGTACTGCCTATATCCAAGATCTGGAACTACCTGCCAACCCGGATAATCTACCCATAACTCGGCATACAGGGTTCTCTCTGCTCTATGATGAGGAGCATGAACAACCCGTTTGGGTAGCTTACCATCTGACCCAGGAAGAGCTGTACGGGACTGACAAGAGAAAGGACAACTTCCGAAGCGACCCCACTATCCCAACCGAATCAGCCTCGCTTGCAGACTACAGGGGCAGCGGGTATGACCGCGGTCACTTGATTCCTGCAGCAGACCTGTCCTGGTCGGAAGAGGCGATGAGCGACTCCTTCTACATGAGCAACATGAGCCCCCAGGCGCCCCAGTTCAACCGGGGTATCTGGAGCACCCTTGAAGCGACGGTACGCAACTTCGCCGATACTGAAGGCGAGGTCTACGTGGTAACCGGCCCCATCCTCACCGACGGCCCCTATGAGACCATCGGCCAGAATGAGGTCTCGGTGCCCAAGCACTACTACAAGGTAATCCTCGACTATGCAGAACCAGAGTTCAAGGCGATAGGATTCGTCCTTCCCAACGAGGGGTCAAGTGAGAGGGTGGAGAGCTTTGCCACAACAGTGAGGGAGGTTGAACAGCTAACCAGCCTGGACTTCTTCCACCTGCTCCCCGACGACTTGGAGGATAAGCTGGAGAGCTCCTACTCCCTCTCCGACTGGCAGTTCGATACCTTCCAGGCAAGCTCAGAGCAACGACAGAATTTTGAAAAGTCTGAGCCTGTAGTCCAGACAAAAGAACACCCCCTCTACTCCATGGCAAAGGGGACGCTCACAACCATTTTGGTTACTATAAAGAAGGAGAGCCTCAATCTTCTGGACCTCTTCCTTCCAAAGGGTGTAATGAAGCAGGTTACGCTCTTCGTCAACTAAGGGCAAACTCTCCAAACAGTGAGGCGAACTGAGAAGCCTTGCGGTAAAATACCGCGGGCCTTCCCAGGGGAGCATCCACCAGGTGGGTCCCCCCAGAAAACTCCTCTGCGGTGAAAAGATGGACCCAATCATCGGGTGGAAGCACAACCTCTCTCCCTGTGGCCCCCTCTTCAAGTATAGGGGCGACCAAGAGGTCCCTTCCCAAAAGATAGGCATCCTTACAGGTATAGAAGGGTTCCTGCGGATAGTGCAGGAAGATCGGCCTGATGACCGGCGTCCCCTCTTGGGCGTTCTCCTCTACACACGCTTGCAGATAGGCTTTGAGCCTGACGTGGATCGATCCCATCCTGGCAAACAGGGCTATGGTCTCTTCATCGCCATCAAACTGCCAGTTGTCCTTCGGCTTGTTTCCCTCATGGGTTCTCATCAGGGGGGTAAAGGTGGCCTGCTCAAGCCAGCGGCAGAGCAACTCCTTTGAGCGCTTCATCCCATATAGGGTTGTATATCCACCGATATCACTATGATGGAGACCCATTCCACTCATTGCAAGGCTCAAGGCACTGGTCAAAACCGATGGCAGGCCATCATCCTCTGACCAGTCAACATTCTGGTCTCCTGCCCACATCATAGGGCACGAGGAGAGGCTGCGTGCATTGCCTGCACGCATGAAGAAGAGGATCTCTTCCTCTTGTTCTGATTCTACGATGGCCCTCTTGTTTACCTCTGCCCAGATGCCAGGCCATGCATTGTGCGCCAACAGAGCGGAGCTCTTGTCATGGAGGACCACATCAGTGGGAAGATACTCCCCAAAGTCTGCCATCCATCCACCAAGGCCAAAGTCGATCATCTCCTTTTTTATTACGCTGACATACCAGCTTGTTGCCTTTGGATTGGTGAAGTCCACGATCCCGGCATCAAACTCACCAAAATCCACCAGGTAGGGAGTCCCTTCGGCATTGAGGGCGAGCAGATTCTCACTCTTCGCTCTCTCATAGAGTGCATGCCCTTCCAGCAGGTAGGGATTTATGTATCCCAGGAATCGAATCCCCTGCTCTTTCAGGTTTGCAACTTCCTTGTCCAAATCGGGATAGAGCGTGGGATCCCACTGCCAGTTCCATCTGAGGCGCTTACCAAAGGAGGTATACTTCTCCCCTTGCCAGTCCTGTGCCCAGATACCTGCAACAGGAACCTGTGATCGTTGCATCAGCTCAAGCTTGTCCAGACAGGTTTTTGTCCCGCCCTGTATACCTAAGATAATACCATCATAGACCCAGGAGGGCAGCAGACCTTGCCTACCCAGCAGGGCAGATATATCCTGTACAACCTCAAGCAAGGTCGGTTTGGCACTGATGGTTATCTCAGAGGGGACATCCCAGAAGAGCAGGCGGTGCGCTGTAGGAGCCCTAAAATCAAAATCAGCATAGCCATACGTCTCGGCATGGAGAAAATAGCCGCGCGTCGAGACAAAGGTGGGCTGGGGATAGAAGGTCGTATGATAGTCTCCCCCTGCCCTGTCCTCCCTATCGGCAATCTGGGTGATGGCAGTCTCCTTGTTCCTGCCTACACCCTGCTCGCCTGTCCAGAGGGGAAAGTTCTTTCCCCGAAGATCGAAATAGGAGAACTGCTCCCCGCAACCATAGATATGCTCACTCTCCTGAGCGAAGAAAAACAGTTCTAGGCGGTTATACCCAGGAGGCATGGCAGAGAAGGTAATGGCCAGCCTCTCCCCTTGTTCGGAGAGGGTAGAGGTCATCTCCACCCCCTGATGATAAAACCTGATGGTATAGTGGACCCTACCCTCTTTCAAGGATTGGGAGAGCTCATACTTGTCCAAGCCCACCTTCTCTTGCAGGCTGTCCTCTATGAAATAGTTCCCCCGATACATATCTATCGTCTCATACCCCTTGTATAGCTGGATACAGGGAGAAGAGGATGTGTGGTCAATAAGGGTAAGCTTATTATACAGGACAAGCAGACGGTCCTTTTGCATTGTACAACTGATCATGGCTAGCCTTTAACTCCTCCGGTGGTAAGTCCACCGATAATTTTATCATGTAGGAAAATATACGCCCCGATACTGGGAATGATGGTGATGATCACCGCAGCATACATGCTGCTGTAGTCAGTGATGAACTGACTGGAAAAGAACTTTATTCCCAACTGTATGGTCCTGGATTCGATGCTCGAAGTAAGCAGCATCGCCATGACAAACTCATTCCATGAGTAGATGAAACAGAAGGTAGCAGCGGTCACCAAACCGGAACGGGAGAGCGGAAGGATAATCTTTGAGAAGCGCTTGAAGAAGCCGCACCCATCGATGATAGCCGCCTCCTCAAGCTCCTTGGGGATGCTCTTCATGAAGGCTGTCACCAGGAAGATGGAGACAGGGATATTTACTGCAGCGTAGACAAAGATAAGGGCTGTCAGGGAGTTGTATAGGCCACTGCGCGTGATAAGGGAGAAGTAAGGCACCATGAAAGATATGACCGGCACCAGGACACCTGCTGTCAGTACTGTATAGACGATATCCCTTCCCCTAAACTGCTCTCGCGAAAGAATGAAGGCTGCCATGCTGGTTATCAGGGTGTTGAGCACCACAGCACTGGCCGCCACGACAATTGAGTTCATCAGCAGCCGGGGAAGACTTGCCATAGCCAGCGCATTGGCATAGTTGCTCCACTGCATCTTTTCAGGCCATCCGAAGGGGGATACCTGTAGCTCAAGGTTGGTCCTGAGCGAACTGATGAACAACCAGATCAGGGGAAGCAGGGCTAAAGCCAGTAACGTGACCAGCAAGATCCACTTGAGCGTGTTGGCGAAATACCACAGGGGAGTCTGTTTTTCTTTCATGCTAGGCCTCCTACTGTGCCATTTCGCTCATCGGGTCAGATTTCCCGAAAAGTTT
>CAZPOJ010000082.1:0-13716 GCA_964588005.1 uncultured Sphaerochaeta sp.
GACAGAGCCATACAAAACACTATCAGTTCATCCCAACAGAAGAGGGACCACTCTCTCTCGTCCTGGAAAGCGATACCCTTGCAATGCTGAAAAGAAAACTGCTTGCGCAAGACGACTCATCAGAGCAGCTGCTCAGCATCAATGCCGATCAATACGAAATGAAGATGATGCCAAAGGATGAGGACAAACACCTTGTGGATGCCACCCTTGGCGAGTACCTGGAAAAAAGTGAACAGGACCTCATTGCGATTGCCACCACAATGAACCCTTTCTACGCTATCTATCTCCCAAAGGAAAAGCTTGACATGCTAAACAGCAAGAGTCGATCCGAGATTGCCAAGATACGAGAGACCATCAGGAACTCGAGGCGAGCCCTCTACACTATCGGCTATGAGAAGATATCCTTGGATGAGTTTATACAAATCTTGCTCCTCCATGACATACAGAGTGTGATAGATGTTCGCGAGACAACCATCTCAAGGCGTAGGGAGTTCAGCAAGAAACCCCTTGAAGAGGGGCTCAATAGAGCCAAGATAGGGTACCTCTCCATCCCTGAGGTCGGCATACCCTCTGTGGTACGCAACGAGATCCTCAAGGATGGAACCCATCAGGACCTGCTGATCTGGTACAAAGAGAACGTACTGCCGAAAAGCAAGGAATATACCAAGCTGGCAAACAGCTTCCTGCAGAAAGGAAATACTGCACTCATGTGCTATGAAAAGGATCCAAAAGAGTGCCATAGGAGTCTGTTTGCCCAGTCCTGTAAGGAACACCACCCTGAGATTCCCGAGATAATCCACCTCAGGGATAGTGATGAACCATCCTTGATAACTCTCTTCTACTAAGTTCCTCTTGCCACCCAACAAAGAACCGCTACCCTAAGGCAGCGGTTCTTTGTGTTTCCATTTTCTTTCATTCGTTCTTCAGTTCGTTTAAAGGTAGGGATTCCCTACATGCAGTGATACTTCTTTGTTTCAGCCTAGCTACACTGCAATAATGTAGATCTCAATGGCCAAGAGGATCACAATGACCGCCACTAGGCTAAAGACAAGCCAGAACTTCTTTCTTCTGCGCTCAAGTGCCTTTGCAACAGTATACACAGGTTTCTCCTGCTCCTTTGCCAAAGCTTCTTCACGGAGTCTTTTCTGTCGGGCCTCTTCTTTCTTCAGTTCAAGCGCATGCTTCAAATCCTTGGCAGCAATCTGCTTTGCCTCTTTTTCCTTAAGGTCAGCGTAGCAGCGGCTGCAAAGGACAAACCCTTCGCAGTCAACCAGCTCGTCATAATAACTCTCATTACACTCCGGACAGATATAACAGCGTTTCAGTTTACCCTCTTCCACCAGCTTGCAAACAACCATCCTATGGGAGACAGGAGCACGATCTTCAGCAGAACCGAAGATTTTCTTCCACCAGGGGAGCTTAGGTGGCGTACCCGGTTCCTGTTCGAGCTTATGGGCCAAGGCGACAATCCTTTCGCTCAGCTCACGGTCCTGAGTGATGAGCATCAGGTTCTTACTGCTACCAATACGGGAAAACAGCTCCACCAGGTGATCATCAGCTATACCGGTGCTTCCAGTATCACCTATACGTACAACACCCTTTCGGGCGAGGAGTCGCAGCAGGTCGGGTCGAATGGTAGAGCGGACCCGGACCTCTTTATCCTTTTCGGGGTTGTCCTTAAGGCCATGGAGTTCTTCCATGGTCTTCTCAAGGACAAGCAGTTTCTTCTTGCGCCGCTTGAGGATAGGCTCTGCATTGGAAACAAAATGCAAAAACCAGTCCTCCTGGATAATGGGCGCAGTATCCACATACAATTCATCAAAGGCGCGTAGTTGTTCATCCAACTTAGCTAAATAAGGCTCATTTCCACTTTTGAACCTAGTGAAGTCCCCTACTTTGCAGGCAATGACTTCACGATAAAGGTCCATCTCTTCTACAGATTTGGAACCTTCAAGATTAATTCCTACGCTCCTGAGAGTACTGAGCACCTTATCCTTTTGCAAGCGAAACTCAGAACCAAGCACATCTACGGCATTGCCGGATGTGATAGTTGCTTTTCTTCGCTGAGGAGGGCCCTTTCTCAAAAGTTTAGCCATCTCTTACTTCTTATCCTTCTCGCGCTTGGCGCGAATTATTTCAATGGCCTCTTCCAGAGTAAGGGCTTCGGTGAGCGCCTCATCCTTCTTGTACTTGGCAGGCAGGGGCACATTGCTCTTGCCTACCTTTAAGTAGAAGCCATATCGACCGCTTGCCAAAGCAACGGCCTCCTTCTCGAAATCTCCAAGCTTCCTGACTACCGAAGCAGAACTTTTACCCCGTCCTGCCCCTTTCTTTCCAGCCTTGGGTTTCTCTTCTGCAAGCAAGGCTTGCGCTTCTTCCAACGTAATGGAGAAAAGTTGTTCATCATGGTCTCTTTTGTTCAAGTTCCTATACTCACCATTACACTCGATGAAAGGACCGAACTTACCCTTGGCAGCAACAATATCGTGGCCATCCTTGTCCTTGCCCAGGATCCTGGGCAGGGAGAGGTACTTGTTGGCAATTGCAAGATCATGCTCCTGGGATGCTTCACTTATCCACTTTGGAATACTTGCACGCTTGGAATCTTTTCCGGTACCTTCCTGCCAATAGGGGCCGAATCTACCGTTCATCAGCTTTACAGGCTCGCCTTTTACAACACCAGTGCCCAGCTCTTCAGGTTCAATCTTTACCTTACCCTTTGCGATAAGTGCTTTAACCTCCTCATCAGTAATAGTTCCTGGAAGCCAGGTAGCAGGCAGTGATATATACTGAACTTTCCCGTCAACCTCGGCACCCTGCACGTACGGGCCGTAGGGACCGATGAAAATGGGGTTGTCTTCACTGATATGTGGCAGGGACAAGGTCTTGGAGGCAACTTTGTTGTCCTTTTCCATCTGCACCTTGTTCTGGTTCTCAAGCCCATTCTCACCGAGATAGAAATCCTTGAGGAAAGTGACCTTGTCCAGTTCGCCTTCGGCGATATGGTCAAGGGCATTCTCCATATTGGAGGTAAAGTCATAGTCGATGAACTGCATAAAATTCTGTTCAAGAAACTGACAGACACCAAAGCCGGTAAAGGTGGGAGCCAGGGCAGAGCCCTCCTTGACCACATACTTGCGATCCATCAGGGTCTTGAGGATTGTCGCATAGGTTGAAGGACGCCCGATACCACGCTTCTCCAACTCCTGCACAAGCGAAGCCTCGGTATAGCGGGCGGGAGCCTTGGTCTGGTGCTCCAAGCTCTCCAAAGCTACCAAGGGACAGATCTCACCAACGCTGAGGGGAGGAAGCAAGGTCTCCTTGTCCTCCAAGGCAGCATCAGGGTCATCAGATCCTTCAACATAAGCGCGCAGAAAACCGGGAAACACAATCTGAGTACCTGTGGCGGTGAACAGGGCCTCTTTCGCCTTGACGGTCACACTGGTGGTCGCCTTCTTGGCATCGGCCATCTGAGAGGCAAGGGTGCGCTTCCAGATCAACTCATAGAGGGCGCGGTCCTTACCGGTAAGAGGGGTCTCCGAGGGGATACGAAACGTATCCCCTGAGGGGCGGATGGCCTCATGTGCCTCTTGAGCCCCAGCACTTTTCTTTGCCTTGAAATATCTGGCTGAAGGAGAGAGAAAGTCCTTGCCATAGAGTTTTTCAACCTGGGTGCGTGCAGCTTGGGTCCCTTCTTGGCTGAGAGAGGGGCTATCGGTACGCATGTAGGTGATGTACCCATTCTCATAGAGCTTCTGGGCGATGCGCATCGTATCCGATGCACTGATGCGTAGCTTCTTGATGGCATCCTGCTGCAAGGTGCTGGTGGTAAAGGGTATGCTTGGCCTGGTGATAAACGGTTTGCGTTGAATATCGGTAACCTCATAGGTTGCATTTTCAAGGTCAGTGACTATCTGTTCAACCTTCTCCTTATCCAGGAGCAGTTTCTTCTCGCCACCTTTGTAGATGCCCGTTACAGGATCAAAATCTCTTCCCACTGCAAGACTTTTGCCCTGGTAGGAGGTCAGCCTCGCCTCATAGCTCTGCTTGGAGGAGGAGAGCAACTCAGCCTTCGCATCAAAGTAGGTGCTCTGTAAAAAGGCTATGCGCAGTCGCTCACGGTCTACGGTCAAGCGCAATCCTACCGACTGCACCCGTCCGGCGGAGAGTTTTTTGTTGGCAAGCTTTTTCCACAGGGTGGGTGAGAGTGTATATCCGTAGAGGCGGTCGACCACCCTGCGGCTCTCTTGGGCATGTACCAAGTGTTCATTGAGGTCCCTACCGCTGGTAAGGGCCTTTTGTATGGCACTTTTGGTAATCTCATGGAATACCATTCTCTGGTAGGGGATCTTTGGCTTCAGCACCTCTACAAGGTGCCACGAGATGCTTTCCCCTTCACGGTCCTCATCAGTTGCCAACAAAAGCCTGTCGGCACCCTTGAGACTCTTCTTCAGCTCCCTGATCAAAGACTCCTTGCCTTCAACCACCTTATAATCACAAGCGAAATCGTTTTCCACATCAATGGACATATGTTTTTCGGGCAGATCCCTAATATGACCTTTACTTGCTACGACCGTACAGGTCGAAGGAAGAAATTTTGAAATCGTCTTCGCCTTGGTTGGCGATTCGACGATGATGAGAATTTTAGAATCATCCATGCAGTGCACTCCTCAATGCCTCGAAACCTTATAGCCTATCACTATATAATGCCGTACAATGGGTTTGTCAACGCATTATTGTTTGGGAATGTCTGCTAAACTCCCCTATTGCTTGAAAACAAAAACACCATTATCCCCCGGATTGGGAGATTGAAACATACCACTAGCGGCCAATCCACTACCGGTATTATGAAATAATACCCTTTTCTCCCCTGCTTCTGAAACTTCAAGAAGCATGAGGGATTCAGTCTTAAAAGAAAAAATTCCCACCTTTGTGGAAATAACTGTCCTCAAAGATGCATTCTTTACCTCCTGCTCTACAATCTGCCAGCTTCTGGGTTCGATGTTCGTTGTGTTGAACACCGTCGCATTGGTACGATACGCAAGCTCCACCTCTCCCTTTCCCTGATAATCAAACTGGGGATACTCCTCAGAGATAGGAAATAGCGGGAAAAGCTTCAAAGCCTTTCCAGGTTCACTGGGGAAGTATCCATACACCTCAAGCCCCTCACTAGTATCACGCACCTCCAGATGCAAACGCCTACACCGGCCATTGTTGTCATCGTCGGTGAGGTTTGTCCAATAGTAGTGGCCCGCCCAGCTGGTTGTCCGTACAGCAAACTTGACAGCATCCAATGTTACATTCTTGGCTGACCTAGCAGCTACTATACACTGATAATCACGGTTAGATGCCAAACTATCCTCGTTAGAGCCCAAACGCTGGGTGAGCGTCGGGGCCTTTACCCGCTGTATCGACTGACCATCCAGGTACAGATCATACCAAGCAGCCCCCTCCACTGCACTCCAAGAAATTTCAACTTGGTTAGGATAACTTTTTAAAACCCAGGCTTCCATAGCCGAAACAGAGGATATGAGAACGAAAAGCACGAGAGTTACCGTTAGTATGCGTTTCATAAGCACTCCACATAAACTCTATCATTCCTGTCATATGCTTGCAAGAGAATAGCAGAGCCAGTACTATCGACAGATGAAAATTCAGATCATATCATGCTGTCTCGAGGAAGGAAACCTCAGTTTCCCCCTTGGAGCACTCTCAGTGCAGACAGCAATAGAGCACCACCCCGCCCTCAAGCATCACCTATGCAAGTTGGCCCCCTATACCCTTGAAGACGACCCCATAGAGGCGGCAGTGAGAAGCGCAGAGGGCCAGGCAACCCATATAGGGTGTTCGATCTACCTCTGGAATCGAAGCTGGTTTGACCAGTTTTCCCAGCACCTGAAAAAGATTGCCCCTTCGGTCACCCTTTTCGCTGGCGGTACCGAAGTTACCGCCAACCCCCTGAGCTTCGACCTTGACCTCTTCGACTTCCTTATCCTCGGAGAGGGAGAAGAGAGCACAGCCAAGGCTCTCGCCCAGCTGCTTGACGGAGAAAATGCCCAAGGAGAGGGAATACTGACCAAGGGAAAGGCACCTTCCTATGCATTTCCCCAGGACCTGAACCTGCTTGAGTCGGTATTCCTTTCAGGCGCTGCTGATGATTTTATCAAGCCAGGGGCGTCGATTCTCTGGGAGATGACCCGCGGCTGTCCTTTCAGCTGCTCATTCTGCTTTGAATCCAAAGGTATACGCAGGGTGAGACACTTCAGCTACGAGCGTATCGAAAAGGAGCTGGAGTATCTACTGGAGAAGCAGGTCAAGGAGGTGTTTATCCTGGACCCCACCTTTAACATGGATAAGAAAAGAACCGTTGAGATGCTCTCACTCCTTGTTGATAGGGCTCAGGAGATTCACTTTATCTTCGAGTTGCGAGCAGAGCTCCTGGACGAGGAACTTGCAGACCTCTTCGCCCAGCTCAACTGTTCGCTGCAGATCGGGTTGCAAAGTTCCAGCCCAGAGGTTCTCAAGGCTATAAACAGGCGCTTCGACCCTGCCCTTTTCCTAGAGAAAATAGGGCTTCTCATCAAGCGAGGAATCGTCTTCGGCCTCGACCTTATCATAGGACTTCCCCACGACTCACTCTCCATCTTCCTAAGTAGCCTTGACTTCACCGTAAAGTGCAAGCCCAGCAACATAGATATCTTCGCCTTATCGCTGTTACCGGGGACCGAACTTGCCGACGATGCTGAAAAACTAGGCATCAAGCACGACAAGGATGCACCCTACACCGTCATAACCACCCCCACCTACACCGAAGAAGATATCGCCAAGGCGCTAAAACTGAAGGACGCCTGTGACCTCCTGTACACTAAGGGTGAAGCTAGCATGTGGATGCACACCCTCTGTGAAGCAGCACAATGCTCCCCTAGTACGCTCTTCTCCTACTTTGCAACCTATACGGATTTTCTCAAGAAGAACAGAAACATAGACCCCACCGAACTGGATATCTACGAACTGCAGGAGCAGTTTGTACGTGATCTTTTGAAAAAATTGAAGCGAGAGAGATATCTGCCACCTCTTCTTTCGTTTATGGAACTGCACCAGGGGGTTGCCTTTCTACGGGAGACAGGAGAGAATCCCATCATCTCAATCTCCTACGAACTCGATGAAATTGCCAAGCTCGACTTCATGCATATAGAGAAGTTTCTTGCTAAACATCCCAGGAAAACTCCACAAACCCTGGGTATTGTCGAGCATGAGGATGGCTCTATAGGTTTTGTTGAACAAAAACTGTAACTACTCCCTTGCTTGCAAGGGAAATATCACTTACATTTATGCAATAAGGATTATCAAGTGATAAAACAAACCCAAAAACATATCCTGCTCGCTTCTTTGACCGTGTTGCTTCTTTTTTCAGCTAGTTCGTGTGTGGTGACCGAACAGCTTTCGTTCAAGGATAAAGGATACAACAGCTCCGCCTACGACTTCACTGTCGAGGACTTTTTTATTGCCGTGCTTGAAGATTTCAGCGAGTTCACCCCCGATGAAGGAGACACCTCCTTGTTGGAGAGCGCAATCGATGATTTTGACAGGGCTCTCAGGTACAGCAGCACCACAAACAGTGTCAAGATCCAACGACTGGAGGGCAATGCCTACAAGGGGTCTTTCAACTTCATGGATCTGGACAAGCTCTTCAACGAGCTCGGGGCTGGAAACAACCAGAGCCTGCTTAAGCTGGGCAAGAATAGCCTGACCTTCAACCTCTCGATGGAAAACTACCACCAACTCGTTCCGGTCATCCCTTTCCTCGCAGACGAGAACTTTGAGGCCTTTGGCCCTGTCTATAACCAGGGCCTGGAGGCTGACGACTACCTGGAGATGATCAGCTTCATGCTCGGAGAAGAGGGACCTCCTGCCATCGAGAAGTCCACCATCACGCTACGGATAGCAACACCCAAGCCCATAAAGGGGTTTACCAATGGAAAGAAGGTGGGAGCAAGCCTCTATGAGTTCAGCTTCCCCCTCATCGACTTCCTCCTGCTTGCCGACCCCATCACTTTCTCGGTGACCTGGTAGGAGAACAAGGGTAGTGACCGTAGATGGTATGCAACAGTAAAGCGCGTCCATCACCCTTCACAGCACAAAAAGAGATCCATGCTCAAGCCAAGGATCTCTTTTTTGTGCTGTGTGTTGCTGTTGCCGTTGCTAGAATTCTAACAAAACGCTTGCTTCAAACACCTTTGTTACAGATTGAACCGGAAGTGCATGACATCCCCATCCTTGACGAGGTACTCCTTGCCTTCGATACGTAGCTTTCCTGCCGTCTTGACCTTCTGTTCGGTCTTGTAGAAGAAAAGATCCTCACAGTGGTAGACCTCGGCCTTAATGAAGCCCTTCTCAAAGTCAGTGTGGATAACCCCGGCAGCCTGGGGGGCCTTATAGCCAGAGCGGAAGGTCCAGGCACGGTTCTCGTCCGAACCTGCTGTAAAGAAGGTACGCATCCCAAGGGTGTGGTAGGCAAGACGGACAAGGCCGTTCAGCGAGGACTCCTCAAGACCTACGGACTCCAAGAAATCCCTCTTGTCCTCATCGGTTTCCAGGGCAGCTATCTCACTTTCAATCTTGCCGCAGATGACGATGACCTCCGAACCCTCTTCCTTGGCGATAGCCTTTACTACCTGCACAAACTCATTCTCCTCAGAGATGCCATCCTCATCCACGTTACAAACATAGATGACAGGCTTGAGCGTGATGAGGTGCAGGTCATGCAGCATGGCCAGTTGGTCCTCTTCAAGCTTGAGGCTTCGTGCAGCCTTGCCCTGTTCCAGGCATGTCTTCACCTTTTCTAGCAAAGGAAGCGTCTTTTCATTCTCTTTTTGCGCTTCCTTGCCCAATCGACCAAGTTTTGCCTGCTTGGCATACCGGTTGCTCACCGTCTCCAAGTCAGCCAGGGCAAGCTCAATATTGATGGTCTCAATATCACTTGCAGGATCGATCTTATTGTTCACATGGACAATATCTCCATCTTCAAAACACCGCACAACGTGGGCGATGACTCCTACCTCCCTGATGGAAGCGAGGAACCTGTTGCCCAAGCCTTCACCTTTGGAAGCACCGGCTACTAGGCCGGCAATATCAACAAACTCAAAGGTTGCCGGAATAACTCGTTCAGTCGGGATCAGTTCAACAATCTTGTCCAGACGTGTATCAGGGACGCTAACGATACCCACATTGGGATCGATAGTACAAAAAGGATAGTTCGCAACTTCGGCAGGAGCTGCCGTCAAAGCGGAGAAAATTGTCGATTTACCGACGTTGGGCAAGCCAACAATACCGCAATTCAAACCCATACATTAACCTCGTATATGCTCAGTGGAGCTAGGGGAGCCAGTGTAGCATATATTGACTTCTCTGGTCACCCGCCCTATAGTTATCTCCAATGGAAATCGACACATTCACTGAAAAAGAAGATCCCACTGTCAAGGGAAAACAAATACATGACATAGAGATAGAACGACAAAGGGCAATTTTGCTTGTCCTTGTCCCCGCCACCGAGGATAGGGTCCACGCCAAGCACCGCGGCGAAGAGCTGCGTGCCCTGGTAAGCACCATGGGACCGATGACGGTCCATATCCTCATGATACCCATGCGAGAGCCCAACAGCGCTACTCTCATCGGTAGCGGTAAGGTTGCAGAGATCAAAACACTCATAGACACCTATGAGAGTGACCTCGTCATCTTTGACCAGGGCATCAGCCCAAGGGTCCAAAGAAACCTTGAACGCGAATTGGAGTGCTGTGTCATAGACCGCGACGAGGTAATCTTGCAGATATTTGCAGACAGGGCGGCGACCAAGGAAGCAAGCTTGCAAATCGAGCTTGCCAGACTTGAGTATTCGCTTCCTCGTCTAACCAGGATGTGGACCGGCCTTTCACGCCAGCACGGAGGGGTGAAGGGAACCAGAGGTGGAGGTGAGCAGCAGCTGGAACTTGACCGAAGGCAGATCAAGGAGAAGATAACCTTCTTGAAAGACCAACTGAAGAAGGTCCAGCAGCAGCGGCAAATCCAACGTTCCCAAAGACAGAACAGCAACATCCCCCTTGGGGCTATCGTAGGCTATACCAACAGCGGAAAGTCATCCCTGCTCAACGCCCTCTCCCAGGCAGAGGTACTGGTGGAGAACAAGCTCTTTGCAACGCTGGACCCGACAACCAGGGCAGTAAAGCTCCCAGGAGGAGCTGAAGTACTGCTCTCCGATACAGTTGGCTTTGTCAGCGACCTCCCGCACAACCTCGTGGACTCGTTCAAAAGCACCCTGGAGGAGGCTAAGTATGCAGACTTCCTCATTATTGTCTGTGATGCCGCGCACCCGGACATGATAGGAAGCTACACCACAACAGTACGGGTACTGGAGGAGCTTGGCTGTACGGACAAGCCCGCCATCGTCATGATAAACAAGATGGACACCGTCCATGATGATTTTGCAGTAGCCCGCCTTAAAAGCATGTACAGCCCAACCATTGAGACCTCTGTGCTGAAAGGCGAAGGTCTTGATGACCTCTTGGTCCAGATAGGAGAGACCCTGCATGAGCTCTGCCCTGTCACCTACTACTTGATCCCAGAGAGCCGTTACGACCTTATTGCACATATACGACGCTCGGGGCAGGTGCTGAGCATCGACTACCTCGACGAGGGTATCATGGTAGAGACACAGATCCTTGAGCGTTACCAGAGTCCCCTTGTTGAGTTCAAAGTACCAGGAAAAAACTAAGAGCCTCCTACCAGGAGGGTACAAGGCACGATACGTAACACCATTAGGGCTAGGCAAGCGAGGCAACCATACCAAAAAGTGGTTGCCTCTTCTGTTTTCCTAGCCACAGGCAGCCACTTATCAGGTTTTTTACGTCTCTTACTCTGTTGTAATTCACTGTAGATACCTACAGAAACGTAACACTTCCTCTATAAGGATACACACAATCTGTGCATATATCTTATACCTTTTCGTCGAAAGAAATCTCCTTTTGCTTCAAAAACGAACGAGATGAGATGACTGCTAGGGAGATAGCTTTGCCTTGAACGCTTTCAAACAAATATAGATTGACTTTCATATGAAGATGAAATACTATTGAATTGTAACAATGGAGGCTATAATGACTGAAAGAATACAAGAGTATAGAGAAAGAGTCTTGAGCACAAAACCTACAATTTGCATTGAAAGAGCAAGGTTTTATACAGAAGCGTACAAGCAACATGAGAACAAGCCCATTATACTTAAGCGGGCTTATGCCCTGCAAAAAACACTGGAGCAGATGTCCATACGTATCGAACCAGAGGATATTTTGGTAGGCAATCACTCCTCTGCTATCTACGCAGCTCCAATATTCCCAGAATATGCAGTTGAATGGATTCAAAATGAGATCAATGATTTTGAAAAACGAAGTGGGGATGCCTTCTTCCCTGATGAAAATACAAAAAAAGAATTGCTGGAAATCTGTACGTACTGGGAGCATAAAACGACTCTCGACAAGGGTCGTGCCCTTTTTACTGAAGACTTGGCAGCAATGCATGAAACGGCAATTATCAAAGCTGAAGGGAACCTCACCTCAGGGGACGCACACATAGCAGCACACTTTCGCCAGATTATGGAGAAAGGCCTGGCATGGTATAAAGAAGTAGCAGAGCAAAAATTAGCAGAAACTGACTTTGTCACCGCAGAGGATCTCCGTAAAAGAAACTTCTATCAATCAGTTATCATCAGTATGGATGCTTTCAGTCACCATATCCTTCGCTTTGCAGATCTTGCCAAAGAGTTGCAACAAACAGAAAAAGATGACAAACGCCGAGAAGAACTGGCATTAATTGAGCAAAATTGTAGACACGTTGCATATGAAAAGCCCCGAACCTTCTATGAGGCACTGCAACTGACCTGTTTCATACAGATGGTGTTACAAGTCGAAAGTAATGGACACTCCCTCTCACTGGGCAGGCTGGACCAGTACCTCTACCCCTTCTATGCACACGACAAGAAAGAACAAATCCTGGAAGATAGCTTTGTCCTTGAACTACTCGAAAATTTCTGGCTAAAGCTTGTCAGTGTAAAGAAAATCCGTTCTTGGTCGCATACCCGCTTCTCAGCTGGTGGCCCCCTATACCAGAACGTGACTATCGGTGGGCAACTTCAGGATGGAACAGATGCAGTAAACGAGCTCTCCTTTCTCATCCTTCGCTCAGTGGACAATACAAAACTGACCCAGCCAAACCTCTCTGTCCGTTTCCACCCAAACCTTAACCAAGATTTCCTCAAAGAGTGCCTCAATGTTATTGAATCCGGGTTTGGCATGCCTGCCTTCAATAACGACACAATCGTAATTCCCTCTTTCTTGAACTACGGGGTTGAAGAGGAAGATGCATGGGACTACTCTGCCATCGGGTGTATCGAAACTGCAGTGCCTGGAAAGTGGGGATATCGTTGCACGGGGAAACATTTCCTCAACTTTATGCGCGTCTTCCTTGCTGCCATGAATGATGGAGTAGACCCAGTCAGCAAAAAACAGTTCTGCAAAGGAATAGGAAAACTTGAAGATTTCACCGAATTTTCGCAGGTGATGGAAGCTTGGGAGAAGCAGGTTCGCTTTTATGCAAAAGCTGGTATCGCCATAGATTCAGCTGTTGATGTAGTATTGCGCGACGAAGCACCGGATATTCTCTGCTCTGCATTCACCGACTACTGCCTGGAGCGTGGCAAGACTATTCATGAAGGTGGGAGCAAGTATGATCTGGTATCGGGTTTGCAAGTAGGCATTGCCAACTTAGGCGACTCCCTTGCCGCTATCAAAAAGCTAGTCTTTGATGAGAAGCGGTATACCGGCAAGCAGATGATGGAGGCAATCGAGAGTAATTTCGAGCTTCCCGGCGGTGAGGAGATGCGACAAACCATCCTTAACTATGCTCCCAAGTATGGCAATGATGACAACTATGTCGATGAACTACTTGTTGAAGCCTATAGTTACTATCTTGATGAGATTAAGAAGTATAGAACTATCCGAGATGGATGTGGTCCTATCGGGTGCAAGTACTTTGGAGGGACCTCCAGTATTTCTGGCAACGTTCCTGCGGGTGCTGTGGCTCCTGCTACCTACGACGGCAGAAAAGCCTGGAAGCCTCTTGCAGAAGGAGCCTCTCCTTCTGCGGGGATGGATCAGAATGGTCCTACTGCTGTGATGAAGAGTATCAGCAAGTTAAAAACAGATGAGATTGTTGGAGGAGTCCTGTTAAATCAGAAACTGACCCCTGCAGTGATGAAATCAAAAGATACCAAGGTAAAGCTAACAGCCATGCTGCACGCTTTCTTTGATGACATGAAAGGGTGGCACGTGCAGTATAATATTGTTGATAGAGACGTCCTGCTCAAGGCTCAGAAGAACCCTGAAGAGTATCGGGACCTTATCGTACGAGTAGCTGGATATTCAGCATTCTTTACGAACCTCTCAAGGGAGACTCAGGAAGATATTATTTCAAGAACTGAGCAAACTATATAAACAAGGCAGTGATTTTTTCCATTGCATTCGTTTTAGGCAACTAAAGAGAGAGGATGGGCAGACCCTATCCTCTCTCTTTTTTAGTTTGAGATAAGCACCAGGTGATTACCTCCGATTAGACCCACCATACAAGCTGCATCTGAATTCAGATGCAGCTTGTATAGTAAGCAATAGTGCCAAG
>CAZPOJ010000083.1:0-13095 GCA_964588005.1 uncultured Sphaerochaeta sp.
CTAACACAGCCACAGCTTTCCGATGATTTGCAGATGACTGTCAGAACTTTACAACAAGCCTTGAAAGAACTGAGTGATAAAGGATATGTCCAAAGGGAAGGCTCTAAAAAAAGTGGACAATATATCGTCCTAAAACCTTTGCTTGAGCCTGACTCCGAATGAGTTTTATAGCAACAGGCTCCTCGCTTCGGATGTCGGGGGATGACTCGCCTGACAAGGGTGCGTAACCCACTCCTATGGCCGATTATCTCTCTTTAGTGTTGCAGCAAGATCTGTGATCGTTTCACCATTGATAACAATAGTACCACCAGTATGATACATCTCACCATCTGCATCAAAAGAGGAGCCACATGTTAGATTAATTGTACCACCATTGATGTAGATGTCACCATTAGAGTCGATTGCATCCGTATCACCACTTGCCATGACAATGGTTATGTCACCGCCATTAATTTCAATACTCACCTCGTGTGTACTTGAGGTTGTGGCGTTTATCCCATCATCGGTTGCGTATATATTGAAGGTTCCGCCGTTAATCAGGACATGTGCCCCTTCAATACCTTCCCTGCAGGTCGTAATGGTAATACTGCCACCATCAATGTGCACTGCTCGTGCTCCATACACACCATCATCGGCTGCTGTCAGGGTAAATGTACCATTTTGAATATATACCTGCCCTAAGCTAGCATCATCCTTATTTTTGCTGCGGATGCCATCTTTGTCAGAAACGATTGAAAACTCTCCTTGAGAAATGCGAACACTATCTTTGCCTTCGAGTCCATGTCCACTTGTCTTGATCGCATAGGTTCCACCGGTTATGACTATTACATCCTTAGAGGTAATCCCATTTCCATACTCATTGATGATTGTCAATGATCCATTCCCATTTAGGGTTACATCTTCCTTAGAAAAAATTGCAGCATCAACTGTATTCTCATCCATGGCAATAAACTCACCGGTCACAGACAGTTTGTTTTCTGAATCCTTTGCAAGGGTTATGAAGACCTTATCAGCTTGTTTTATATATATGGGCGAAGAAGATGCGTTGCTTATAGTCACAGTATCCAAGACAAGTTGGATTTTATCAGTATCATCTGCCTCAACTATAAGTTGGCCATCCGACAAGGCCCCTCGTACAATATATGTGCCCTCTTGAAAAATGGTTACGGTATTTCCCTCTACCTTCACCCCTTCACCGTGTACAGCAATGGCATTGTCCACTAACGTAAGTATGGTACTGGCCGCCTCATCATAGCCGCTTTCCAGATCTCTATCAGAAAACATCTCAGCAGCAATTGTTTGTTTTTGGGAGTCGACCACAGGGGTATCTTTAGTAGTGACAGTTTCTCCTGAGGATTTCCTACACCCCATTAGGGAAACCACCAACAGCATAACACCTACTATCATTGCTACCTGTACTGTTTTTTTCATGTTGGAACAATCTCCTTATAGTTCATCGGCAACGCTGGACTGCTTATCATGGTATTTTTATGATTTCCATTTCTGCATCGTAAAGCATCAATAAACTCTTTCTCTGATCACCATCTGCATGTAGCATATCATAGGCAAGCTTGCATAAGGTGTCCATATTTGTAGTCTTGATAGATAATAGCTCACCCTTAGCAGTAAAGCTTGAGAAGAAATCATCACTAGAACCGCCTAGCTTTGGCAGGACAGCAGTCCCGTATATTCCAGAAGGTAGTGATAAGTAGAATCTCTCATTACTCATACCTTTAGGTACACCAAGTAGAATTTCAGTATTTCGCATTCTGGATCTAATGCCTAAAGGGATTTTCCTGTTGATGGTACAGTGTTTGATTCGTGATGAAGGCACTATTACGTTTCTTTGCAGGCAGGTTTGCTTTTGCTTCTAGCAAGTGAGCCTAAGCACTCATAAGGATACGATGCGCCCTATCTCTGATTCCACCTTACCGTAGCGTATAAGCTCCTGCTCCAAGCGGATATTCTCCTCTATCGTACCGTCTGCGAGTTCCTGGTAGAGAGCCGCCTCCTCAGCATGCAGGTGGGGCAAAACACCGGTGAACGGCTTGGGCTCTTGGACCCAGGAGGCTTTGTGCTCCAGCAGTGTATGCCTATCCATTAAAAAGGACTTTGTGTGAGGGAAAAGAATTCGAAACTGGTCGAGGATGGCAAACCCATGGGTATCAATATCACCCCAGTACCATATAGCGACCCTATGAAGCCACGCACACTCGCTTAGATGGTCGAAATGATACCCCCGTCCAAAGATAACCAAGCTCTTCTTGGCCAGTGGGAGCGTGAGGGCACAAATATCATTCTCGATGACAAAGACTTGTTCTATGGGCAGGGGCTCTCCTGCTTGAAAGAGGGTACAAAACTGCTTTGCGGGTAGTGAAATATCATCACATCCCCTGTAGCTCAGATCAGCATCAAGCAGCCTGAATCTGACAAGTTCAGGCTTTCCTAAAAACCCGTACCGCCTCTCGAACTGTGAGACGCCCCTATAGGAGTCATCTATCAGAGACTCTTCCAAGGTAAGATCAAGCCATTGGGAGAGGAGCTTCATATGCTTCTCCGTGAACTTCGTATCAATCCCAGGCAGGTCTATCTGCCGCAGATATATTCCGGGTCTCGGATGCTCGATCATCCATCGCCACAGGAGCAGGAGCTTCTCAAGGTCAGAGGCGACTTCAAGGAGCTTGATCGGATACTGCATAGCCCAGGACAGGAGGCTGCCATCCGTCTTTGCTAAAAGTTCGGTCAAAGTGATGAAGGTCTCCCATTCACCTCGCTTGCCAAGCAGGGAGGCAAGCTCGAGTGGGTCCTCAAATCGTAGGGAGACAGGGATGCTGTTCTTACCGAAAAGGCGATGGTTGACCTCTTCATACTGCAGAAAAGGAGAGAGTTTGGCATGATCGGCAAAACGCCTGATCCAACTGTCTACAGCACTAAAGTGCTCGGTCATCTGCTTCGATGAGATACGAGGGAGCCTATATGCATAGGGGAAACAGGTTGCATGCATTTTGTAGAAGAAACCACGCTCCCACTCACCCAGCAGTTTCTTATACACTTCCTGAGGCGCGATCATCGGGTATGCTTCTCCTTCTCCTCTCTATACTCCTCAATGGTGAGGGTACGAAGCAGCGACTCCTTTCCTGCAGGGTTATGGACAAAACCCACAGAGGATACATACGGTTCTATGATATGAATTTTCTGCAGCGGAGTGATGATCAAAAGCTGCAGGTTCAGTCGCTTGAAAAGATCCAGGCCATAGTGTGCCGATTCATCAGAGCCCCTTCCAAAAGCCTCGTCAATGACGACAAACCGAAAGGATCGTGAACGAACTTCTCCCCACTCAAGACCAAACTGGTAGGCCAACGACGCCCCAAGGACGGTGTAGGCCAGCTTCTCCTTCTGTCCTCCGGACTTGCCCCCTGAATCGGTATAGTGCTCATACTCGGCATCATCCTCGCGCCACCTCTCAGAGGCTGCGAAGGCGAACCAGTTCCTCACATCGGTGACCTTATCCTTCCAGCGTTTATCAAGGTCGGAGAAGCCTTCCCTCCCCTTGAAGCGGTTTATCAGGGCTTTGACCTGCAGAAACTTTGTCTCGCTGTACTGCTGGTCAAACGTCCCTCCCAACGAGCCTTCGATACAGGACTTGAGATCTTGTCGGAAGGTTCGTATCTCTACATCATTGGTGTTCATCGCCTCAAGGAGTATATAGCGGTCCTTGTTGTAGTCGATTCCATGCAGGGACTTGTTAATCTGATCCACCCGCTCCTTGATCTGCTGGTACTCCTTGTTCAGGCGAGCATGGAAACCAGCTATTTCCCGGATGGTATTCTCATTGAGCAGGATCTTGAACTGCTCTTCGAACTTGGGAAGGTTTTCGCTGACGAGTTCTTCTAAAATGCCACGATACTCCCTGCCCGACTCGATGGACGGATCCATCTCGCGAGTCTCAGTGGGGTATTCCCGGTTAAAATCTCCCATCACCGATATGATGGAGTCTCTCAGTCTCTCAAGCCGTTTCTTGGCAGCATCTATCTCCCCTTGTATCTTCTCGCGGAAGGAGCGCTCTGCACTATCACAATTCTCAAGGGAGAGTTTTTTCTGTCCAAGGTACGTGCGAACCAAGGGTGCTATGGTAGCCCGTATCGTATCCAGTGGCTTGGGGCTTTCCAGAATAAGCTGTTCCATACTCTCTAACTGCTCACGAAGATACTCGATCTTGTTTTCAATCTTGCCTATCTTGATCAGGAGGTCAGAGTGTTTTTCCCCTTCAGCGGCGAGCTCTGCAGTAATCTGGATGAGTCTTTGCTGGAGGCTCTCCAGGACATCAGCGTGGCTCTTTAGCAGCTGCCTCTGGGCATCTATCTCAGCGTTCACCTCCTCTATCCTCTGTGCGAGGGTCTTCCAGTCGAGCTCCTCATAGAAGGCGTAGTTCATCAACTGCTTTAGGTCATGAATCTGCTGCTCAAGGTGGTCTTGCTTGTTTCTGATTTCTAAGAGGGAGGAGTCCAGCTCCTGTATCAACAGGTCCTTCTGGTGCTTCAAGCGTTCCAACTCAGCTATTTTGGAGGTATTGATCCAGCCCAGCACATAGCGTCTTCTATCAGAGATGGCGAACCGGTCATCCTTTTCATGGTGGATAGAACTTCCCTTGATCTGCCCTGAACGGGTAAGACCCCTGCCTACCCGTCTGAACTGCTCGAGATCCTCACAGCAGATAAGGTCCCAATACCTATTGGTGAGTTCCTTTTCAAGCCAACCGGAGTAAGGACTATCGTCCTTGATGATGAGCTTTTCAATGATGGAGCCAGAAAGAACCCTTCCGGGCTGTTTTAGCTCCCTATCAGCTACCCGGTAATAGACAAGCCTCCCCTTCAGGTGGGTCGAGTCGACCCATTGGGTAACCTTTTTGTACAGGGAGTCAGGAATTAGGAGGGTCAGGGCAAAGGATCTCATCACTCGTTCAATGGAGCCTTCCCACGCTACCTGTTCTGGTTTCACGGCAAGAAGCTCTCCGATGAAGGGAAGAGAGTCCTCGTCTAAGGAGAGTTCTGCACAGAGCTTGCGTCTGATTTCAATCTGACGCCCGTCGATGTTGCTTTTCCTGCCTTTGAGGGAGGTGATCTCCTCCACAAGTGCTCCTTGCTCCTCCCTCTGATTGCGAACCTTGTAATCGAGCTCCGACTTGCTGTTTTCAAGCTCGTTACGTTCTTCAATAACGGTGATCATCTGTTTGCGAGAGACCTCTTGGTTGTCGACAAACTGATCAATGCCCACCAGAGGAGAGAGGCCAAGCCTTTTGGCAACTAAGCCATACTCTTCAGCCCTTCTCAGCCTGGAGTTCTTCTCCTTCTCCAGACCCTCCTTCTTACTGGAAAGAAGCTCAAGACGTACCCCTCCCTTGGACGCGATGGACTGGGTGATCTCATCACGGTCAAGCTGCAAGGTTTTAATCCGACTGTTGGAACTCTCGAGCATAAGAGCCTGTCTCTGCTGTATCGCAAGCTCCTTGTCCAGGCGCTCGGTAAAGAGGTCCCTCTTATATGAAGCAAAGTAGTACTTCAAGCCATCACGTACCTCAACCTTATCGTGTACCGCCTGATCGACAGCCTGGTATTGGTCAAGGTTGGCAACAAGGGGAGAGAGGACCTGTACCTGTTTCTTAGCACGCAGGATGGCATTGTGAGCCCTATCAAGATCCTCAAAGTGATGTATCAGGTTGCCTATGGGGGTGAGGGCATCGAAGGGCTCCAGCATATGGTCCTGGACAAAGGAGGTGAGGTTTCCTACTGTCTTCAACGATACAGTCTGATGAAAAAGCTCCAAGGCCTGTTCATTTTTCAACCCAAAGCGCCTGCGGAAGGCTGCTCCATATTCAGGAAAGCTCTGATAGACCTCTATGGCATCCTCTTTCTTGAGTCGCCTCTTGAGAGCTGACAACTCCTTGCCAAAATCAGAAAGATCCCCCTGGATGGAGAGAAGCCTATCGGAAACAATGAAAAACCTGTCTGGTTGTCCACTGGTATCCTTCTGAAAGAAAACCTGGGCAAGGGAGACCGTTTGCTGCAGCACCTTGTTATAGAAGATTCCGAGGATAACCGAGTAGGTGGTCCCCGCTTCCCTGAGCGGGACAGGCTTGGTGGTATATCCCCCTTCACTGCGTTCTGACTTGTAGTATCCCATCACATACGATCGCAAGGAACGTTCCTTAAAATCTGCTCCGGCGGCTTTGTTATAGGCCACCCGCTGGGAAGGGACAAGCAAGGTCGTAATGGCATCGACCAGGGTCGATTTCCCTGAGCCTATATCACCGGTAAGGAGGCAGTTCTTCCCATCAAGGGTCAAGGTGACGACCTTGTTGTGAAAGGTCCCCCAATTATATACCTGGACCTCAGATAGCCTGAAGCCTGCAGAACTATCATCATCACCAAATTCAAAAAAACCCTCAAACATCAGTATCTTCTCCTCTGTCAGATTCTGAACCGTGCTCTAGATACTCTTCTAGCTTACCCTTGAAGTCACTGAGCCATTGGGCATCAATATAGGCTTTGAGAATTCTCTTGACCTCGAATTTCTCCTTCTTGGCATCCAAGAACCTGATAAAACCCAGGTCATGGATACGCTGCAAGTGGGCATCCATTCGCTTCAGAGCCCTGACTTCGTTGTTGGAGGCTGGAAAGAAGGCCGCTACCATCTCGCTAAACTCATCGACTTCAATGATAAGGCGAGGCTCACTTGAGTAGGTATCATGCTCTGTCAGTTTCCTGCGCAACACAGCAAGGATAAGACTAACAGGGTAGGAGAGAGGTCGCCGGGCCATGATACGTGGCAGGGAGGGAGTACCCTCCTCCTGCTCCTTGCTCCTGAGGTAGGCAAACCCATCACTGTCATATATCTCAAGGTCGAGGTTGATGACAGCGAGGTAGTCCCGTACAGCTCCCTCAAAATGTTCCATGACCTGCCAGATACTTGGCTTTTCTTCCTTATAGAGGATTCCCCGCATCAGGTGGATGACCACCTCTGAGATGCTATCATTTTCATGATGCTCCATGTGTGCTCCTTCGTGTGAAGATTACCCTCGGAAACCGTGCCGTCCGACTCATGCCTGTGGAGGTGCTCCACGTTATATGATCCTGTACATCCTCTGATACTGATGCAAAGGGCTCCTCTTCAGCTATATGCAGGTAGGTAAGAAGTTCAGCAAGACCCTGTTCGAGAGGGTTCTGCTCCAACAGCTCATCAAGGCGAACCTGGGCCCTATCCTTCAGTGCTTGTTCAATGGTCCTATGCAGTCGCTCTCTATCGATGTATATAAGGTTGAAAAGGCCAGAGGTATCAATCTCTTCTTCCTCTTCAAGTTCTATCATCGATACCAACTCTTGTATCGGTGGTGGCGAGTAGAGGGGTTTTTCCATAGGGAGGTTGATTTGGACACGCGACTCCTCTACCTCCATCCAGTCCTGGGTAAGGCTATGGTCTCGTACCAGGAAAGCTTGTTTCTCAATGGCATCAAGCAGCTCGGTTATGCGGCGATTTTCAAGGATGACACGGTCATCGAGAAAGCGGCGCAGTTGCCCTGAGAGACGGGCTACGGTCCGCTGGGTTTTTTCCCCTGCCTCAATCCAGTCGAAGTGGATTCTTCGTAAGGTGTTGTCAGCTCTCAAGTCCCCAAGCTCCTCAAGGGCAAAGACCCTGTCCAGTTGTCTGGAGAGTTCTTCCTGGCTGTCGGGTGACATAATAAAGTCCCAGAAGGCACGAAAACTCTGCCCCTCATCGGATCTGTTGATCGTGTCATGGTCTCCGAAGAACTGTTCAAGCAGCTCGCCCTTATTACCACTGAAGAGGGCAATCTCCTCTCTGATCTCCCGATCGAGCTCCCTGAAGTTACTTTCAACGGCAGTGAAGTCACTTCGCAAGTCACGAGCTATCTGCTTGAACTGCATGAATCTTTCCCTGATCTGCCGTTGATCCATCATGGGGATATCACCAGAGTCGATACGCTCTATCTCCCTCTCTATCTGGCGTTTTTTCTCTTGCAGTTCAAAAATTCTTACCTCCGAGTCAGGTTCCACACCTTGGACTATCTGCCTCAGGAGGTCGAAACAGGTCTGTAGCCTACTTTCTGTACCTATGAAACGACGGGATGCAAGCGAATCAATCCATTGCAGGACCTTTTCGCTGCCAGGAGTCAACTCATAATGGGGGATATCACTGCCAGAGGGATAGAACTTCCTCAGCCACCCCTTCTCGCCGCTGGTCCAGTCATCAAGGTACTCACTGGCAGACCTTGGGAAAGGGGCATCCTCTACACCATCTGTAAGCTCATAGAGATAATCATCAAGGCGAAGAACAAGCTCATACTCACCAATGTGCCGCAATCCCTCCTCACGAAACACGCTGTCAAAAAACCCGATGATGAGGGGACCATTATCAGCGGTCATCAATCTCCAGGAGGGGTCGGTTTTCTTTTTGTTTGTAAGATCATAGAAATCAAATGGCATACCCTACCGTACCACCAAACCCCTCGGTGTACAACTAGCCTAATCATAGGAAAACAGAGGGCTTGGACAGGCTAACCTCCAAGGATTCTTCCCTTTTACTACTTACTCCATAGAGAGAAACCAGGGAAAAGAAGAGAAAGGTTCAGCTTCTACTCTAGTGAGTACCGTGAAAATGTCTGATTATTTTCTCTAGGTGCAAAGTGTGCATGCTGTAGGGGGAGCCCTCTAGGGCTAGATCGAATTGTACCCCATAGCAGTTGATATATCCTTGGCAATCGCAACCAGAGCCTTGGTGGCCTGCTCTCTCTTCTTCTCCGAGTGACGGAAGGTTGGCCAGCAGATGCATAAAGCCGCTATAACGTTCTTTTCAAAACTGTAGATTGGTACACTGATACTGATCTGGTCCTCTTCATACTCTTGCAACGAGTAGGCAAGGCCTGTCTCCCTACTCTGTGCAAGCTGTTGTTCGAGGATTGAGCGATCGGTGATGGTATGCTTGGTGTATGCAATGAGAGGGGTGGTGTTCAGGTAGTCAACCTGTGCTTCTTCGGCCATATGGGCAAGGAGGGTTTTCCCCATTGACGTGCAGTATAGGGGAACCTTCTTGCCAATACGCTCGAAGTAGTTGGTACTATATTTAGATTCGACCCGGTCGAGGTAGACTACCGTATTCGCATCCAGAATGCCCAGGATACAGGTTTCCGCCAGTTCAAACGTGAGTTTCTCCATAAAGGGCTTCGCCAGACGACTGAGTTCAACCTGTCCCAGGCTTCGTGTTCCCAACGTGAACAGCTTCGTGGTCAAAAAGTACCTGCCATCTTCATCTTTACTAACGTACTCTTCATTCTGCAAGGTCTGCAAAAATCTAAAGACAGTAGCTCGGGGAATCCCGGCTTTTCGCGTGAGCTCCTCAAGATGTGCTCCGGAGTTGTCCACCAGTATCTCCAGCAAGGAGAGCGTTCTTACCACAGCGTTTGTGCTGTACTGGTCACTTTTCTTGTTCTCATCTGTTTTTTGTTTTTGCATCACAAGCCTCCCTTACTACCACCAATAAAAACCCCATCTGCAGGGATAGTCCTGTCTCTTGAAATCCAGAGATTTCCCCTTTTTGTAACCTCCCTGTCCAACAAGATAGCCATAAAGCGAACCAATTTCCCAGAGCAGGCATCGCAATGATTAAAGCATTATAGCTCTTAAAAGTCAAACGGAAACCAATAACCAAGTTCAAATTCAGAAAAGAACTAGGCTTGACAAACATCTAATAACACTTAATCATGAGTATAAGCATAATATTTGAAAACAACTTTCAAATATCAGCATTACGCAGGAGGAATGAACATGAGTGTAGTAAAATATGAGAAGAAAGTAGATCTAACAGGCAAGAAGAAAAATGGGTTTGCAAAAACCATCCGTTTGGAGGGTGCCTTGCCAAGGATCAACACCTACCAGAATGCATTGGACAAAGGACATACTGTAGAGCCTGAAACCTATAAAGAGGGTGAAAAAACCCAGATCTTCTTTTTCACCAAGGGCAAGGGCTATGTAACAACAGAGTCAACATCACACAACATTACAGAGAATGCTGTATTTGTCCCTTTGTACGATTCGGAGAAGTTTGCTTTCTATGCAACTGAAGATTTGGAGTGGCTGGAGATTACCATCGACCTCCTTGAAAAGGAAGTTGCCAAAATGGACAATGCCAGAATGGCCCTACCCCATTTCCGCCTAGTCTCACAGTGTCTTCGCTATGAAGAGAAGTTCAAGGGTCCTGGCATGCTCTCCTACTCGGTCATTCAGCATGATGATGTTTGCGGACTCGGCATGGCAAGCATGGGCGTAGCAAGAGGAACGGGGCCGAACGTTGTCGGCGACCACAAGCACGATGATTTGGCACAGTGGTACTACGGTCTGGAAGACAACTCCATCCGCTATACCGCAGACAATAAAACCGTAGACTTCAAGCCAGGTGACATCACCTTCACTCCTAAGGGCTACACGCACTCCGTTGAAGCCAAAGAGAATGAAATTATCAATTATGTATGGTTTGAATACGTCTACTAACATGCAGTAGCAAAACAGTACAAGATCCCCAAGATAGAACGGACTGGAGCCAGTCCGTTTTATCTTGTGTCCTCTCAGTTCTTTTTAGAGGACAAACCTTCATGCCATCAAGCACGGGTAGATACAGGGGTTCAAAGCGTATGCAGAAGTGGCTTGGGTTTGCCGGTTTTCTGTTTCGCTATGTATAGCAGAAGCAAATGCTATCCCTTAAGTCAATCTCTCTCGGGCACACCAGCGAATCCTTTCTACAGCTTCTCCCTAGTGAACAAAGAACAGCTGTTATTTTGAGTAGAGCTCAACTACGGCAGACTCGGTAACCTCATAATCAATATCGCTGCGCTGAGGTAGGGATACAACCTTTGCTTCAAAGGTTTGCTCATTGAACTCGAGCCAGTTGGGTAGAGCTCTATTCTGGGAAAGCTTACGCAAAAGAAGCGCTTGCTTGGCCTTATCATGGACAGTAATGATATCGCCCACCTTCAAAGTAACTGAGGGAATATCAACACGCCTCCCGTTTAACTTCAGATGACCGTGATTAATCCTTTGACGACTCTCTTTGCGAGTAGCGGAGAGTCCCAAGCGGAAGACGATATTGTCAAACCGTAGTTCAAGCAGTCTGAGCAGGTTTTCACCGGTATTTCCACTCGCCTTTTCAGCTCGTTCATAGATCAGCTTGAACTGCTTCTCCAACACGCCATAGATAAAGCGAAGTTTTTGTTTTTCGATAAGCTGGCGCCCATATTCGCTTTGCTTGCGGCGCCGAGTTGGTTTCAGTCTGCGAATACTTGGTTTGTGGGTATACCCAAGCACTAAGGGGTGTAAGCCGAGATAGTTGCATCGTTTCAAAACTGGAGATCGTGATATTGCCAAAGTATAGTACCTTCTCTGTATGTATTAATGTATTAGCTACTGCTAACATTAATACAGTAATAGCAAATTTCAGGGTGTGTTGCAATATATCAGAGGGCCTGAATTGCAATTTCATACTATTTTACTAGGCAAAATACAATTCCACTACAAGTATCATGCTGATGGCGACAAAACAAAAAAGCGTCCATCAGAGCTGAAGCCTCTCCCTGACGATCCATGAGGAGATGTCTTGCAGTACCTGCGGGTCAATGGTTATCTCAATGGAGGCATACTCATCAGGAGAGCCTGTAATTGCCGGTTGGAAGAGATGGTTCAGCCCTTCATACACCTTTGTCGTAAAGCGAGTATTCTCCCCAGAAAGGAGCGCGCTCTCAATAGCAGGCACATGGAGCGCTGCCGATACCTGAGTGTCCTTTGTTCCGTTGAGGATCATGACAGGGATAGTGAGCTGTTGCAGGTAGAAGGAGGGATCAAGACGAAGAAAGGTCATGTACCACGGTGAGAACAGGGCAGAAATCTGGCTTTTTGCTTGCTCGGGGGGCATCCCCACTGCCAACAGTGCCTGCATGACAGACTCCTTTCGCTCCTCTATTGTCAGGCTTTCATCCAGGATTGTGGCGTATACGGTCAGATTAGTAGTGACAGCCTGGGTGATGACCGATTCAGGGGCTTGTTGGGCTCTGAGGATCGCTGCTGTCTGGTCTTCAAGGACCGCAACCCCATCGACTCCGGATCCTGCCATAAGGACCAGAAAACTCAGGTCTTCCCTCCGTTGGGCTACAATCGGTCCTATGATGCCACCTTCGCTATGTCCGATTATTCCCATATTCTCTGTATCCACATAGGCTAAGGTCTTGAGGTGGTTCAGTGCCGCCTCTGCATCATCGGCAAAATCTAAAGTGGTTGCTAGGCTTGCGTCCCCTCCCGACTCGGCAAATCCACGATCATCGTAGCGTAGGACCACTATTCCACTACGGGTAAGGGCATCAGCCAAAACCAGAAATGGCCTATGGCCCATCAATTCCTCGTCACGATTCTGGGCTCCAGAGCCACTGATCAGGACAACAGCGGGGAACGGGCCCTCCCCTGTTGGTCTTGTTATGGTTCCTGCAAGGAGAAAGCCCTCTTTTTCCTGGAGGAAGACAATTTCTTCAGAAATATAGGGATAGGGCTTTACAGGATCTTGTATCCGACTGTCTTCCCTGAGAACTCCCAAGCGAAGAACCAAGGGGAGCGTCTGTCCCATCTGGACAAAGGTTCCTGCAATCTTTTCTACCTCACCATCATAGGTTCCGGTAAAAGACGCCTGTAACGCTTCGATCTCTATGGTAAGAAGAGCTTGCTCCAGTAGGACAGAGGATACGGGAAAATCTCTGACCCCTTGAGAGGGGATCTGTAGCAGGGCTTCAAGGAGCCCTTCTTCACCCCTGGTGAGGCTAAAGCCCATCTGCAACGAAGCTGTCGGGCTTATCGCCAGGGCACCTTCCCAATAGCCGCTCAGGTCCAAGGGTGGTACCTCTTCAGCAGGCAGGGGGGAAGACAGTTGTTCCACAGGTATGGCGGCACAGCCTGCCAACAAGGTGGCCAAGAGGCCAAGGTATATGATCCGGTGAATGTTCATAGCAGTTCTCCTATAGCACAGAGGCAACGCTCCTGCCTCCTTGAT
>CAZPOJ010000084.1:0-12910 GCA_964588005.1 uncultured Sphaerochaeta sp.
GTGGTGGAAGACCCTCCTATGGCGACAGGGAGCGCAAGCCCTTTGATCGTGATGGCGGCAGACCCTCCTATGGTGGCAATCGTGATGACCGTGGTGGAAGACCCTCCTATGGCGACAGGGAGCGCAAGCCCTTTGATCGTGATGGTGGCAGGCCTTCCTTCAGGGATCGAGATGACCGTGGCGGTAGACCTGCACCAGATGCACACAAAAGAGAGAGAAAGTCCTCTCCAAAGCCCTACGGATTTGACAAGTTCAAAGATACCCGTACCAGAGGCGATGAAGAGAATAGAGATTCTTTTTTCTGGCTCGATGATAAGAAGAAAGGCGATAAGTAGCTCTTCTTTCACTATAATACTTAAGGATCCCAGGCATACCTGCTTGGGGTCTTTTTTAGGCATATCTTCTGGCAGGCTCCATAACAGAATACGGATACCCTGACCAAGCAAGTAACCAGGGAGTTGATTAGTCGATCATGGTGTATGAAAACACCTTGGATTTCACTGCGAACAACATGAGGATCTATTGCTTCTTTGTTATCTGATGAGAATCGGTCATCTTACCTTCATATGCATAAGACTTCCTTGACCTCATCGTCAGAAGACAAGCTGGAATTCAGCCTTTGACCTGATGGCACCCCTTAAGAGGGTAGGGCTCAATAGGATAGGGCTTCCGTATAATTAACAATATGCAGATTCTACAGAATGGTTTTTTAGCATTACTGGAGTTGTTGCAAAAAAAGTATTTTTACCATCATATTATTACTTCTGTATGGTATACTTATAAACCTAATGTAAGATTAGTGTTTTTTCAAAGATATGAGCAACGACTTTTATGCCAACAGTGAGAATTATGGTTTTAAATAGGACATCCTTGAATCGTTATATATGTTTCCTAGAAGTTGACATAATCCCTTCTGTGGTTTATTCTCTTATATGAGAAACAATACCAATTAGGAATAATATGAAAGAAAAAAGACAGACAATACAGAAAGGCTTGATTTGGGAAGCTGTTTCAGAAGCTGATAATCATCCTAATGCAGAACAGATCTATGATGCAATTGTGGATAAGCATCCCTCCATTAGCCGGGCTACAGTCTACAGGAATCTCAATATGCTGGTAGACGAGGGAAGGGTGAAGCGAGTGCGTGTTCTCGGTGGACCTGATCATTTTGACAGGACGCTTGAGAGGCATTATCATATCCAATGTACTAGCTGTAAGCAGGTCAGTGATGTTGAGTTGCTAGAGGACGTTATCCTCACAAGTGAGAACATTGATACGGGTGGCTATAAACTGGAATCTTATGAACTTGTTTTTAACGGGATTTGTCCCGATTGTCAAAAAAAGCATACTGCCGAAGCGCAGTAAAGGAGCAATGTATGGAATTGAAAGGATCGAAGACTGAAGCTAATCTGGCTGAAGCATTTGCAGGTGAATCACAGGCAAGAAATAAGTACAGCTATTATGCCTCAAAGGCTCGCAAGGAAGGATATGTCCAGATAGCCAATCTTTTCGAAGAGACTGCAGGCAATGAGAAGGAACATGCCAAGATTTGGTTCAAACTCCTTCAGGAAGGTGGGGAAATCGCCACCACTGCAACTAACCTTAAAGATGCTGCTGCAGGCGAGCACTACGAGTGGACTGAGATGTATGTAAATTTTGCCAAAGATGCACGCGAGGAAGGTTTTACCAAGATTGCTGCACTCTTTGAAATGGTAGCAGCCATTGAAAAGCACCATGAACAGCGCTACCTCGATCTTTTGAAGAATGTCGAAGATGGCATTGTATTCAGCAGAGATGGAGACCAGATTTGGAAGTGCTCCAACTGTGGCCATATCGTCATCGGTAAGAAGGCTCCAGGACTTTGTGCAGTATGTAACCATCCACAGGCTTATTTTGAAATGGAAGCAAAGAACTACTAAGCACTATTTCCTACATAATCTTTACTTCGGCAGGCATTTTTGTCTGCCTTATTTTTTGTTTTTTTAGGTTTCTGATTTTCCAGGACTATTCAGGTCAAAAGCTATCTCGATAATACAGGGTCATGATATCATTGATACATCTGTAACTCTCTCCCCAGTCCTCTCTAACTCTTTGATGTACCTTCCATGGGGAAGTGCCTGGATGTGCTATCCAGGGGGCTCCGGTACTGGTATCCTATTTATACAGGAACCAGGAGCACAATCGTCTAGCACGTTTCTGTGAGTTCTTTTTGATGGATAGCAGAATCCGGCGCAAGGGACACTCCCTCCAAACAAACCCGAATATATCAAAAGCTACAAACATCTGCTCTTCCTGTAATCCAAGAGAGCATTCAGCGTTGGGTAAGGGGTGTGTAACTCTCTATTCTCTTTGCTTATAGGTAACTGGGCCTAGGTATTCCACTTCTTGTACAGTAAACAACCTACAGGTTCCTCTGATAGTAAGAGGGATATTTTCCTTCAAAGTGTATTTCTTTGATAATCATCAACAATAGTGAGTTCAACTTAAACCAACATATACCACCCAGCCTACGTCACACCAGGGCTCTTGGATACTTAGTGTCTCCTGTCATACCGCAACTTATACCATGTAAGAAAAAGATGAGAACAGCATCCTAGCTACTCAGGGGGTGTTTTTAGCCTGTCATACGTATCAACAAGAGTAACTTATACAGAGACTTATAACATGTATAGAGATGTGATATGTTATAAGTTAAAATTAACTTCTTCTAACATGTGACATTTAGTAACTTTTTACATTACAACAAATTAGCTAATAAAAGTGTTGACATCTTCTTACTTATACAGCATCATATAGATGTAAGAAGTAATAACTAGGAGAAGCTTAGATGAAGAAGTTGGTAAAAGTAGTAGTGATCACCGTCCTGTTGGCGATAGCCTCTACTTCCCTGTTTGCAGCCCTCGCTAACGAGACTGCAGTTATCCGACTTACCGCGTACATTGCTGAAAAAACTACCTTTACTACTTTTGATGATATGTTCGTCGTAGAGTCCAATGCTCATAACTTCACCTATACAGTGCAGGAGACAAGCAGGACAAAAATGCTTTTCGTAGTAGCTAACTAAAGAACTTAAGCGGGTCCGGACAGACAAGCTTGCAATATGGGGGTCAGTGATTTTGGGAAAGGTCATTGACTCCTCTTTTTATACCTTCCAACCATCTAGCTTAGTTTCTTGGAAGCTTGTTCATCTCTTGGACTTTAGCTGCCCATTTTCCGAATAAAGATACATTTGCATTCTATGGATTTTTAAATGGGAGCACCCTTGTAGTCGTCTCGCTGGAATATCTCATGATAAGCCTTTCTGACTTCACCAGTAGCTTTGTAGGAGTGAGTCGTAGAATGTTTAACGTTGCCGTATAGAATGCGCTGAGGGGACTCTGAGGTACCTCTGCACGCAAGAAAGGGTGCCTTGCTCTGTATGGTATAGATGCTAGCAAGCATCTAGCCAATATCTCTACAGGAGAGAGGCAGTACCCGTTTTTCTGATTTTCACCTATGGTTTTGCTTGGAAAGCAAAACACCACCGGGTGTTTATCTGGACCAAAAGAATCCCTTACTGCAGTGCAGAGAGGGATTCTTTTGAAAACAGTAGGAATCGCTAGAGTGTTTCCGTATCTTTTGGTTAATCTATAATACCCATAAAACGCATCGGATTTGTCTGCACAAAACGATGTATCGCATCATCACTAAAGGGTGATTGCTCAAACATCCGGTAGTAGGAGTTGTACGACTCCACCTTCAATAGATGCACATTGAAATCCGAGCCGAACAGTGATCGCGCTAAAACCGTCTCTCCTTGCGCATCTTCAAGGGATTTTATGTAGTTGTCCAGCTGTACGTAGAAGTCCCTGTTAGTTCCACTAAAGGAGAAGTCTGCGTATATGTTGGGATAGAGGTGCATCAACTCCACCAACTCATAAAACCAAGGAGAGTCAGGGACTTTGGTTGCCGCTGCAGTGATGACCGTTATGGGGTTTTTTTGTAGATTGTTATACTGCCATCCGTAGTGGGCAAAGTCTATACGCAGGGTAGGGTACTTTTCCAGAACTGGCTTGTAGGCTGCAGGAGAGGTGAACCTCCATGCTTCCTTTGGAGGGACACCTCGGAACCCTTGGTCGTCACAGTGGGTCATTATGGGAATATCATACTTGGAGCAGAATTCATAGATAAGGGTGACTTTCTCTTTTTCCTTCTGCTCGGATGGCCAGGGGTCGTACCCCAGGGGAGGATAAAACTTTATCCCGTAGAATTTCTGTTTCCCCTGCTTGAATTGACTCTCTCGTCTATGATCCTTTACCACATAGGTTTCAAGCAGCTCTTCGATAAAATCTATGGAGTGCGCCGGGGGAGTGATGCCTATGAAGGGGTAGAACTCAAAAAGACCGTCGGGATGGTTCTCACGGTACCAATCAAATCCTGCAAGGGTATCTTCTGCATACTTGAGGATTTTCTTTGTTTTTTTAGTGGGGTAGTAGAGGCTCTCTTTGCTTATATCAGTGCTTGAGAAGTCCATAAGAAGCGGGCTCATTGCAAGCTTGTCATAGGTGCGGCTGCGCATATGCATCTTGCCATCTCTGATAAACGGTTGTTCTGGTTTGGGAGAGTCCTCCTCATGGGATTTGAAAATACCCATCAGGTCGTCTTCCATCATGGCTAGTGTCTGGCCAATTGGCTTGTCAAAGGTGGTAAGGGTGTTGGTGATCCTGTCGAGCATCAACGAACCCCTACGGTTCTTGGTGGTGAATATATAGCTTGGGGAGAAGGCTCCACTGGTGATGAGGTCAGGTATTCCGCTATCCAGGGAGGCAAAGAAAGAGAGCAAGTTAGGATGTTCGATATTCATAACATGAAAGTGCTGGTCAAAGAAATAATTCATACAAACCCCCTACAATCTTACTATAGGGAGGGCAGGAAATTGCTCCTCTGCCCTCCGGTAGTCTGGGCTATATTCCCATTTTCTTCTTCATCTTGGCCCAGGAGTCCTTGAGGGTGACTGTCCTGTTGAAGACGAGTTTGCCCTCTTGGGCCGCCTCGCTATCAAGGCAGAAGTAACCATTTCTGATGAACTGCAGATAGTCGCCCACCTTTGCATTGAGGATTTCAGGTTCTGCCTTAGCATCGGGGACCACTATCAGCGAGTCTGGATTGAGGTCGTCAAGATAGTTTCCTGTCCTCTTGCCCGGATTCTCGTCAAGGAACAGCTTGTCATACAACCTTGCTTCGATGGTTACACCCTCTGTAGCACTTACCCAGTGGCTGGTTCCCCTGACCTTTCTCTGGTCAGGGGTGGTTCCTCCCCTGGAGAGAGGGTCGTACGTGCAGTGCACTTCGGTGATGGTTCCCTCAGCATCCTTCACTACAGAGTTTGCCGTGATGTAGTATGCGTACTTCAAGCGGATCTCGTTGCCGGGGTAGAGGCGGTGGTACTTCTTTGGGGGGACTTCCATAAAGTCCTCCCGCTCGATGTACAACTCCCGTCCAAAAGGAATCTGATGGGTGGCAGAGTCTGGATCCTCGGGATTGTCCACAGCTTCAAAATATTCAATTGTGTCTTCTGGATAGTTGTCAATGATAACCTTGATGGGATCGAGGACAACCATAAGGCGTTCAGCGCGCTTGTTCAGGTCTTCACGCACACAGAACTCCATCAGTGAGTAGTCAACCAGCCCTTCAGCTTTGGCAACGCCTACACGGCTGATGAAATCCTTCATGGATTCGGGCGAGTAGCCACGCCTGCGAATTCCACTTATGGTAGGCATCCGAGGGTCATTCCACCCGGTCACTATACCCATCTGCACCAGGTTGAGAAGCCTGCGCTTGCTCATGACCAGGTAGCTGATGTTCAGTCGGGCGAACTCATACTGCCGGGGTGTGTGCTCTATGCCATCGATGGAGGTCGCCCAGTCATAGGCAGGTCGGTGGTCTTCAAACTCCAGGGTGCACAGTGAGTGGGTAATCCCTTCAATGGCGTCGCTGATGGGGTGGGTGAAGTCATACATCGGATAGATACACCACTTGTCCCCGGTCCTCAGGTGATGGGCAAACTTGATGCGGTAGAGGGCAGGGTCGCGCATATTGATGTTGGGACTTGCCATGTCTATCTTGGCCCGAAGGATATGGGTCCCCTCAGCATGCTTGCCTTGGCGCATCTCTTCAAAGAGCCGGAGGTTTTCTTCGACGCTTCGCTCTCTGTACGGGCTGTTCTTCCCTGCTTCGGTAAGGGTGCCGCGGTACTCTTTCATCTCATCTGCAGTGAGGCTGTCGACAAAGGCCTTGCCCTCCTCGATCAGGCGCACCGCTATCTCGTAGAGGGTCTGGTAGTAGTCTGAGGCGTAGTACTCATGGACTCCCCAGTCAAAGCCAAGCCATCGCAGGTCTTCCTTGATGGCATTGATATACTCCTGCTCTTCCTTTTCAGGGTTGGTGTCATCCATACGGAGGTGACATATTCCCCCATACTTGTCGGCCAGGCCGAAGTTTATACTGATGGCCTTTATGTGTCCAATGTGCAGATAGCCATTTGGCTCGGGGGGGAACCGGGTGACAATGGTATTATCAGGAACTCGCCCGTTGGCGAGGTCGTCCTCTATGATACGCTCCAGGAAATTGAGCGATACTCTCTCCTTGACTTCTAGGTCATCTGTTTCTTGCATGGAGTCTCCTTATACCCTTTCAAAGGGGCGTGATGTGAAGATGGTCAATCGTATCATATCACTGGGGGTTGTACGAGTGGTTGTTCTTCACTTTTTAGGTAGCGAAGCCCCTGTACAGCTGCTTGGAAGGGGGCTTTTGTATAGTTGGAAAAAAAGACCCCAAAACTAATGGCTCCCTGCATTCCTGCCATGGTGGTCGTGGTGACCCATACAACCTGCTCTTCTGCGGGGTTTGCATACCCTATGCGCACAATCGAGCCCTTACGCTCCAGATGCCAGTGTATACGCTCTTCTTGTGTAGGGAGCGCAACGGTGGTGGTGGTCTTGGAGTGTCGAGCTGAACTCTCGACGAACAGGCTCGCCCTGGACCTTCCTACACAAGCATAGCTCTTCTCTGTGTGGTAGATGCACAACCCTGAAAAGCCTCCTTCTGGAGCTGTTGTGCACCAGAGGGAGAGGGTGAAGTCCTCATCACTGACCGCTAGCAAGAGCGGTCCCTCGGGGATGCACAGCATCCCATCGACTGTAAGGGAGAGCTCCCTATAGGTTTTCTCCCACTGCCTGGGCTTGCCCAGCCAGCGAAAATCTTTCATGGTCACTTTTTTCATGCACCAAGTATAGGGCAGATGGCTTCTTTTATCCACATCCCCTTTCGCTTGGGAGGAACATGTTGTATCCTATAGGCATGAAGTCACCTAAAGAAACAACAGTGAGCAGGATGCTGCTCGGTCTCTTGGAAAAAGGATCGACAAGCTATAGGCTTGCCGAGCTATTACTTGCTGATGAGGAGATTGAGGCTCTGCAGGAGTATGCGAATACCGTCTCGATAAAACGAATGAACTACAATGACCACGGCCCGGTACATATGCGTCAGGTTGCCTATAACGGGGTGAAGATGCTCTCCTTTCTCAAGGATGCAAATGTTGCCACCTCGTTGGTCCTGGAGAACTCGGGCACCTATGAGGACAGCATCTGTGCCCTCATGCTCGCAGCCTTTGTCCATGACCTGGGCATGAGCGTCTCCCGCACCGAACATGAGATTACCGGCCTTGTCATAGCAAGACCTATCATGGACAGGATACTCAAGGTCCTCTTGCCTGGCGAGTTGTCCAGGCGCATAGCCATCATGAGCGTAGCGTGCGAAGGGGTTATAGGGCACATGGCATCCAGGAAGGTGTACAGTGTTGAAGCTGGCCTCCTGTTGGTTGCCGATGGCTGTGATATGGAGAAAGGGCGGGCAAGGATTCCCATGAGCATCACCACTGCCCCCAAGACAGGGGACATCCACAAGTACTCTGCCAACTCCATTGAGAAGGTTACCATTGAGAAGGGGACCGAACACCCCATACTCATCGACGTGCAGATGTCCAGCGATGTGGGCTTTTTTCAGATCGAGGAGGTACTTCTTCCCAAGATCATGATGAGCAGTGCAAAGGAACATGTAGAGGTATACGCAGGTGTCATCGGACAACCAAAAAAACGATATTTGTAGGAGAGTGCAATGATTGGAGTTATTGGAGAGGCCCTTATAGATTTTATTGGCAAGGGAAAAGAAGGTTCTTCGGTTAATTTCGCATCACACGTTGGTGGGTGCGGTCTCAATGCAGCGACAGCTGCCGCCCGGCTCAACTGTCCGGTGGGATTCCTTGGCAAGAACTCCTCAGACATGTTCGGAGAGAGAATCTTGGAGCATATGGTGGATAACAAAGTGCTGTTCGATCCCGCCCTCTGTGCAAGTCCCCTCCCTTCCATGATAGGATTTCTCGACCTCGATGAGGCTGGCAAGGCGAGCTACGCTTTTTACAGTAAGAATACAGCCCCCACTTCAGTAGGAAGGGACGAGCTTCTCACTGCCCTTTCTGAACATTCTGATATCAAGGTCCTGCATATTGGATCAGTTTCGCTGGTAGTCGAGCCGGGTTGTGATGCCATCCTTGCGGCAGTTGACCTGTTCAAGCCATCTCCTGTCGTCTTCCTCGACCCCAACGTGAGGCCGACAGTCATCGAGGACTTCCCTGCATACCGCAAGCGGCTTGAGTTTGCCATCCAGCTTGCAGATATCATCAAGCTCAGCGATGACGACCTCTTGTTGCTTTACCCTGAGCTGGGTGTGGATGAAGCTGCCAAGAAGCTGAGCAAAGAGAGCTCCTCGCATATTATCCTGACCAAGGGTAAGGAGGGCAGCACTTGGTACAGCCCTGAGATGTTCACTGTCGACTCCCCTATAGTTGACCTGCCTGTCGTCGATACCGTGGGAGCTGGAGATACCTTCAGTGGAGCCATTCTTTCCTTTTTGCATAGGGGAGGTTTCTTTGGACCCGATGGCGAGGAGCCCCGTCTGGAACCTCTTTCCAAGGCGACCATCGCCCAGGCTATGCGGTTTGCCAACGTGGCTGCCTCTATCAACTGTTCGCGCAAGGGGTGTGACCCCCCGACTCTAGGGGAAGTTGAAGAACTCCTAGCTTCTTTGTAGTTGTTGCTCTTTTCCTGTAAATGGCAGTACACTTAGTGCATGCTCAAGGAAACAAGAAGAAGAGTTCTCCAGACCGTTGTCGCTGTCTTCATTGCAATAGGTATCATACTGATAGCGATGGGGCTCTGGAAATGGACTCATGCCATACAGTCGGACCAAGATCGCAAGAGCCTGGAGAAGGTTCTGCGCACTATCGTAGATGACCAAGGGGAGAGCGCCCTGCTCTCCCTTTCCGGCATTCCTGTCTCCGATATCTTTTATGGGGATGAGGGACTCACCCTCTTTGAAGAGGGGCCCCAGAGCTGGCGCTATAGTGCTTCAGAGATGCAGAATATCACCGTCTATGAGAAGGCCAACCGCAGTGTGGTGCACATCACCACTACGTTGGAAGCTCCGGTGAATGCCTTCATGGACGTCCTGCCTGCCCAGGGGACCGGTAGCGGTATCATTCTCTCCCTCGATGGTTACATCCTTACCAATGCGCACGTGGTCGAAAAGGCAAAGAGCCTGAAGGTGACCTTGTACAACGAACACACCTATCCTGCAAAGATTATAGGCATCGACAGTGAGGATGACCTTGCAGTAATTCAGATTACAGTGGACAAGGAGAGCGAACTCAACCCCATCACGCTGGGCACCAGCAGCGATCTCAAGATAGGGCAAAAGGTCATTGCCATAGGCAATCCCTTCGGCTACGACCGCACGATGACTGTCGGGGTGGTCAGCGGAATGAACCGCCCTGTGCGTACCAGTGAGGGTAAGATTATCATGAATGCCATCCAAACTGATGCTTCTATAAACCCCGGCAACAGCGGAGGGCCTCTGTTGAACAGCAAGGCTGAGGTCATCGGCATCAACTCCTCAATATACTCTACCAATGGAAATTCCCAGGGCATAAATTTTGCCATCCCCATAGACACCGCTGTTGCGGTCATTGGCGACCTTATCAAGCTCGGGCGGGTGAGCCGGGGATGGCTTGATATAGCCGCCGTGCAACTTACCCCGCAGGTTGTCTCCTATGCCAAGCTCGCGGTGGACAAGGGAGTGCTTGTCAGCCAGGTGGTTGCAGGAGGGCTTGCTGAGAAGGCTGGCATCAAGGGTGGGACACAGATGGTCCAGTATGGAACGAGTGTGATCTACCTTGGCGGGGATGTCATCACCGCCATAAACAAAAGTCCAGTGAATGATCTCAATGATCTGTATCTGGCACTTCTGCATACCCGCAGCGGGCAGAAGGTTTCAGTAGAGGTCAACCGCAAAGGGGAGACCAAGAAATTAGAGGTGCAGCTCATCGAGCGAACTGCACAGCATGTGAGTGCATTGGTAAGGTAAGTGATGGATGAGATACGAGTAGACGGACGGTGGGGTGGCACTCCCGTAGAGAATGTCCACGGGGATGTCATGTACGAGCAGAAGGCCTTTAAGGTACATGCAGAGTATGAGCCTGCAGGCGACCAGGCCCAGGCTATTGAGAAGTTGGCCCAAGGGCTGAAGGACGGACAGAAGTTTCAAACCCTCAAAGGGGTGACCGGCAGCGGAAAGACCTACACGATGGCCAAGATCATTGAACAGGTCCAGCGACCCACATTGGTCCTTTCACACAACAAGACCCTCTCTGCCCAGCTGTTCAGGGAGTTCAAGTCTTTTTTTCCCGACAATGCAGTGGAATATTTTGTCTCAACCTACGACTACTACCAGCCCGAAGCTTATGTTCCCGGGCGTGACCTCTATATCGAAAAAGATGCCGATATCAACCAGGAGATAGATAGGCTTCGCCTCTCTGCCTCCTTCTCTCTGATGGAGAGGCGCGACGTCATCGTCGTGGCCACCGTCTCCTGTATCTTTGGCCTGGCAAACCCTGTCTCTGTCAGGGATATGGTGCAGACATTTACAGCAGGGGAGCCTTTTCACCATCATGATATACTGGACCAGCTGGTGAGGATGCAGTACGAGCGCAATGATGCCATCCTCAAGCGAGGATCGTTTCGTGTCCGTGGAGACATCATAGAAATCTGTCCCTCCTATCTGGAGAATGCGGTAAGGATTTCAGTGGACTGGGATACTATTGCATCCATCCAGTGGTTCGACCCTGTTTCGGGGGCGAAGCAGGAGATGGTCCCCTCCTATACGCTTTATCCTGCAAAGAATTTCGTCATGCCTGAAGAGCAGGTAAAAGCAGCAATCCAAAAGATTCGCAGCGAGATGGAGGACCAGGTGGAGTTTTTCAACAGCTCAGGACGTCCTTTGGAGGCTGAGCGGATCAAGACGCGCGTTGAGTACGACCTGGAGATGCTCCAGGAGATAGGGTACTGCTCGGGTATTGAGAACTACTCGCGTCCTCTCTCCGACAGGAAAGCAGGGGAGCGCCCTGCGGTCCTGCTGGACTACTTCCCTCCTGATTTTGTTACCTTCATCGACGAGTCCCATGTGACGCTTCCCCAGGTCGGGGCTATGTATGAAGGGGACCGTTCGCGAAAGCTGAACCTGGTGAACTACGGTTTCCGTCTGCCCTCTGCCCTAGACAACAGGCCCCTGAAAGCCTCGGAGTTTACTGAAGTGGTAAAGCAGCGGGTGTTTGTATCAGCTACACCAGGCAAAGTTGAGATGCAAGACAGTACCCAGGTAGTGGAGCAGATTATACGCCCCACAGGATTGTTGGATCCTGAAATTGAGGTGCGCCCTTCCGAGGGGCAGATGGAAGACCTCTATGCAGAGATCCGCAAGACCATAGCGAAGAAGCAGCGGGTACTGGTCACAACCCTCACTAAGCGCATGAGCGAGGACCTCACCGATTACTTCGCCTCCCTTGGGCTGAAGGTGCGGTACCTGCACTCCGAGATCGAGACCTTTGAGCGTGTTGAGCTGCTGAGGGACCTGCGCCTTGGTGTCTTTGATGTGTTGGTTGGCATCAATTTGCTCAGGGAGGGCCTTGATCTGCCTGAGGTATCCCTTATCGGCATCCTTGATGCCGATAAGATAGGATTTTTGCGTTCGGCTACCTCCCTGGTGCAGATCATCGGACGTGCTGCGCGTAACAGCGAAGGGCGCGTCATCATGTACGCCGACAAGATGAGCACTGCGATGGAGATCGCCATTGAGGAGACCAACCGCAGAAGAGCGATCCAGCTCGCCTATAACGAGCAGCACGGCATCACCCCAACAACCATCATCAAGGCAGTGCAGGATATCCTTGAGCGGGAGATTGAAGATACCAAGCAAAATCAAAAGCAGGACCTTGCCATCCTCAAGGGCGGGTACAACCTCTTCAGTGCAGCTGAGCGTAAGAAGTATGTGAAGGCCCTGGAGAAGGAGATGCTCAAGGCAGCAAAGAATCTTGAGTTCGAACGAGCTGCAGTGATCCGTGATGAGATTGAGCTGATCCGTGACGGACAGTTCATCTCCTAAAAGAGGCGCAGCGTGTACGCGCCCCCGGTGGTGGTGGGGTGCTGGTATTGCCTTGGATTTAGGCCTTTACTCGCTATCTTTTGATTCTCCAGTACATGTCTATAAAGGGAGTCCAGGGTCAGGACTCCCTTTATCATGGCTGGAGTCCTCTCTTTTGCGCTGTATGCAGTATGATCCCACCCAAGACCATCGAGCAGGGCTTCGGTAAAGTACCCATGGATATGTCCGGTGTTCCTGGGCTCCTTGCTGGTATTGTTCCCTGTTGTGGCGGCAAGCACAAATAAGGAAGGGTTGTACCGCTCTAAGGAGAAGTAGGTGTCGAAAGCCTCCCCAAGGAAGCGGTCTTTCTCGATAAGGCTCACCGAGGAGCCGCTGCCCT
>CAZPOJ010000085.1:0-12797 GCA_964588005.1 uncultured Sphaerochaeta sp.
TTTTTCCTATACTGCTGGATGCTCCTCTCCCGGGTGGAACCCCTGGAGTTGGTCAACGTCATCACTAGGGTGGCACTCATGTTGTTGCCACTGTCTCGGTTGTACACCTCTTGCATCACCTCTTCACCGCTATATGTGGCAGAGAGGGTAACAAGGGCGATAAGGGCGATGGCAACGCTTGTTGCCATGCGTTTCAGATGTTTGTTTTTCATACTTTCTTTACTCCTGTACTTTGTTGTAATAATTGTTCTGTCTTCTTGGGCAAAAATCTTCCTTTCTTGTCCAGATGATTGATGATGATAATGAGGATGGTGAGGGTCAGGAGCGCACTCATTGCCATGTTCAGCATGATGAGGGCCCCTACCTGCCTATTGGGAGGGAAGACGCTGAACAGGAGGACGGCGAAGCCTCCCATCACAGCGACTGCATTCAGGATGATCGCGCGCCCTGTATGGGAAATAGTCTCCCTTGTCGCATCTTGTCTGCTATAGCCCTTCAGCCTCCGGTTTGTGTAGTGCTCAAGCAGGTGAATGGAGTAGTCGACTCCAATACCTACAGCGATACTCGAGATAAGGGCAGTTGCCGAGCTGAGCGGGATATTCAACAGGCCCATCACACCGAAGTTGAACAAAGCGGTGATGGCAATGGGCACTGTCCCTGCAAGTCCTACCCAGATATTCTTGAACAGGAGAGAGAGCAGCAGGGCAACAATGACAAAGGAGAGGCCCAAGCTTAGTATCTGCCCCTTAAGCAAGAGTGAGGAGAAGACAAATGCCTTGTATCCGCTTCCTGCAAAGCTTATCTCGATGCCATGGGCGGCAAACGTAGCCTCTGCATCCTCTGCGAGGGCTATGATCGATCCCAAGACAGCAGAGCTGTCGCTCTTCAGCTGGAAGGTTATGTTCGCCTTCGTGTAGTCATAATCGACGACCTTCTCCAAGGTCTCCGGATCACCGGAGAACTCATAGAGCAACAGGTACTGGGCTACCAGGTCCCTGCTCTCGGGTATCCTTTCATAGGTTGCATCATTTTCATGCATGACTAGGTTCATCTGCTTGAGGAACGTGGTCAGGGAGAAGGTGGCCCCTACCATAGGATCTTGGGCAAGCCTCATCTGCAGGTCGTCCATCGCTTGAAGCACCTCAGGCTCCTTGAAGGCCCCTTCCTCCTCACTGCTGAGAATGATGTTCAAGGAGGAGGTTCCTCCAAACTTCTGGTTCACAAATGCATCGGTGAGCGCAATGGGGGAGTCGGCCTCGAAGTTAGCCAAAAAGCTGGTATCGATCCAGACCCTGGTTGCCCCGTATCCTCCTAGCAGGATGATAAGGACGGTGATGATGATAACCAACCTTTGGTGCTCCATAAGCACCTTTCCAAAGCGGTGGTCCTTAGGCTCTTTCTGGAGTTTTGTCACCAGGCCCTTTTTCTTGTTGCCATTGTTCTCTCTCTTTTTGGGGATGCCCAGCAGGTAGATGGAGGCAGGAAAGAGGATAAGGGCCAAGAGCATCTCACTGATGACTCCTATGGCGGCAAACAGCCCGAAATATCGTACCGGGAGCACTTCACTGGTCATCAGGGCCATAAAGCCGATGGCAGTGGTGAGGGCGGTCATGAAGATGGGTCGTATCATCTCCTTGAGAGTCGCTTGTGCAAGTTGATCGCGAGTGATGTCTGGATTGTCCTGGAGCCTGTGGTGGATGGCATTGTGCATATGGATGCCGTAGGCCACCCCAATGGCTATGAGCATCACCGGTATCATGGTGTCCACTGCGTAGATAGGGATGCCCAACAGCGTTTTCGACCCAAATGCAAACAGCGTACCAAACAGGACTATGATCATATTGATCGTGGTGTCACGTACCGAACGAAGTAGGATGTAGAGTAGGATTATCATGAAGAGGATGACCAAGGGAAACATGATGGCCATGTCCTTAGGTCCCAACTCGGCTAACGAGCCCTCGACGATGGGCCTTCCCGCCACATAGAGGCGCTCGGGTCCTTCCCAGCTCTTTGCATACTCGAGCAACCTCTTCTGCAAGGAAGTGGCATCACTATCGGCGGCGATCTCGGCGATGATGAGGGTGGACGTCGAGTCAAAGCTCACATTCCTGCCATTGATCATGGAGTTCGCCTTGACGCTCGCCTCAAGGGCTTTGAGTTCCTCTTCTGTGGTAGGGACATCTGTAAAGAACGGCTGCACCTCCATATCCCCGTCACTGCTGGTGATATTGTCAGCTGTAGCAAGGGAGGTGACCTTCCCCTCGGCTATCTCCTCAAAATGTTGGGGAAGCTCTTCGGTAATTCTCATGATCTTCTCCAGGGTGGTGGAGTTGTAGATGGAAGTGGGGTGTTCGATTACCAACAGGATTGAGTCCTGGATATTGAAAAGCTCCTCAGCGGCATCACTGGCCACAAAGGCCGGATGGGTTGAGGGCATATACTTGTTCAAGTCGGTCACCAGCTTGGCATTGGTCGCAATGCCAAAGACAAATAGTGAGAGCAAGGCGATTAACACCAGTAGGATAAGTACCGGTTTTTTAGCGAAAGAAGTAAAAAATCTCATAGAGCCTCCAGGGTTTGTTAACGTTAACCAACCAAATGGATACAACGAATCCATCCAGTCAGTACAATGTGCATCTAAGTCAAAGTGAAAAGTTGGGCGAAAGTCTTGTGCAAGAGGGGAGCATGGGCGATAAGACCACCGCTCTCTCCCCTCAGATGCCATCTGGATACGGTAAGCCGTATGGCACCAAAAGTTATCAGGGCGAGTTGCTCGGCAGGAATATCCTTGCGACACCCCCCCTCGCTCGCGATATGGGAGAAGTACCTGCCCAGGGTGGAAAGGTTCTTGTCCAAGAGGGCATTCAGTTCAGGACGAAGGTCGGGATCGGCATTGAAGGTTTCTTCTGCAAAGAGCAGAAGGGAGAAGGCCTTGTTCTGTTCAAGCTCAGCAAACAGATTCTCGAGAAAAAGGCTGAACTGCTTACTTGAGGAACCCGATGGTTGGACAAAGCCGAGGAAATTGTGGGAGATCTTCTGTTCAAGATATTCCAGGATTGCTTTTAGCAGCTCATGCTTGCTTGCAAAATGGCGGTAGAGAGCTGCCTCTGATACGCCGACTGCCGCAGCCACGTTTCGTATGGTGAGCTTTTGTATACCAGCTTCACTGGTGAGTTGTATTGCTGCTTCTAAGATCTCGATCTGTCGTGGGCTTAGCATAGGTTCCTCGCTTATAGGTTAACGCTCACTAACCTACACATATTCTCAATTTTAGGCAAGTGGTTTTGTATTATTTTTTCCAAGTAGCAAAATTATTGAGTTCATGAGGGGTAAAAAAAAGAGCCGGTTCTTCTGAACCAGCTCTTTGTTTTCTAAGTTTCATTATGCAATCTATCAGGTATTGACCCGCTCGAGGTACTCTTTTGTTTCGGTGTTGACCCTGATCTTCTCGCCCTGCTTGATAAAGATGGGTACGCGGACCTTGAGTCCTGTCTCGGTGGTCACGTACTTGGTTGCCCCTTGTACCGTGTCGCCTTTGACAGCCTCTTCGGCCTCGGCAACCAAGAATACAATCTTGGGAGGAAGCTGAATATCCAGCAGCTGGGATTCCCAGAAGGTGCAACGATAGGTCTCGCCGTCTTTCATGAGGAACTGGTGGTCGGGGAAGGTTGCCATGGGAATCTCTATCTGGTCAAAGGTGTCGGTAAGCATGAGGTGGAAATTCTCCCCATCGTTGTACAGGTACTGACAATCCCTATCGGAGACCATGATGTCTTCGGCGTTGTCCTGAGTCTTCATCGTCTCACTGAGCGTCTGTCCTGTAGTGGGGCTTTTTAGTTTCAGGCGTACAAAAGCCGACCCTTTTCCAGGGTTTACGAATTCTCGGTCGATGACAATAAAGGGCTGTCCCTTGATCAATAGGGCGGTACCCTTATCTATTTGACCTGCTTTAATCATGCTAATACCTCATATATTGAATTTACACTTATTTACGGCTATTAATAGTAGCAGAAAAAGGAAAAAGAATCACCCCCTCAAGGCTGGTCTTCCCCATCAGAAGCATCTGCAGCCTGTCCATTCCCAGGGCGACCCCTGAGCACTGGGGGAAATTGGTGAAGATATTGGCAAAATCAGGATCGGCATCAGGGATGACCCGCTCGCTTTGTGCCCGCTCCTGGCTGAGGATGGCGTACTGTTTTCGGTAGTAGGCGCTCACTTTTTCCTGGTCGGTCTCCTCGTCATAGCAGTTGGCAATTTCAACACCGCCTGCATACATCTCCCACCTCCTGCGATAGGCTCCCTCCTGTTTTGCCAGGCAATCAATCTGGGCGGGGTAGCGGTCGAGTATCAGGGGCCTCTCTTGGGGGAGGTTGGGTTCCACCAGGGTGAGGAAAATCCTGTTGAAAGTGTCCTCCCAGCTCTCAGGCTTGTCGGGCACCGAGAGGCCGAGCCTTCGTCCCTCCTCGGCGAGTGTTCTCTGGTTCTGGTTCTTGTCCAAGTCGACCTTGGCATAGCGCCACATCGCCTCTGAGACTGTAAGGTGGGCAAAAGGGGGCTTAAGATGCTCCGGTCCGTCAAGATGGGCGAACAGCTCCTCGGTAAGGGCTATGGAGTCTTGTTCATCCATACCCACGCTATAGTACTCGAGCATCGAGAACTCGGGGTTGTGGTGGCGCCCGATCTGTTCGCTGTTGCGAAAGCAGTGCCCGATCTGGTAGATGCTGCCAAAGCCTTCGGCTATGAGCTTTTTCATATAGACCTCTGGTGAGGGTATGAGATAGAGCTCCTTAGATCCGACGAACTCATTTTCAAAGTGGGTGGCAAAGTTTTCTATGGTCGGTTCGGGGATAAGGTCAGGTGAGAGTAAAGGGGTGTCAACCTCAAGATAGCCTTTTTGGTTGAAGAAGGAGCGTACGCTCTGGTTGAGACGGCTCCTGAAGAGTGCTGCTTTTTTCATTGCACCATCTTATCCAAACCGGGACCCTTGTTGCAAGGCCAGCTACCCCTACTGTATACTGCCCCCTATGGAAAGCTATAACAGAGACGATATCATATTTGCCTTGGCAACCCCCTGGGCGCAGAGCGCCCTGGCGATCATCAGGGTAAGCGGGGTGGGGTGTAGAGCCTTGCTTGCAACCTCATTTTCACGGCCAAAGGCTCTGCTGGAGGCAGCAAATGCAACACTGGTGCACGGCTACCTCACCGATGGGCCGGGTGGCCCGGTCCTTGATGAGGTGGTCGTTGCCATATATACCCAAGGACACGGGTATACTGCAGAGGAAGCTCTGGAGTTTACCTGTCACGGTTCCCTTCCTGGTCTGAGGAGGATACTCTCCTCCTTCAGGCGCTTGGGCATGAGAAATGCCGAGGGTGGGGAGTTCACTTTTCGTGCCTTCCTGCATGGGAGGATGGACCTTACCCAGGCAGAGGCTGTGCAGGAGCTGGTGGCAGCACAAAGCGAACGCAGTCAGGCCCTGGCCCTCTCTCGCCTTGAAGGGGGGTTGAAGGAGCAGATACAGCACGCCAAGAAGAGGCTGTTGACCCTGCTTGCCCTGGTGGAGGTCCACCTGGACTATGCCGAGGATGAGCTTGACGATTTCTCTTTTCCCCGTGATGAGCTAGAAGCGATTATGGAAGCCATAGCCTTGTTGTCATCTACATACGCTGTCGGGCGCCTTTACGGCCAAGGAGCGAGGATTGTCCTCGCTGGAGCCACCAATGTCGGCAAGAGCACCCTCTTTAACCTCCTGCTCAAGCAGGACCGTTCAATCGTAAGTGATATCAAAGGCACGACGCGTGACTATATTGAGGCTGATTGTCTTATTGAAGGAATTCCTGTGCGCTTGTATGATACTGCAGGGTTGCGCGAGAGCCTGGATACTATTGAGAGTGCAGGTATCCAGAAGACTGAGCAACTCATCGGACAGGCTGACCTGGTGGTCTTCCTTGTCGACAGCAGCGAGGTGGGACATATCCCCCCGCGTGATGAGCGCACCCTCATCGTGTATAGCAAAAGCGACCTCTTTGAGGCACCGGAGGGCGAGCTTGCCATCTCAGCACAGAGCGGGCATGGCATCAAGGCCCTGGTAGCGGCAATAGCAAAGCGCTTGGGTGCAGGGTTTGGTGCTACAGGCGATGAGATGGTTGTCATCGAGAGTGAACGCCAGCACCTCTTGCTCGACGGAGCCGCCAAGGCTCTCGAACGTGCCTTGGCTCTTGTAGATGGAGATGTTCCGCTGGACATAATTGCAGTGGAGCTAGGGGAGGCGATGCAGAACCTCGGTGAACTTACCGGGGAGGTCACCCCCGCGGATATCCTTACAGAGATATTCAGCGGTTTCTGCGTAGGGAAGTAAGATGGATTACGATGCAATAGTCGTCGGTGGAGGGCACGCAGGTATTGAAGCGGGCCTGGCACTGGCAAGAATAGGGTACAAGACCCTCCTTATAACACAGAACCTCGATGCGATCGGCAGGCTCTCGTGCAATCCCGCAATTGGTGGCCTCTCCAAGGGAAACATCGTGCGGGAGGTTGACGCCCTCGGCGGGGAGATGGCACGCCTGATAGACCACTCCATGATCCAGTACAGGATCCTCAACCGCAGGCGCGGACCGGCGGTGCAGGCTCCCCGTGCCCAGGCTGACAAGTTTACCTATGCACGCCTTGCCAAGGAGACCCTCGAAGCACAAGCCAACCTGGCACTATTTATGGATACTGTTGTGGATATCCTCCTGGACAAGGAGGGGCGGACCATCATCGGTGTCAAGACCGAACGGGGGCACAGTATCACGGCAAAGGTCGTGGTGCTGACCACAGGTACCTTCATGGATGGAAGGATTTTCATCGGTGAGTATGACGCTTCCAATGGGCGCCTGGATGAGCCTGCCGCCATCGGCCTCGGTGATGCCCTGCGTAAGAAGGGCTTTCCCTTGGGAAGGATGAAGACGGGGACCCCAGCTCGGGTGCGCTCCTCCTCCCTTGATTTCTCCAGGATGGAAATGCAGGACGGGGACTCGGTACTCATGCCCTTCAGTTTTGACTATGACACTATCGAGCGTCCCAAAGTCCCCTGTCATATCACGTGGACCAATGCAGAGACGCACAAGATAATAGAGAAGAACATCCATCGATCGCCCCTCTATGGAGGGAAGATTGTAGGACTCGGTCCGCGCTACTGCCCCTCCATCGAGGACAAGGTGGTTCGCTTCCCCGATCGTGACCATCACCAGATATTTGTGGAGCCAGAGGGAGTGGGCACCGAGGAGATGTACCTCAACGGGATTTCCTCTTCCTTGCCTGAGGATGTCCAGTGGGACTTTATCCATAGCATTGTAGGGTTGGAAGAGGCCCAGATCATGCGCCCGGGCTACGCAGTTGAGTACGATTACATCGACCCGTTGAACCTCTATCCCTCCCTGGAGAGCATGCATGTCCAGAACCTCTTCATCGCCGGTCAGACCAACGGCACCAGTGGCTACGAGGAGGCGGCATGCCAGGGTCTTATGGCCGGCATCAATGCCGCCCAGAAGCTCAAGGGGGAAAAACCGCTCATCCTTGCACGCAATGAGGCGTATACCGGGGTCCTTATCGATGACTTGGTAACCTTGGGAACAGAGGAACCATACAGGATGTTCACCTCCCGCGCTGAGTACCGCCTGAATTTGCGCCATGACAGCTGTGACCAGCGTCTGACGCAGAAGGGCTATGACGTGGGGTTGCAGAAGGAGGAGAGCCTTTTGCGCCTCAAGGCCAAGCTGGAGAAGATCGAAGCGGTCAAGGATCTGCTGGCCAAGCGCAGGTATGGACAAAAGAGTGCCATCGAGGCTTTGAAGGTGCCTGAGGTGACCATGGAGAACCTCCAGGAGGTCATCGCAGAGCTCGCCCAGTTTGAAGAGCCCATCCGCTACCAGGTTGAGCTTGAGGTAAAGTATGCTGGGTACATCAACCGCCAGGACCGTCAGGTGGCGCGGTTTGAGAAGCTTGAGAGCCTAAAGATCCCCTCAGGGTTCGACTATGACGCTTTGGACGGACTGAGCACCGAGGCCCGGGAGAAGTTCAAGAAGATACGTCCCCACTCGGTGGGACAGGCTACGAGGATCAGCGGGGTGCGCAACGGTGATATAGCCATCCTTATCGTCCATGTGGACAAGGGGGGGCGCAATGGGTAAGTATGATGGGCTTCTTGGCTCTTCGCTTGAGGCCCTGGGCATTGTCTTTGACCAGGACCAGATGGCCCGGCTCAATGCCTACATAGCTGAGATTGAGCTGTGGAACCCCACCTACAAGCTGGTGGGAGCCCAAGGCGAGGATTTGATCACGCGCCATATAATAGACAGCCTGAGCGCTGTACCGGTCCTTCGGGGGCTGTTGGACACCCTTGGCCCTGATGCCCGGATCGCCGATCTGGGATCGGGGGCGGGGCTTCCCGGCATTCCCTTGGCCATAGCCTTGCAGGAGCATCACTTCACCTTGGTGGAGCGCATGGAGAGGCGAGTGGGGTTCTTGCGCAATGCCCTGGCTATCTGTCGCCTGGGCGAGAGAGTGGAGGTTCTTGACCGGGACTTGAAGGATGTCGAGCAAACCTTTGACCTGATCACCTTCAGGGCATTTCGTCCCTTGCCTGATATCCTCGACCTTGTCGAGCCCATCCTCACCCCCACAGGGGTCATCTGTGCCTACAAGGGACAGGCCGCTTCCCTGCATGAGGAGTTAGAGAAGGTCCGCCTGGTCTGCACCAGCGCCTGGACCACAGCTGAAGTCTCCCTCGATGTTCCGTATCTGGAAGCGGAGAGAATGCTCTGTCTGCTGGAGAAAGAGTGATACTTCCGGCAAGGTGAGGTGTTACTAAGCTATGAGGAGATGATTGTGAAAAAAAAGAGACATATACATATAGTGGTAGGGGCACTGGTTCTGCTTGGGGTTGGGTTGCTGATCCTTTTGGCTGTGGCATCCACCCAATTGGGTCTGCCACACCCCCTTATAGCCAAGACTCTTGCCCTGCTTTCGCGTGGATGTAGCTTCTCCGCCTCTGACTCCCCCTTGGGCCTCCTGCCTTTGGCCGGCATGTTCTTCCTATGGGGCGGCATGTGCTTGTCCTTTCGCAACAGAAGGGCCTTTTCGTTTGTCTACCTCCCTCTTACAGCACTCATGTTCTATACCCTTCTGGTACTTTCACACATGTTGCAACAAAGTCCCCGTCCACAGTTTTTGCAATCCTTGCTCTACTCCTTTGATGCCGATCCCCGTGAGGCATCCCTGAGGGTTGTCATAGCCTTTCTTATGGAGATGGCCCTGTTTGTCGTGCTTATCCTCATCGGCGATGGCCTTGCACGCAGGCAAAAGAAAAAAGAGGCTTTTTCTCTGTTGCTCAACAAGGCAAATAGCGGAGAAAGTGTCAACTTGGGGGGTCTTTCCTCATTGCAGCGGCAGAAGTTCAAGCGTGCACGCAAGCGTTATCTAAAAGCGCAGAAACGAAAGAAAGGAGAAAAGAGTCTGGGAGAACAGCCTCAGAAGCCCTTTGAGGCACCTCGCGAGGAGCCGGTCTCCTTTCCTCCTATCGTTGAGGTTCCGACCCTCAGCAGCCTGCACCAGAAGCGGGAGCGAATACTCCACAAGGAAGATGCCCAGGATGTGGAGGAAGAGCCTGCGGTGCAGGTAGGCTTTGTCAGTGTAGGCGCCCTGGAGGCGATCAGGGGGGAGAGGGACCGCAATAAAGGGGTTTCCTACCTTGAGATGAAGCAGCGTGAGCTGGACGAGAAGCGTGAAGCAGAGCTCAAAAGCCAGACAGAAGGGAAAAAAGCTGAAGATGAGGGTGCTAAGAAGTCTCCGGGGAAACTCTCGGGTTTTCTCCAAGGGGCCTTGGAAGCGGTGGGCAAGAGCCCTTCAGCCTCATCTGCACCCAAGTTTGAGCCGACAGGGAAAGCTCGGGGCTTTCTTGCCGATGCTGTGGCTTCCAAGGAGAAGGACCAGAGCCTAGAAATCTCCCCTCCAAAGGTGAAGGCACCTGCGAGGAAGCAAGAGGTGAGTCCTCCTTCCATACCCTTGCAGGAGAAGAAAGCAGCTGCCCCCGAGCCTGCGCAAGAGGAGCAGGGCATCAGCCCCTTTGCTCCCCAAAGCACAGCCAGGCCCATCAATGGGGGATCGAGTGAAGACGCCCCTCCTCCGGTTGTACTCTCCGATGAAGAGGACCTGCTGGAAGTCGCCAGTGGGGTAGGGGGCCTGGTGGTACCCGAAGAGGGAGGCAGTGCCCTGATCAATCGCAAGAGGATTACCTACCAGTACCCGCCTGATACCATATTGGTCACCTATCCTCAGATTGGTAACGAGATCAACGAAGAGACGTTGGAGCGAGGAAAGATCCTGGTTGCCACCTTGGAGCAGTTCAACGTGCATGTGGAACTCACCAACATCGTCAGGGGCCCCACGGTCACCATGCTAGAAATCCTCCCGGCTCCTGGGGTTCGGGTCAATGCGATAGTCAATCTTGCCGACAATATAGCGATGGCTCTTGCTGCCAAGCAGGTTCGTATCGTTGCCCCCATTCCAGGCAAGTCGGCGGTAGGCATCGAAATCCCTAACAAAAAGCGCGATGTCATAGGATTCAAGGAGATGTTGCCCGCCATGGAGAGCAGGCAGTTCAGCATTCCCATGGTGCTTGGCAAGAACCTTATGGGCGAGCCTATAGTCATGGATGTGAGTTCCTCACCTCACCTGCTCATCGCTGGCTCCACCGGTAGTGGAAAGAGTGTCTGTGTCAACTCCTTGATCTGCTCGATCCTTTTCAGGAGAAGCCCCAAGGAGGTGCGCCTGATCCTTGTTGACCCGAAGATTGTTGAGCTGAGCATCTACAACGGCATCCCCCACCTGCTGACGCCGGTGATCCACGACCCCAAGAAGACCTTGAAAGCCTTTGATTTCTGCCTCTATGAGATGGACCGCAGATACAGGCTGCTGCAGGGCATCAACGCCAGAAATATTCTGGGATACAATGAGAAGATAGTCCAAGAGCGCCTTGCCAGGGAGAAACTCCCCTATATCGTGGTGGTAATCGATGAGTTTGCAGACCTCATGCACACGGTGGGCAAGGAGCTGGAGAACAAGGTCTCGCGCCTTGCGGCCATGAGCCGTGCGGTTGGTATCCATTTGGTGCTTGCCACCCAGAGGCCGAGTGTCGATGTCATCACCGGTGTCATCAAGACAAACATCCCCACCCGTATCGCCTTTGCTGTGACCAGCACAACCGACAGCCGCATCATTATTGATGAGGGAGGGGCCGAGAAGCTGCTGGGCCGAGGTGATATGCTCTATCTTGCCAGCAGTGATCCCACACCCGAACGCATCCAGGGAGCCTACCTCAGTGACAGGGAGGTAGAAGAGGTCGTGCAGTTTGCCTCCAAACAAGGAGTGGCTGACTTTATCGACGATTCGTTCTTTGAGGATGACGAACCTGCTGCAAGTGGCAATGGCTTTGACAGTGGGGATGGCAATGATGACGAGGCCCTCCTGGAGGAGGCTCTTGCGATCGTGGTCGAGCGCAAGAGTGCCTCGGCCTCGTACCTGCAGCGAAGGCTGAAGATCGGGTACAACCGGGCGGCACGCCTGATTGAACTGATGGAAGAACTGGGCTATGTAGGTCCTCCAAATGGGAGCAAACCTCGCGAATTGCTCAAGATGCCCTAAACAGATGAAGACGATAACAGATACGATTTTGATAAAGAAGGATCCTCGATGAGAAGAGAACACGCACTACGCAATGGTAAGATTATTCTGGAAGAAGAGGCTTGCCTCCCGATAACAAACAGGGAGGTCCAGTTTGGATTCTCCACCTATGAATCCATCAGGGTGGTCAAGGCGCACCCTGTGCATCTTGATGACCACCTCCTCAGGCTTGAGAACTCGTGCAAGGGTATCGGCCTTGTACACCCCTTCACGCAAGAAGAACTCTCTCGTTGGGTCCATGAACTTATCAGGGTGGATCAGTGGGAGGAGGCTTCGGTGAGAATCCTCTTGGTCGGGGGAAAGGATCCCCTCTGCTTTATCACGGCAGCTCCTATCCTGACCTACCCTGCTCACTACTATACCCAGGGGGTGGGCGCGATTACCTACGAAGGAGAGCGCCTGATGCCTTCGTGCAAGACAGGAAACCTCTTGCTCAACTATATGGCATTGGAGAAGGCAAAGGCAGGTGGCTGCTTTGAGGCCCTGCTTATAGACCGCAAGGGCCAAGCACTGGAGGGGACTCGGAGCAACTTCTTTGCCTTCAGGGAGGGCAGGCTCTATACAGCAAAGGATGATGAGGTCCTATTGGGCATAACACGTGATCGTATCATCCAGGCAGCAAAGGTCCTGGGCATCGAGGTGGTCTATGAGGCACCGCTTGTAAAGGATCTGCATGCAGGGGTGTATGATGAACTCTTCATTTCAGCGACCAGCATGGCCGCAATGCCCCTGGGCTCCCTTGACGGACACGCTTTCGCCCCTCCCTTTGACCGCACCAATGCCATCAAGTCCCTGGTTCGGTCATGGGAGCTTGAGGACTGAGGAAAGGAAGGCCCTGAGAGGGTGTTGCACCATCTAAGGCCCCTCCTTGTAAAAAGAGTCTTCTTTTCTCAGATAAAGCCTCCTCTTCTGAGAATCATTGGTCCAGCCTGTCGGGGGAAAAGAGCAGTAAATACCACTAAAGAGGCTCTATGGAGGGTGAGAGGGCCTTCTCGTCTCTAGGACTCCATCAGCGATTAGCCTCTCCTTGCAGAGGTGGACAATTGTGTATATTTGCTCTATCTTTATTTAGTGGGGT
>CAZPOJ010000086.1:0-12775 GCA_964588005.1 uncultured Sphaerochaeta sp.
AAGAACACCTCGGTGTTGAGGTTTTCAAAGTTCTGCAGATAGGTATTCTGGGCACTCTTCAAGGCGGGGATATCAATACCCTCTTCTGCCTGGATGGTGTTGCCCTGTTGGCCTGTGATGAACTTCACGAAATCCCAAGCGGCATCCTTGTCCTTGGTGAACTTTGAGATGACGTAGCTCAAGCCCCCAAGTACGGAGGTGTTGCCGGCTTCCTGGTTTGGCATCGTGACCAACATGCAGTTCCCCTTCTTTGCGATGGATGAATTTTCCAAAACGGCGGACTTCCAGGAACCTACAAACAGCATGGCACCCTTCTCCGAGAGAAAGAGGTCTGTCCCGTTTGTATCGGAGAGCACCACGTAGGGAGCCAGCAGCTGGTCGTTCAAAAGGTCGACAACACGCTGGAACGCCAAGGTGGTCTCAGGCAGGTTATACCCTGACTTGGTAAAATCTTCATTGATGACAAAGCCACCGGTCTGGAAGACAAAGTTGAAGTGTGATGGCTGGGGATCGAGTTCCATCAGGATGGGGTACTCATCGCCTCCTGCCTTCTTGATGGCGGTGCGCAACTGTTTGGCCGTGTCGACCATATCACTCCAGGTCCACCCTGACTGGGGAGGAGCTACTCCATACTTGTTGAAGATGTCCAGGTTCAAGGCAACCGCTACTGAGTCCAGCCCCTTGGGCATTCCCCACTGCTTGCCGTTGTAGCCGCTCATTTCAACGGTGGCATCAACGTAGGCGCCCATATCGATATTGTCACGCTTGATGAGTTCATCAAGGGGGAGAAGGATATCCCCTTCGACGTACTTGGGAAGGTAGGTGTTCATCCAAAAGACGTCCGGTGCCTCTCCAGATCCTGCAGCTGCGTCCAACTTGGTCCAATAGCTGCCCCATGGGGTCAGTTCAATCTCAACCTTGACGTTCTGCTGTGATGCATTGTACTGGTCGACTATCTTCTGAATAGCTGGCTTCTGGTACTCATCCCACAAGGCCAGGGTCAATTTTTTCGGTCCGCTCTCCTTTACACCAGCTGCAAACAACACTGTTCCCAGCATAAGGATCACCAAACTTGCGATAGCTAATTTTTTCATACGTCCTCCTATATTCTTCCTACCCACAAGGGCAGGAGTTACGACACGGTCAACGCCCTCTTTTGCTCGTATTAAGCAGGGACTCTGCCCCATCAAGGCTCAGCGGCTGCTTGAGATAGAACCCTTCGGCATACGTGAATCCCCCAAGGAAGCCCATCTGCTCGGACCAGGAGACCAAAAGGGGAGCGATCTCCTGGGAAGTGTAGGCTTGTAAAATCTTACGCTTCTTCTCCATGAAGGGGGTTATGTCCACAATGATATCGGGGCGGCGGGGATTGCTTTTAGGATCGAGGGAGAAGTAGAGCACCTGTGAGGGGTGCCACGTCTCCCCCTTGTCTGAGTATTTGTTCAGTCCCGCCACAAATATAGCCCGGTCTACCAGCTGGGAGACAGCCCTATGGTCAGGATGGTAGTCATCGGCATGCAGCGTCAGCACAAGGCGGGCCTCACTTTCACGAAGGAGGGGGATAAGGCGCTCGACCCCAGCTGTATCGAACTCGATGCCGGCATCAGGAAAGTCCAGCAGCTTGAAATAATCCAGGTCCAGGAGCGCTACCGACTCATCCAGCTCCCGTATACGCTGCTCTTTTGCAGCGAAGCCTCCGCTCTCGCCTTGGGTCAGGCAGATAAGGCCGGTGGTGCACCCACTCTCTTTTGCACTGAGCAGGAGACCTGCCACAGCGGCCTCATCATCGGGGTGAGCGGTAATTACCAAAAAATCAACCATAAGAACCTCCTGATCTATCCCTTGATACCGGACGTTGCGATCCCTTCAATAATGTACTGTTGAAAGAAGACAAATATGACAATGATGGGCAGTGAAGATATAACTCCTCCTGCCATCACCTGTTCGTAATAGGTGGTGTGCTCCCCGATAAGGAAGGCAAGGCCAGCTGAGAGGGTGAGCCTATTTAAGGACCTGTTTACTATGAGGGGCCACATAAGGTCTGTCCATGTCCATAGCGCTGTAAGGATACCTAGGGAGACAAGGCCACTTTTGGCCAAGGGCATCATGATCCTTGCATAAATTCTAAAGTAGCCTGCCCCATCGACCAAGGCTGCCTCATCGAGCTCGCGCGGAATGCCTAGAAATACCTGCCTGAGCAGGAAGACCCCGAAGACTCGGAATACCCCGGGGATAGCCAGCGCAAAGAGCGTATTGGTCAGCTTCAGAGATACCATAATCTGGTAGTGCGGCACCAGGAAAATCTGCCCGGGAACCATAAGCAGGCCGATTATCAGCATAAACAGGAGATTCCGACCAGGAAAGCGAAGACGGGCAAAGGAGTATGCGGCAAGCGAGCATACAAACAGGTTCCCGACCACCACCATGCACACTACGACAAAGGTGTTCAGATAGAGCTGAGCAAAGGGAAACTTCTCAGCGATGATGGCGTAGTTCACCCACTGAAAGGTTTCAGGAATCAGGATAGGGGGAATTCTGATCGCCTCTTCGTAGGTCTTTACCGAGGTAAGGAACATCCAGATAAAGGGGAAGATCGTCGTCACTGTTGCCAAGGAGAGCAACAGATAGGCAAAGAACCTGCCCTTCTTTCGTACTATCATAGCGCAACCTCCTAGGTGTAGTGGACCCAACGCTTTTGCAGGCGAAACTGCAAAGCGGTCATCAAGAGGATTATGAAAAAGAGGACAAGGGAGATAGTCACCCCATACCCTTTCTCAAACGCTACAAAGGTCCGGTCATAGAAGTAGTAGACCAAGGACATCGAGTACTGGATAGCCAGTGCTGTGGGACGGATCATCAAGAAGATGAAGTCAAAGATTTGAAACACATTGATGGTGGTGATGGTGATGACAAAAAAGAGTGTCGGGGAGAGCAAGGGCAGCGTGATACGGAAGAAACACTGCCAGGAGGAGGCTCCATCGATGAGGGCTGCCTCATAGTACATCTGCGGTATCTGCTGCAACCCTGCCAGCAGGACAACCATCTGGACACTCACCAAGGACCAGACAAGCACGATGCTTATGGAGTAGAGCACCACTGACGATTCGCTGAGCCACGCAATGCTTTCCAGGCCGAAACGGTTGAGAAAGGCGTTGATGATGCCAAACTTATAGTTGAACAACCACCTCCAGAGGATTCCGATTGCTGCAGGCATCGTAATTGCAGGGATAAAGAGGGCTGTACGGTAAAAAGTACTTCCCTTCTTTATCTGATTGAGCAGGAAGGCCGAGACAGTTGCGATAAGCACGATCGAGGGCACACATACCAGGACGTAGATAAGAGTATTTGCAAGGGAACGGTAGAACTTGGGGTCATCAAAAAGCCTGCGGTAGTTTGCAAGTCCGGTAAACTGAGGTTTGCCAAATGAGCCAAACTCGGTAAAGCTCAGATAGAAGTTCTGAAAGAAAGAGTAGAAGTAAAAAACGGACAACCCCAGAACCAGAGGAAGGACAAAGAGGATACCGTGTTTCATCTCGCTTCTCCTCATAAGCGAATACTGTCTGTTACGCATGGTTTACCCCTTTTTTCTTGAGATACTCCTCCGAGATATCCGGGGAGACAGACTCCTCTGAGGAGGCGGTCAGCGATCCTGTGATAACCCCTGCCTGCAAAGCTTCATTGAGACTCATCGCATGAAAGCGCCCATACAAGAATCCCGCGACAAAGGAATCCCCAGAGCCTGTCGTATTGCACACCTCAACAGTGGGGGCAGGTACAAATACAATACCGTGCTCCTTTGACAGGGCTGCTACCCCCTTCTCCCCCAAGGTTATAATCGGCTCATCGACATAGAGGGCGAGCTTCTCAAGCATCTCCACCAGCTCCATTGCACCGGTGATAAGCTTCGCTTCATCAATGTTGGGGAAAAAATAGTCAACAAGGGCGAGATATGCAAAACTCTCCTCTGTCCAGTTTTGTGCTTCCTTGAATCCAAGGTCGGTGGAGACCGTTGCCCCCCCTATGCGCCCTTTAGCAAGAAACTCTTGGATAGAGGGAAGTGCAAGTAATTCAAAGCAGATATGAATATGGCTGAAATCGGCAGGTTGCATCTCTGAGAGGTGCCCCTCCAAAGCGCTGATATACCCTTGATGCTCCTGCTCCCAGGTAAGAAAGGAGCGCTCCCCGTCTTGGGTAAAGATGAAACTGACATTGGTCTTTGTCCCTGCAAGCTTGATGATGTGCTCTGGGTGAATCTGTTTCTTCTCCATTAGGCGCAGCAGATACTCTCCCAGTATATCATCGCCTACGGTGGAAAGAAGCGCACTGGGAACCTTCAGTTGGGCGAGGGCACTTGCTATGATCGCATTTCCCCCTAAGGAGACCGTGTACCCATCCAGGTACAACTCCTCACCCTTGGAGGGCATCTGTTGAAACCCCTGCAGCAACAGGTCGCAGAATATGGGTCCTATGGTCAAGATGGGTCGAGTATGTTGCATCGCCTATACCAGAATCGAGGGGGAGTTGCCCCTCTTGTGTGCATCGCGTACGTGGGCGAATAACGAGGAGGCTTTGTGCTCCTCTACCATGGGGTGCATCGATAGGGCCTTGATCGCTTCAGTTTCACTCTTCATCTTTACAGCCTTCACCACCTGCCTCTCATACCGTTTCATAGTATGCAGCATGGCCCAGATCTCCCCATCCAGGGATGGACAGGGCCACCTGCTTGCAAGGTGCCCCCCTGTAACGGAGGCTGAAACTTCAAGGACATCTAGGATATCCAGGTCGGGACAGCTTTGTTCATTGGCAATATTGAGGATGAGGGTACCGCCTTCACCTTTTTGCAACGATGCGAGCACATCCAGCGCTATCGCATCGTAGCCCTTGGAAGCATCCATATCCAAAAGGGAAAATCTGTTGGGGATATTTCGGTCGTAGCCCGACTCCATCTGCATATATGATCCATTTCGCTTGTCGATATAGGTGTTGTACAGCTCGATAGCTGATTCTTTTGCTTCACCCAAAGCCTTGTACAACCAGTGGTCAAGTTCATTGATGCTCGCAGCCCTGCCCTGCTCTGCCCTTTTCTGGTTTATCAACACCTGTTCAGTGTGCAGGTAGTAGTAAAGGTACTCATTGGGTATAAGTCCGGTAGCGAGCATATGAGGGCGCATGCCCTCATAGAAAGGCTCCAAAGCGATGAACTCATCAAGATGGTTTGCCAGTATGTCTGCAAGCTTCTCCTTGCCGTCCACCTCGACCGAATAGACCCACCCGTAGTGGTTGAGGCCAAAATACTTGAGCTCGACACAAGATGTGTCGCACCCGTATATGGTTGCGACATGGCTGGAAATGAGCTCGGGGGCATCACAGATGCCGATAATATTCTCGAACCCGCCTAGGGTCTTCACCGCCTGGGTGACCAGACCTGAGGGGTTGGTGAAGTTTATGACCCAGGCATCAGGGGCATAGGTCTTGATTACCTCTATCTGTTGCAACACCACCGGGATGGTGCGCAAGGCAAGGAAGAAGCCTCCCACCCCAACGGTCTCCTGCCCGATCTGATCAAGAGCCAAGGGAGCCTTCTCGTCAATGATACGAGCCTCTTGCCCTCCCACTCGGATGGAGGAGAAGATATAATCAGCACCGGAGACAGCTTCGATGAGGGAGGTTGCTACTGTGATGGTAAAGAGTGGGCTCCTGTGCTTGACCAAGGCAGCTATGATGGTCTCATTGATCAGGGAGAGCTTCTCCTGATCGATGTCATACAGAAAAAGCTCGTCAAGATGGATATCCTCTCGTTTGAGCAAGGAGTGCAACAACAGGGGAAACCGGGGGCTTGCCGCTCCGATAATTGTCAGTTTCATCAAAACCTCCCGAGACTCGGTATAGGACTATAGTACGGGGTAAACGTTTTCCCGTCAAGAAAAACTTACATGATAGGTGAAATCACCCCAAAACAGATATCTTTCTATAAGATTTTTATCGCCGTTCGATGCAAGAGCCGCCTTCCCGCACCCTATGAGGCAACACCGTCAAGGGAGATACACGCTCCTTGCCTTGCAACATGGTTATGAGCAGGGCTGCCGCCTTCTGTCCGATCTCAAAGATCGGCTGGCTGACAGTGGTGAGCTTAGGGGTAGTATAGGCGCTGAGGGTAATCCCATCGAACCCAAGCAGGGAGATATCGCCGGGGATAGCGAGGCCGGCCTCAAAGGCCGCACGCATTGCCCCGACAGCCATCTCGTCACTCAGGGCAAAGACCGCATCGAGGGTGACGTGGCGCCCAAGAAGAGTCTTCATGGCTTGGTAGCCGCTTTCGATGGTATATCCCCCCGCTTCCACCAGTGTTTCGTCAAAGGCGATGGCGTACTCTTTCAGGGCTCTCTTATACCCCTTAAGGCGCTTATCTCCCACTGAATAGCCACTTCCGGCGATGAGGGCGATCTTCTTGTGGCCCCTCTGCAACAGGTATCTGGCCCCATCTATGGCAGCTGCCTCATCATCGATCCTGACCTGGGGGAACTGCAGACCGGGGATATCAACTCCTGCGAGCACTATAGGAACTTGCGTCTTCTTCAGATGGGCATAGACCTCGGGATTACTGCTTTCATGCATGAGTATGATGCCGTCGACCCGGTTTTGCAAAAGTAAATCCAGGTAGATGCGCTCATTGCTCAGGGTGTCCTGTACCCGACAGACCAGCACCTTGTACCCCATCTCCTCCAGCGTACTTTCCACCCCGCCAAAGACCATCTGGTGGTACATCTCTGAGATACTGGGAATGATGAGGCCAATGGTGAAGGTCTTTTTCAGGACCATGCTCCGTGCAATATGGTCGGCAACATACCCCTGCCTCGCAATGGAGGCAAGAACCTTCTCTTCCAACTCCTTGCTTACGAACTTGGTTCCATTGAGCACACGCGAAACGGTGGCCACAGAAACTCCGGCGTCCCTGGCAATATCCTTAATACCCATTGGTGTTCACTCTCTCTTTGTTATTCATCCTATAAAGAATGTACTGAAATGGGGTAAAAAGCAAGTAAACCCTCCAGATGAAGGTTTTTTATGAGTAGTGCTTGCATACCTAAGAAAAACCACCCCACCGAGGGGAAACATGTGAGTGTTTCCCTCGGAGAGGTGGTCGGAGCAATCCAAACCTACACACCTTTTAGTTTTAGAGAAGCTGTTCCTCTATCGCCTTCTACTCAAACACCTTGTACTGTCCCCTCTTGGTGTAGGAGGTATGCAGCAGGTGATGACTCCTCTCGCCCAAGGGCTTGATGAGGAAGTTGGTATAGAGGTCCTGAATCTCCTTATTTTCGTGGGACTTGCGCACTGCAAAGTTCCTGTCCTCCTGATAGATGGACTGTGCGCGCTTCTTGCGTATCTCCTCATTGGTGGGAATGGGCTGTCCTCCTCCACCTAGGCATCCACCGGGACAGGCCATGACCTCAATGAAGGCATACGGGGACTCTCCCTTGGCAATCTGTTCCATCAAAGTGCGTGCATTGCCCAGGGTATGGGCTACAGCAACACGCAGCTCTGTGCCGTTGATAGTGACGGAGGCCTCCTTGATGCCCTCCATGCCCCTGACCTCGGTAAAATCAACAGAGGGTAGACTCTCCTTGGTCAAAACCTCATAGGCTGTGCGAAGAGCGGCCTCCATCACACCCCCTGTAGCTCCGAAGATGACAGCAGCACCTGTGGAGACGCCCAAGGGGTTGTCAAACTCCTCGTCGGGCAAGGAAGCGAACTGGATGCCTACACGCTTGAACATCGATGCAAGCTCGCGCGTAGTCAGCGCGTAGTCGACATCGGCAAAGCGCTCATCCTCGGTCAATGAGAGTTCTTCCTTCCAGAAGTCAAAGGCACCATCCATCTCACTTCTTCCCGCCTCAAACTTCTTGGCGGTGCAGGGCATGATGGAAACCACACGGATGTTCCTAGGATCGAGACCCGCCTGTTGTGCATAGTAGGTCTTGGCGATGGAGCCGAACATCTGCTGGGGAGACTTGCAGGTGGAAAGATGGGAGAGCTGCTCGGGATAGAAGTGCTCGATGTACTTGATCCACCCCGGCGAACAGGAGGTTATCATCGGAAGCGTCCCCTTGTTCTGAATACGGCTGATCAACTCATGGCCCTCCTCCATGATGGTCAGGTCAGCGGCAAACTGGGTGTCAAACACCTTGGAGAATCCTACCCTGCGCAGCCCTGCCACCATCTGGCCGGTCACCAGGGCCCCCCAAGGCATACCCATTGCCTCTCCGATACCCACACGGATGGCAGGGGCTGTCTGCACGATGGTGGTGAGGTTGGGATTGGCCAGGTCTGCAAAGACCTCCTCGATATGGCTTCTTTCGGTTATCGCCCCTGTCGGGCAGACCAAGGCACATTGGCCGCAGTTGGTGCAGACCGAACTGCCCAGCCCCTTATCCATGAAGGTGGTTACCTTGCTGCGCAGGCCCCGCCCGACAATGTCGATGGCATGCACCCCCTGGACCTGGGCACAGACCTCCACACAACGGTTGCACAGGATACACTTGTTAGGATCGCGCACCAAGGCGGAGGAGCTGTAGTCCAAGGGGATCAACTTCTTCTTTGTCCGTTGGAAACGGCTCTCCCTGACGCCCAGCTGTTGGGCCAGGCTCTGCAGTTCACAGTTGAGGTTTCGCTCACAGGTGAGGCACTCCAAGGGGTGGTTTGCCAGTACCAACTCCAGATTGAGCTTCCTTGATGCTCGGATACGCTCGTTGTTGGTGGTCACCTCCATCCCGTTCAAGGCCGGGGAGATGCACGATCGTACCAGACGCCGGGAGTTTTTTACTTCAACTACACAGACGCCGCACGAGCCGTGGCTGGAGACATCCTCAAGATGACAGAGTGTAGGGATCTTTATGCCAACCTGCAGGCAGGCATCCAAGATGGTGGTACCCCTGGCTACAGTAACCTCCTGACCATCTATGCGTAGCGTTATCATCTCCTTAGCCATGTTTTACCTCCTCAGTATAACGAATATCACAGCGCATACACCGAGAAGCTTCTTGGCGTGCCTGCTCGCCCAGGTATCCCCTGTTAATCTCAGCAAAGTTTCCCTTGCGCTCGGAAACCTTCAGATGCCTCGGTGCGACAGGTTGTATCGCCTCTACCTCGGTAGGTACCTCGTTGCTGTAGGAAAACTCTTCGAACAGGGTGTCAAACCGATTCATACCAGTCAGGTCGTAGTCGATGACAGAAGCTGCATCCTTGGCGTACCCCATAGCTTCGGCGGCAGTGGAGGGTCCGGTAACAACATCACCGATGGCGTAGACCCCCTGCAGGTTGGTCTTGAAGGAGTACCGTCCTACAGACGCCTTGCCAGCCTCACTTATCGCCAGGCCTTCACGGACAAGAAGACCGTCATCAACCTGCTCCCCGATGGCAACGATGACCGTGTCGCAGGGGATGAGCCGCTTCTTGCCGGTTGCAATGCTCTGTCTTCTGCCGGACAGGTCATACGGGCCACCTTGCATCTCCATGACCTCAAATGCCTCTACTTTCCCACCCGTATCTCCGATGACTTGGACGGGAGCACTCATAAAGGAGAACTTGATCCCTTCCTTGATGGCTTCCTCTATCTCGCTCGTGTTCGCCGGCAGGTCCTCCTTTGCACGGCGGTAGGCTATGGTGACCGAGCACCCGCGTCTCCAGAGGGTACGGGCGGCATCGATGGCGACGTTCCCTCCCCCTACGATTACAACACGCTCCCCTATCTCAACTGGCTCTTCTTTTTCCAGCTGCTCAAGCAGGATGGTACCCTGTAGCACCCCAGATAGCTCAATGCCCGGGATACGCAGTTCCATATGGCTGTAGGCTCCAATAGCGAGAATTACTGCTGAGTACTCTTCTTGTAAGGCCTTGATCCTTATCTGGTTTCCCAGCTCTGCCTTGAAGACGAACCTGATACCCAGCATGGAAAAGATCTCAAGCTCCTTGTCCAGGACCTCCTTAGGAAGACGGTAGGCAGGGATTCCATAGCGTAACACCCCTCCAGCCTTTTCCTGGGAGTCGTAGATGGTAACCTTGTGGCCCAGCCTAACCAGGTAGAAGGCTGCAGCCAGACCTGCAGGACCTGCTCCTACTATCGCTATGGATTTTCCACTAGGAGGTGCCTTGCCCTCTACGAGCCTCTGGTAGATCACCTTCTCACGGCCCATCTTATAGATGGTATCGGCAAGATAGCGGTGGATCTCCCCCTGGTGGACAGGTTGGTCTAAGCTTTCGCGACGACAGCGCATCTGACAGTGGAAGTGACAAATTCTTCCAATTGTCCCGGGTAGCGGGTTGTCCTGGAGCGTCGAGGCGAAGGCCTCCTCCAGGCGATTCTCCTTTAACAGCTGGATGTAGGCAGGAATATCCATGTGCATAGGACAGGAGTTGGAACAAAGGGCGGTGATGAGATCTTCACAGGTACCGCTTGGGCAGTGATGACGCAGGATATGGTCCTCGTACTCCTCCTTGAAATAAGTCAGGGTCGTAAGCACCGGGTTGGGTGCACTTTGGCCGAGGCCACACACTGCAGTGTCACAGATATGCAGTCCGAGCTCCTTCATCAAGACGAGGTCGCTCTCCTTGCCCCTGCCCTCTACGATACCATTGAGCAGGGCCAACTCCTGGGCAAGGCCCTCCCTGCAGGGAACACACTTCCCACAGGACTCCTTGTGGGTGAACTCGATGAAATACCTTGCGACATCGACCATGCAGTTGTCCTGGTCCATGACGACCATCCCTCCCGATCCCATGATGGCGCCCAAGGTGTTGAGCGTCTCATAATCGATGGGGATATCGAACTTCGAGGCAGGGATACATCCACCGGATGGCCCTCCTGACTGTACGGCCTTTATCTTCTTGTTCGCCGATGAGGAGCCGCCCCCTATCTCATAGATGAGGGTGGTGAGCTTCTCGCCCAGGGGCAGCTCTACCAGCCCTGTATTCTTCACCTTCCCAACCAGGGAGAAGACCTTGGTACCAGGACTGTCGGCGGTGCCGGTCTTTCTGAACCAGGAGCTTCCCATGCCGATGATGACCGGGATGTTGCACCAGGTCTCCAAGTTGTTGATGGTTGTGGGATAGCCGAGGTAGCCCTTCTGTGCGGGGAAGGGGGGCTTCATGGTAGGCCTGCCGGCCTTGCCCTCGATAGATGCAATGAGAGCCGTCTCTTCTCCACAGACAAAGGCTCCTGCGCCCTCCACGATCTCAAGGTCAAACGTGAAGAGGGTGTTGGGTATCTCTTTACCGAGCAACCCAACCTCCCTTGCCTGTTTGACGGCAAGCTTCAGGCGCTCCACTGCCAGGGGGTACTCTGCACGGATATAGATGATTCCCACCGAAGTGCTCATAGCATAGGCACCTAGCAACATACCCTCGATAAGCATATGGGGATCGCTTTCAAGCTCGTTGCGGTTCATGTATGCCCCGGGATCACCCTCATCAGCGTTACAGATGAGGAATTTCTTCTCCGATTCGTTTTTGTTCATCAGCTCCCACTTGAGGCCGGTGGGGAACCCTGCCCCTCCCCTTCCCCGAAGCTTGGAGTTCTTCACCTCCTGGAGAACCTCTTCCCTCCTCATCTCCCAGACCGCCTTGAAAAAGGCAGAATAGCCTCCAACGGCAAGGTACTCTTCCAAGGATGTGGGGTCTATGAGACCTGCATGCCGCAGGACTATCTTTTTCTGTGCCTTGAAGTAGGAGATCTCGTTCCATTCGGGAATATCTGCAAATCCATGACCGTAGGTAAAGGTAGAACCCAGATGGTCCCACTCAGTAATCTTACAGAGGACACGATCGGGGGGAAATGCTTTTTTCTCTATGGAGGAGAAGATCCAAGGGATATCTTCGATGGTAAACTTGTCCAGTATGAGCAGAGGAAGTTCTGGAATATATACGTTTACCAACGGTTCATTGGCACAAAAGCCAAAGCACCCCACACCTCTTACCTGCATAGGGAGATTATGCGATGAAACATACTCCTTGATGGCTTCAAGCAGTTCGCCTGAGCCGTTTCCCAGTCCACACGTCCCTACTCCTACTGCGATGTCTACACACCCTGGCTTGAGACGAAGCTCCCCTTGCGCCTTGAGTTGTTCTAGTAGTTGTCTCATGCTTCTGCCTTCTTTGCTATAAGCTGCCTCAGAAGTGTGGACAGCTTGTCAGCGGTCATCCTGCTGTAGATAACCTCATCGACTGCGATTACCGGTGCCAAGGCACACTGGCCAAAGCAGGCTACAGTGCGCACAGTAAAGCGCATATCTTCGGTGGTGTAGGAAGCCTCATCCTCGCCCTCTTCACTCACATGCAGACCCAGCATCGCCATGACATCATCAAGCAGCGGTTTTGATCCACGGGTATGGCATGCAGTTCCCCGACATACGGTGATGGTATGCTCGCCTTGGGGCTTGAGGTTGAAAAAGGAGTAGAACGTTGCCACCGAGTAGACCTGCGAGAGGGGGACTTCCATCTTCTTTGCTATGTATAGCAGTGCTTGCTCGTTGAGGTAGGTATGTTCTGTTTTACGTTGCACCTCTTCAAGAACTGAAAGAAGAGCACCAGGCTTGCCTTTATAGGCCGCTATGATAGTGTCATAGAGCTCATTCACAAGAGACCTCCTTGAAAAAAACGATAGACTAGAACCCAATATATCGATACTCCTAAAAAGGGGTTATTGTTCATCTTCTAAGGTCGGTCTACTACATACTAAGGGATTCTGTATAGCAAAGCAAATATTTTTTCATTTTTATTC
>CAZPOJ010000087.1:0-12688 GCA_964588005.1 uncultured Sphaerochaeta sp.
GTTTTCCCCGTGCCTACGGGGGTGTTTCCGCATAGGTGCGTGGGGTAAACAGCATGTTCTCGTTTTCCCCGTGCCTACGGGGGTGTTTCTTGGAGGAGAAGGCCGTGCGTTCGAATCGCGCCGGGCTCATGAAAGGGGAAGTCTTCACAGGCTTCCCCTTCTTTAATTTCTTTTAGCCAGAAAGATTAGATAAAACCATGCAGGCGGATATCCCTGCTGCTCGCCCCTACCCTAATCTCAAACTGCCCATCCCCTTTCACAAACCTCCACGCATCAAGCCTATAGTGGCTGAAAGCCCCCTCATCGAGTTCAAACCTGACGATTGTGCTCTTTTTCGGTGCAAGTCTCACTTTAGCGAACCCCTTCAGCTCCTGCTCGGGTCCGAAGAAGGCAGGGCTTAACTCATGCACATAGAGCTGCACAGTAGCCATCCCTTCTCGCTCTCCCCTATTCTCCAGGGTGCAGGAGACTTTGACAGTGCCATCCTCTGTCGGCTTCACCTGTAGGTCAGAGTAGACAAACTCAGTATAGGAGAGACCATGGCCAAAGGGGAAAAGGACCTCCTGCCTATCGGTATCGAACTGCCGGTACCCCACCAAAAGGGCTTCTCGGTACGCAAGGTCCTGGACAAACCCTATGGAGGGATCGCCCTGTCCTCCCCTGATCTTCTTCAAGGAGGTGGAGGCGTACCCTTTGGGATAGTGCTTCATCGAAGTATAGTCACCAAGCTCACGGGCAAGGGTAAAGGGCAGCTTGCCTGAAGGGTTCACCCTGCCAAAGATGATATCTGTCAGAGCCCTGGCGGTACTGGAGCCCAGGAAGAAAGCAAACAGAAGTGCGCCTACGCTATCGACGAAGGGGGTGAGGTGCACTCCTCCCCCGCTTTGCACCACCAGGATACACCTCTTGTTGAGCCTGCTCGCCTCCTTAATCTCGGCAACTTCCCCCTTGGGAAGATCCCAAGGCTTGTCGTAGGCCTCGCTTTCAAGGGTATGGTCAAAGCCTGTGACCATGATAACTGCATCAGAGGAAGCCACCTTGTTGCGATAGAACGCTTTTTTCTGCCAGGAGGGCGGCAGCACCACCACTTCAATATCTTCCTCCCGCAGCATCGCATCGGCAAAGCTATACCCCTTTTCAAGGGGAATAACGCGGGAAGAGCCTCCTCCTGCTGCGATCTTGCAAGCATTCGCCCCGCCGATGCAGATGACCATCCCTTCACGCTTGTGCAAGGGGAGCAGGGAATCTTCATTCTTGAGCAAGACGACAGCCTCCCTGGCCACCGAGAGGGCAACCTCTCGGTGGCTAGGAGACCCGAGCTCGACAGAAGAGTCTATAAGGGGCCTGCTAAAGAGGCCTGCCCTCTCGTATGCGGTAAACAGGTGCAAGAGCTTTGCATCTATGACAGCGGGTGAGACTTCTCCATCCTGAAGAGCTTTCCTTACCTTATCGGGGGCGAACCATTTGGGTGAGGGCATCTCAAGATCGACTCCGTCCTGTAGTGCCTCCTTGGTGGAGTACAGGGAGTTCCAGTCCGAAACAACCAGGCCTTCGAAGCCCCACTCGTTGCGCAAGATAACATCCAGCAGATATGGATGCTCACTTGTATATGTGCCGTTGACCTGGTTGTAGCTGGTCATGACGGCAAGGACCCCTGCCTCGACCGAGCGCTTGAAGGCTGGCAGGTAGATCTCGCGCAGCGTGCGCTCGTCGAGGACCGAGTTGCTTTTGTGCCTGTCGTGTTCGCTGTTGTTGCAGGCGTAGTGTTTTACCGTTGCAATGACCTGTTCTGATTGTACCCCCTGGATATAGGCAGCTGCCACCTCCCCTGCAAGGTAGGGGTCCTCCCCACAGTACTCAAAATTCCTTCCACAGACAGGGACGCGTGCAATATTCACCCCAGGGCCCAACAGGACCCCGACCCCCAGGGCGCGGCACTCCCGCCCAAGCGTAGAGCCTACCTTTGTCAGGAGCTCCCTGTTGAAGGTGGCCGCCATAGCCACCATTGCAGGGAAGTCCGTAACAGGGGCATTCCAACCCCTCAGGCCCATACTGGCGTCGCTCATCCAGACAGGTTTCAACCCAAGGCGCTCGACTCCTGGGATGCAGAACTCGTTGACACCTGCCAACAAGGAGAGCTTCTCCTCCTCGCCCAATGCAGCAACCAGCTGTTTTGCCAAAGAGCCCTCCCCCGACGGGGGAAGCTTGAGCTGCATAGCAGAGCCATCGACCGTAGGCGGAATGGGAGAGAGCATCACTTGCATCCTCTTCTGTATAAATCGCTTGAATACCAGTTGAAACCACTTCATAGACCAACGCCCCCCTATCTATCTACCAATTGTAGCATAGCAAGCCTTGCCATTGGATAGAAAAAATCGTTACTCTAGGGGTATGAGCATACGAGTACTCTTTTTAGGTGAAATAGTGGGGAAACCCGGCATTCAGACCATAAAAAGCGCGTTGAAAACCCTTCGCGAAGAAAAACAGATTGATCTTGTCATTGCCAACGGAGAGGGAGCCACAGGAGGCTTCGGCCTTGGGCGAGCCCACTCCATGCAGCTGTTGAAGCTGGGCATCGACGTCCTCACCGGAGGCGAGAAGATCTACTACAAGATGGATATGGTGGAGTTCATAGCAAAGAACCCCAGCATCCTCAGACCTGCCAACTACCCCCAACAAAACCCAGGCAGAGGGGTGCGATACCTCACCGTCAAGGATACCAAGGTTTGTATCATCAACCTGCTGGGAAATGCCAACTTTCCCCGCACCCACCTCTCCAACCCCTTTACCCTTGCCCAGATGCTTGCAGAGAAGGCTAAGGAAGAGGGATGCACCACCTTGGTGCAGTTCCACGCCTCAACCACAGCGGAAGAGCTTACCATGGGCTTCATGCTGGATGGCCAGGTAGCTGCAGTGATAGGCACACACAACAAGGTGCAGACCTCCGATGCACGGGTCCTGAAAAAGGGGACGGCGTACATCACTGACAACGGAAGGTGTGGTAGCCAAAGCGGTGTCGGCGGCTTTGATCCGGAGACCGAGATCATGAAACAGATCAGCCAGGTGCCTGTACGATCGATTGAGTGCTGGGATGACCTCGCCTTGGTCGGGGTCGTCGTAGAGATAGGCGACGATGGCAAGGCAACCTCCATACTCCCTGTCAAGGTGCCTGTGCTACCAAAACAGGAAGTGTAGCATGTACGAACAAGTTACCATCAAACAGATATTCAGCGACAAGAGAGTCCAGGTATCCTGTGAATCCTCTGCCTGCAGCGGATGCAAGGGGGAAACCTTTTGCAACACCAAGGGCAAGATCTTTGAGGCGGCAAACCCCCACAACCTTCCCCTTGAGGAAGGGATGGTCGTGGAGCTCTTTCTCAAGAGCTCCTCCACCATCTTCAGCACCCTCTTCACCCTGATCTTCCCGCTCTTGCTTTTCCCGGTGGCCTATTACCTTGCAAAGATGGCGGGACTCGGAGAGGGTTCTGGCATGTTTGTAGGGTTAGGGGGCATCGCGGTAGGGTTCTTTCTTGTATGGGCCTTCTTCAAGGTGCACAAAGATCGCTTTGTACCCAAGATACTCAGGATCATTGCAGAGGCAGAATAAGGATGTTTTTACGATTGCCCAAAGCGAGAAGGGCAGGTATACTCATGGTTATGAGTACTAGAAGCTTACTTGGCATGATTCTTGCATTGCTTATCCTTTCGCTCTCATCCTGTACGATGGAGAGCCAGAGCCTTCTTGACCCTAAAACCTATGAATTCCCTGACATAAAGCTTACTGAAGCCACCTATGTGCTTGGCAGAAGCAAGGAACCAAAGCTCACCATCACAGCAGAGGAGATCGCTATCTTTGAAAAGACCAACCGGGCTGAACTTACACAGGTGCAGTTCTCCCAACTCGATGAGGAAGGCGAGAGCCTGCTCTCAGGAAGGGCAGACTCCGCCACAGTAAACACCGACACCTATGATGCCAAGCTCTTTGGCAATATCCTGGTCACCCAGACGAGTGAGGATTTTAGCATTGAAGCCGAACAACTGCTCTGGTTCCATGATGAGCAGGTCCTCCAAAGCCCGGAAGAGAGTACTGTGCGCATCCTCTTCGACGGAGGACAGTCGCTACTTGGCAGCGGCTTCAGGGGCGAGTTGAAAACCGGGCTCTACGAGTTCACCGGCCTGACAGAGGGAGTGTTGCTCAAATGAGAAGAGTCCTCTGTATCACCTTCATAATTGTATTCGTCGGCCTCCCCCTCCTCGCTGAGGAGATCTCCTTCAAGGGGGGCTCGACGCGCATGCAGATGCAACAAGGTTCGGAGACGATACTCCTGCAAGACGGAGCAGAGGTAAGCGTTGGATCGCTGTTGTTGCGCGCCACATCCATGGAGCTCTATGGCAAGGATTTTCGCTTTGTCCGCTGTGAGGGGGATGTCACCCTCCAGGACGACGAGCGCGGCATATCGCTGGTGACCAGCTCCCTTCTCTTTGATAGGGTGGATGAGACCCTGCTCATCGACAGTTGGGCGGAGCTTGAGGATTCGAACAACCAGGTTGTAGCCTCTGCAGCACGGATGGAGTTCTTCCTCAAGGAAGGCATCATACTGCTGCAGGTCCAGGCGAGGTTGCTCAAGCATACTGATGACGGGCCGATGGTCTGCCGCAGCGACGCTATGACCTTTGACCGGGATGAGCAGATGCTCTCACTGAAAGGCAGGGCGACTATCCTCTGGAAACCCGACACCTATGAGGCACAGGCGATCAGCGTGAACCTCAAGACAGATGAAATTAAGATGGAAGGGTCCATCAAGGGGACAATCCATGGGTAAAAGTGTACTGGAAGTGGTGAACCTGGCCAAGGCATACGGCAAGAAAGAGGTGGTAAAGGATATCTCCTTCTCCATGCACGCCGGTGAGATCATCGGCCTGCTGGGTCCCAACGGGGCGGGAAAAACCACCACCTTTTATATGATAGTAGGATTTCTCAAGCCCAAGAGGGGCACCATCCTCCTGGATGGGGAGGACATCACCTCTCTGCCGATGTATATCCGTTCCAAGAAGGGACTCTCCTACCTCCCCCAGGAGCCCTCCATCTTCCGTAAGCTCAGCGTAGAGGATAACATCCGCCTGGTCGTACAGACCAGGGCTGATTTGCATAAACGCGAGCAGGAACTGCTAGTTGAGGAGCTGCTGGAGGAGTTCGGCATAGCCGCGTTGCGCAAGCAAAAAGGCTATACCCTCAGTGGCGGGGAGAGGCGGCGCACCGAGATCGCCCGCGCCCTTGGCTGTAATCCCCGCTTCCTCCTGCTTGACGAACCCTTTGCCGGGATCGATCCCAAGGCAGTCTATGAGATAAAGCAGCTTATCAGGAGCCTCAGCTCCAGAGGCATTGGCATACTGCTCACCGACCACAATGTACGAGACACCCTTTCAATAACTTCCTCTTCCTACATCATAAACGAGGGGTCCATCCTCGTTTCTGGAGGGAAGAGGGAGCTGCTCTCCAACCGTATAGCCAGAGATATCTACTTTGGTGAAGATTTTGAGGGGGAAGCCTGATGGGCCTGTCACTCTCCCTTTCACAAAAACAGCAACTCAAGCTCAGTCCCCAGTTGATGCAGTCCTTTGAACTGATGGCCATGCCCCTTGCAGAGCTGCAGCAGAAAATCAAAGCTGAAATAGAAATTAACCCGGCTTTGGAGATTCCCTCCGGTGGAGAGGCTTCCTTTGAGGTGTTTGCCGAGAAAAACCGCGACAGAGAGAGACCCAGCGACTCGTATTCAGACTCCTCCAGCTACGGAAGCGACCGGGGGGGCTACGACACCGAGGCATCAGACCGACGGCAGAGCTTTATGGAGAACGCCCTCAGCGAGGAGGAGACCTTACAGGAACACCTCATGAGCCAACTAGGCTGTGAAGCCTTGAGCGACGCGGAGTACGAGGTGGGGATGCTGCTCATCACCAACCTCGATGCAAACGGCTTTCATGTCCAGGAGCCGCTTGGGCTCCTGAAAAAGGACCAAAAACCCCTGTTTGAGCCTATGCTACAAAGGCTGCACCGCTTCGATCCTCCGGGAATCGGTGTCAAGGACTGGCGGGAGTCGCTCATTCTGCAGGCACAGACCAGGGGCATGGAGGGCGAGGAGCTGGCAACCTTCTCCCTTCTGGTCCAGGAGAACCTGGAGCTGATGCGGGCAAACAAGCAGGCTCAGGTAGCCAAGGCCCTGGGCATAGAGCTTGTAGAGCTGGAAGAGCTTTACAGCTTCCTCAAGACCCTGACCCCCTACCCCGGCCAGGGGTTTGCCAGCGGGCCAGAGCTCTACGTCATCCCTGACATCTCTATTCGCAAGGTGGATGGGGAGCTGCTCTTGCGCATGAACAGCTCCTCTTTGCCCGACCTCAAGATCAACGACGAGTTTGAGGCATTCTCCTTGGAGAAGCAGATGCCCAAGGAGACCCAACTCTACATCCAGGACCAGCTCAAGCGGGCAAACTCGCTGATGTTCCAGGTCCAGCTTCGCAACCAGACCCTCTACAAGGTGGGCCAGGTCCTCGCCGAAAAACAAAAGGAATTCTTCCTCTCCGGACCGGAGTTTATCCAGCCTCTCACCCAGAAAAGCGTTGCAGACCAGATAGGGGTTCACGAGACGACCGTCAGTCGCATATCCACAGCAAAATGGATTGATACCGACTGGGGAATCATCCCGATCAAGAGGCTGTTCAGTAGTGCTGTAGGGGATGAAGGCGAGCAGGTCTCCAAACATGCGGCCAAGGAGATTATCCGCCAGATCCTGGAAGAGCATCAGGGCAAGAAGGCCCTATCAGACCAGAAGATCTCCAACCTCCTCAAGGAGCGGGGCATCTCTGTAGCCAGGAGGACCGTCTCCAAATACCGCAATGAACTGAATATCGATCCCTCCTTTATCAGAGGGACAAACTGAGGACCTTGGGCAGGACACAATGAAGGGACGCTTTCGCGTCCCTTCAGAATTATTGCAAACAAAGCAAGATCAATGCTCCTTTACCTTACCTTTTTCCCTTCTGGCCACAGCTTCGATCTTGTCCACCAGCATCTCGATGCCTTCATACAGCTCGTAGCAGTCATAACTGACCATTTTGAACGTACCCCAGGAAAAGTGAATCTTAGCATCCAAGTGAAAGCCTTGCCCCTCTGTTTCCCTGGTCATTACGATATCCAGGTCATGCAGGTAATCTTCGGCAAACTGCAACTTCTGCAATTTCTTATCCAAAAACTCTCGGGTCTCGTCACTAGGATTGTAACGGATGCCTCTGACTGTCAAATTCATAAGCCCTCCTCTAACTAGGTTCTACCACAAAGATAAGGCTTCCCAAGCGATACGTCAATGGAGAAAGTATTCCTCTGAGCAATAAAACCCCTGCCCTGAAGAGCATTCCCTTGTTGTATAATAGAATATTTTGACCTTAGAAACCTCTGGCAACCCTAAAATAGGGGTTGCAGAACAAAAGTAACAACTGTATAGTGAAATCTGGTAGGGAGGGTAGCTCTCCCCCAAGGAGATTATGATGTCGGAATTTACGATTCTTGACCTTCTTGACCTTGACTTGAAGGAACACAACCACCTTGGCCTGACATGCATCGCTGGCAGGACAGGACTTTCAAGGAAAATCACCACCAGTAAAATCAGCCGCCCCGGTCTTCCCTTGAGCGGGTTCTTTGAGGAGTTCAGCCATAACAGCATCCAGGTCTTTGGACGTGGAGAGCAGGCATATCTGCAAAAGCTTGAGGCCGAACATAACCTGGCAAGCATAGAGCGCCTCTTCAAATACGAGATACCCTGTTGTGTATTTTGTGACGGCTCTGATCCCAGCCCCCGCTTCACCTCCCTTGCCGAAGAGACAGGGACGGCAATCCTGAAGTCAGAACTTCTCTCCTCAGACTTTTCGCGCAGGCTCTATCAGACCCTGGACGAGGTCTTCGCCCCAACGCAGACCATCCATGGAGTCCTTGTCGAGGTCTATGGCATAGGGGTACTCATCACAGGAGAGAGCGGAGTGGGTAAAAGCGAGACAGCCTTGGAACTCATCGAGCGCGGACACCGCCTCATCAGTGACGACACGGTGAGGCTGAGAAACATCAGCGACAACTTCATAATCGGCATGGGAGAGAATCCCCTGCTTGCCCACCATATGGAGATCCGGGGCCTGGGTATCCTCAATCTGGCAAATCTCTTCGGAGTCGGAGCGATTCGTGACCGCAAACAGGTCCAGCTCTCAGTAAAGCTCGAGCCCTGGGATGCAAAGAAGAACTATGACCGTGTGGGTGAAGGGGCTCTGCACGACCACTTCCTTGGCATAGCCATCCCGATGGTCCTCATCCCTGTCAAACCCGGGCGCAATATACCGGTCATCATAGAGACCGCTGCTAGAAATGAGCGTCTGAAAAAGTTGGGATACTACTCTGCCAAGGAGTTCGACCAGAGCGTACTCAAATGGCTGGAAAGCGAATCTGCAAGAAATATGTACAACATCAATGAGGAGACGCACTGATGGTCAAGCGAGAGATAAAGGTGTGCAACAGGGCTGGCATCCATGCACGCCCTGCAGCAAACATTGTAAAAGTTGCAAACAAGTTCGATAGCGAGCTGTATTTGGAAAAGGGCACCATGAAGATCAATGGAAAGTCCATTATGGGTATCATCACCTTGGGCGCTACCTACCAAAGCACCCTCACCATGCTGTGCGAAGGTCCTGAGGAAGAAGAGATGGCCGATGCCATTGAAGCCCTGTTCAAAAACAGGTTTGAGGAGTAAGCGATGCGTAAATTAACCCAAAGACAGAAGGAAGTGGCCCTCTTCATAAGCCAATATATCAGAAAGAACAACTACGCCCCCTCTATCCGTGATGTTGCCGAGAACTTTGATTTCTCTGTAAAGGCGGCACACGACCATATCAAGGCGCTTGAGACAAAGAATGTCATCAGGACAACCGACGGCATCTCGCGCTCCATTGAGATTATCAGCGACGAGTATGTCCCCCGGGAGGAGATGATCAGCATCCCTGTACTGGGCACCATCGCAGCAGGGGTCCCCCTGATGAGCGAGGAGAACACCGAGTACCTGCTGAATCTTCCCATCTCCATGATTAACAATACACACAACACCTATTTTGCACTCAAGATCCGAGGAGAAAGCATGATAGAGGCGGGCATATTCGACGGGGACATAGCCATTCTCAAAAAGTGTGAGACAGCCAACACCGGCGATATCATAGCTGCCTCTGTCGGGGAGGAGGAGCCTGCCATCACGCTGAAGGGCTACTACCCTTCCAATGGGAATATAGAGTTGCGTCCAGCCAACTCAACACTCGGGTCCATCATAACCCGCTCGTGCAAGATCCACGGCAAGCTACACCTCCTGATACGGAACTACGCATGAGTGCCTCGGTACACCTCCTGCTCGGTCCGGAAACCGGTGAAAAAGAACTCCTGCTCAAGCAGATCCGAGACACCCTGAAAAAAGAGAGTGGCGGAGAGCTTGAGATGCACCGCTTCTACTCCTTTGAAACTGAGAAGGGAGAGATATTTGTAGCACTGAACAACAACTCTCTCTTTGCAGAGCACCGCCTGGTCATCCTCAGCCAGGCTGAGGGCCTCAACGCTTCCATGGTGGACGCCCTTGCCGAGTATATCGCCAAGCCCAGCAAGACAGCTACGCTGGTCATCATCTCCAGTGAAACCCGCCTCTCTGCCAAGTTACAGAGAGCTGTTCCCAAAGAGAACACCAAGATCTTCTACGAGCTCTTTGACAATCAGAAGTTTGGATGGGTGCGTGACTTCTTCAAAAGATTCGGGCTTACCATTGAATCCGATGCGATAGACCTCTTGCTTTCGATGGTCGAGAACAACACCCAGGAGCTACGTACCATCTGTACCCAACTGACCCTTTTCTGGAAGACCGGGGATGAGGGACGCCCCATAACTGAAGAGGATATCCAGAACTACATCCACCATAGCAGGCAAGAGGATGCCTTCACCCTTTTTCCCTATATCGCAGGGGGGGACCTCAAGATGAGCATCGCCTCCTTGCACGCAATCCTGGGAAGTGGGGAGAGCTCCAGTGGAATTCTGCTGGTATCGGGACTGCTGTGGCAGTTCAGGCGGCTGTTCTCCATCCAGGAGCAGATAGAGGGGGGAGCAAGCGAGTACGAAGCCTTCAGTGGTGCAAAGGTTCTGGGAAAGGGCATACCTGTACGCAGTCCCCGGGACAAAAGCGTCTACCACCAGGGAAGGGAGACCTACTCCAAAGCGGAGTGCAGGGCAATCATCACAGCCCTGGCAGAGGCCGACCTTGCAACCAAGGAAGCGGGTTCTGAGATGCTTCCCATCGTCCTGGAGCGGTTGCTCTACCGCATCGTCTCCTGCAAGGGAAGACCCCTTGCAACGGTAGGGTTTGCAACGCTCTAGAGGTTGAGCTGCTTGAGCAACCGCTGGGCGACTCTCAGGGGGATACCTCCCTCCTTTGCAAGATCTTCTGCGTTCTTGCTGAGCATCAACTCCAAGCTCCCAAACTGCTTCATCAGATCCATACTTCTTTTTTTCCCAATACCTTCCACCGACTGCAGCAGTTGGAATGAAGCTTCACGGCTTCTGGCCGCCTGGTTGGCATTGGTTGCAAACCGGTGGCACTCATCACGCACAGCGATGACCAGGCGCAAGGCCTCACTGTCCTCAGGCAGCAACAAGGGAGGCCGGTCATCATCAAAGATGATCGCCTCCAACCTCTCCGCTATACCGATGATAGGAATATCAAACATTCCCAGGTCATCAAGGACCTCACGCACAGCATTGACCTGCCCTTTGCCTCCGTCAATGATAAGAAGACCCGGGCGTTCCAGCTTCTCGTTGAGTATCTTGGTGTACCGCCTTGCGGCCGCTTCCCGCATCGCTTCATAGTCATCGACTTTTCCCTGCAATCCCTTGATGTTGTATCTGCGATAGTTGGGCTTGTCCGGGTTTCCCTCGCGAAAAGAGATCAGGGAGGCCACGGTGTACTTCCCCGAGAGCTGGGCGATGTCAAATCCTTCGATGAGCGTGGGGGGAGAGGTGAGGTTCAGTACACTTGCAAGTTCGGCCAAAGCGCGACTATTGTCCTTGCTCTTGAGCCTTTTCTCAACATCCCTGGAGGCATTCTCCCTGGCCATTCGCAGGATCCTGTAGTGCTTGCCCTCCAAGGGAAGGCTCACTTCAAGGCGTCCTCCAAGCAATTCAGAAAAATATTGTCGTATCAAGGCAACTTCTATCTCATGGGAGACATAGAGGAACTGGGGCAGCTTCATGCCGTCGGCATAGTACTGTACCAGAAAGTTGAGCAACGTATCGGTCTCATCGCCCAAGGTCTCGGCACGGTAGAGTGCCCGACCAATGAGACGCCCGTCACGCATCTGCATCAAGGAGATGGTACATAGGGGACCGCGCATCTCGATGGCAGCATAGTCACGGCTCTCCTGGGCAAAGTCCTGCACCTGCTGTTCGCTTCCGGTGGTGGTGATGGCGTCTATCTGGTCGCGCTTGATGGCAGCCTCCTCAAAGTTGAGGGCCTTGCTGGCCAGCACCATCTCAGAGGTTAGTCTCTTGATGAGGGCATCGGTCTTCCCTTCCAATAGGTCGACCACCGCCTCCACTGAGCGCCCGTACTCCTCCTGGGAGACCAGGCCTGCACAAGGTCCGCTACAGAGGCCTATATGGTAGTAGAGACACGGCTTGGGCCGCTTGCGCAGGGGAATCCCACACCTACGCAGGGGAAAGAGCTTCTCAATAAGGCTCAGATAGAGATCGAGCTTCCTCCCATCGGGGAAGGGCCCGAAGTATCGCGACCCGTCATCGATGACGCGGCGGGTCTTGAAGACCTTGGGAAAGGGTTCGTTCGTAATGCGTATCAGGAGGTAGCTCTTGCCATCCTTGAGGGAGATGTTGTAGTGCGGCGAGTACTTCTTTATAAGGTTGTTTTCCAGCACCAGGGCCTCAAACTCGTTGCCGGTTATGATATACTCAATCTGTGCAATCTTCTGTACCAGGGCGGCAGTCTTTACATCCCGGTTTGCCAGAAAGTAGCTGACCACACGCTTCTTGAGGTCCTTTGCCTTGCCGACATAGATGATGGTGCCCCCCTTGTCCTTCATCAGGTAGACACCGCTGGCATGGGGAAGTTCCCTGGCCTGTTCGCTAGGGGGGAGGGACTCTGCTACGCTGCTACCAAAGCTCTCTATCTCCGAGAGGGTGCTGTAGGGCTTTTTCTTATCACTCATTATACCCCTAGGATAATCATTGCTCCTTGTTTAGGCAATCGGGAACCGATACAATACCCCCTATGGAACACCCCCTTTTCACCACCCTACCCCAAAGCGCACAAACCTACCTGCAATCCCTTCACAGGGAGTACTCCTTCAGCTTTCAGGAACAGCGACAGGTAGTAGAGACCGCCCTTGACCTCCTGATGTGGAAGATGGGCCCCATAGAGCGCTGGTTCGATGAAGAAGAGGTCAGCGCCATACAGGGAAGGAAGCGAACCAAAGCCCTGGTTGCACACCTGCTTGAGCGTGTCAATGAGGAGCGAAGCCGTCCCACCGACTATACAGACTTCTTCCCAAGCGAGCTGCTGCCCGAAAAATGCCACAGTGTCATCGTACATACCGAGAAGATCATGGGGCGCTGTCC
>CAZPOJ010000088.1:0-12589 GCA_964588005.1 uncultured Sphaerochaeta sp.
TAGAACCTCATGATCCCCCATCTATCAACCACTTCAAAGCCGAGCCTCTTATATATGGCTCCGGCTTTCAGGTTATCAAAGAAGAGACAGAGGAAATCAAGTCCTTCATCAAAACAGTGGGAGCAGAGCTTGCTTACCAAGGTGGATGCATACCCACGATTACGGCTCTCAGGCAGTGTAGCCACCCCCACGATCATCGCCCCACTGCTTGTAGTGGCTGTGGTATAGACCGTTGAGACAAGCTTCTCCCCTTCAAACAGGCCAAAGCCAACGCCTCCCTTTTCAAGATTGCCGGTTATCTCGGCGAGCTTCTCTTTGGGATGGTCCAGATAGGGCTGGGCAAACTCCTTGATCTGCTTGTAGAGGGCTACAATGGCGGGAGCATCTTTTTTTGTGAGCTTGCGAATGGCAGGGGTTTGCCCTTCCTTGGGGATGAAACTGCTTTTGTTGCAGCGGCATAAGTACGTGCCTTGGATCTTCTGTTTTGGGTAGTAGCTCTGCATCGCCAGGAGCAGGGACTCTTTTGCGCTGAGGGCCATAATCTTCTCTTGCCTGGCAAGCAGGGCTCCCATCGCCTTGGTATTGAAGGTGGGGTTCTTGCTGTAGAGGATAAAGTCACTGTAGTACCTAAGCAGGATGGAGTCCCAGTCCTCCCCGATGGCATAGAGTGCCACGCTCGGGCCTTGGAGGCCATAGAGTTCCAGATCCCCTTGGATGAAGAGGTTGATCTCAGGTTCGCCCTTGATGTATTCATACACCTTAGGAAGATCTTTGTTGGACAGTTTGTACACTTGTATCATAGTAATCCGTTTTTGAACTCCCTGGCAAAGGGAGCGTAGTTGCCTTCGGGGTTATACCACTTGTAGGTATTGTGGTCATCCAATATTGCAAAAATGATCTTAGCGAATGCACCCTTATAGGGACCCTCCAGGAGAACCTCCCTAAAGAGAGCGGCAATCTGGTTGGGAGGGTTGCAAAAAGCCCCGCACCCCATTGCTGACAGGATAAGGGTCTGGTGGTTGTGCTTCTTGGCAACCTTGAAAAGGGTCCTTATTTTCTCTTTGGTCAGGGCCTGATCCTTTTCTCCCATCGCATACAAGCCGTTTTTGTCTTTAACAAGAAGGGGGTTGTAAATGGCAGGGAGGGCGATGAAGCTTGCCTTGTAAGGTTGTTCTAGAAGAGGGTAGCCATCTTTCTCCCTTCCTCTGAACACTGTCACCTTTGGTGAATAGATTGCCCCGTATGCCTCATGCAGGGGGTAGGAGTGTTTTGCCCTGGGGATGCCATACGCTTTGGAATGCTCATCGTCAAAGCTGTAGAGGGAGAGCAGGTAGTTGGAGGAGCGAAACAGATGTTCCTCCTGGGCTCCGGCACCCCTTTCAACCCCACCTCCTGGAGTTGATGGATTTGCCATATTGAGGACCAGGGGATTGTTCTGCTCCCCTCCTGCTACAGCGAGACAGTCCTCGCTGACTACGGTGATGAGGGTTTCCAAACCAGGGGATGGGGTATCCTCGAGTCTTTTTGAGTAGAGTACACTCTCCTTGGTAAGACGCCAGTCGAGCGGCAAGAAAACCGCCTTTCCCTTTTGGTCAAGGTATTGCTCCCTTTTGATATGCTCCACCGTATCAGCGAATACAGAGACCCTGAGGCTATGAAGCTGGTGGTATTCACCTTTTTGTCTTGCTTGTGAAAAACGTCGGATATATGATTTGCTGTCCCACATGACTAACTCCTGCACAGAGGCGGAAAGCTTTTTAATTGTTCTAGTATACGGTTTAGGAGGGTTCTGAATCAAGCAAGAGAGCTGTATCAGCCCTTCCTGCAGGTTCACACACTATCTATTTGACCTAGGCTCTTTCACCCCTTATGATTGGTTGGTGTTGGGGGAGCTTCATAGCCCGCGGGCGAAGTCAACTTCTCCCCCTATTTCTGTTCTCTGGAGGTTCTCCATGAGTTTCTTACTTGTCGGACTGCTCAATACTACATGGCAACAGCTGTTTATGTTTGGAGTAGGGCTCATTCTTATCTATCTGGCTATTGCTAAAAAGCTGGAGCCGGCTCTGTTGTTGCCTATGGGGTTTGGGGCGATACTCGTCAACCTGCCTTTTTCTGGTGCTGTTACCCAGAACATGGTTGGTATTGGTGAGGTCACAGGAATCCTTGATTGGCTCTTCAGCATGGGTATTGAGTCAGCAGAGGCGATGCCGCTTCTGCTCTTCATCGGAATAGGGGCAATGATAGACTTCGGTCCTTTGCTTGCAAATCCCAAGCTCATCCTCTTTGGAGCTGCGGCACAGTGGGGTATCTTCGCTACCATCTCCTTGGCCACCCTGATGGGCTTCAGCCTTGTTGATGCTGCTTCCATCGGCATCATCGGAGCAGCAGATGGACCCACCTCGATCCTGGTCTCCCAAGTCCTGGGAAGCAAGTACATCGGCCCGATAGCCATTGCCGCATACTCGTATATGGCCTTGGTGCCTATCATCCAGCCGTTTGCCATCCGCTTGGTGACCACCAAAAAGGAGAGGGCCATCAGGATGGCGTACAACCCTCGCTCCGTCTCCAAGCGCTCCAAGATCTTGTTTCCTATTATCGTCACCATAGTCTCCGGCTATGTGGCACCTGCCTCAGTTTCGCTTGTAGGCATGTTGATGTTCGGCAACCTAATACGGGAGTGTACGGTCTTGGATTCATTGTCCGCAACAGCACAGACGGTGTTGGTCAACCTCGTGACGCTGCTGCTGGGCATCACCATAGCATCCACCATGAAGGCTGAGCTGTTTGTCACCTTCCAGACGCTTCTAATCATGGCGCTCGGGCTTATGGCGTTTGTCTTCGATACCATAGCAGGGGTTGTATTTGCCAAGGTACTCAACCTCTTTACCAAGACAAAGGTCAACCCGATGGTAGGGGCTGCAGGTATCTCGGCATTTCCGATGTCAGCTCGTGTTATCCAGAGGATGGGCCAGGAGGCCGATCCTCAGAACCACCTCCTGATGCATGCTGTAGGTGCAAACGTAGCGGGGCAGATAGCATCGGTCATCGCCGGTGGCGTTATCCTGGGTCTGGTCCCGGGGCTTTTATAAAGGAGGCTCAGCAATGCGTGATACATTTCTTTTGTCGTTGCAATTGATGGGACAGGGCATGCTCGGTATCTTTGTCGTCATTCTCATCATCTTTGTAGTGTTGCTCTTCCTGGGCAAGCCCAAGAAGAAGGCTGAACCCAAAAGAGAGACGAAGACGGAGAGTTCACCTTAGGGGTGCGTTGGTAGATTGATTAGTACATTGATAGGTACATGTGTGAGGGAGCAACCAGAGCCTGGATGCTCCCTCACTCTTGTATTCAAGAAACTCCACTTCTCTCACCTTCACTTCTCTGGGCATCCATTCAGCATCTTGATATTGAGGCTTGTCCACCCTATGGTAGAGGTCTAAGGAGGCTCGTATATGATGATTGGATTTATAGGCTTGGGTATCATGGGTAAGCCCATGGCTAAGAACCTGCTCAAGGCAGGGTACTCCCTGGCTGTGTATAATAGAAGCAAAAGCTCTGTTGAAGAGCTGGTAGGCTTTGGTGCGACTTCTTTCTCTTCTTCCCGGGAAGTGGCGGCAGTAAGTGATGTCATCATCACTATGCTGCCCAACTCCCCTGATGTAGAAGAGGTAGTCCTTGGAAAGGATGGTATCATAGAGGGTGCCAGGCCAAACTCTATCCTTGTTGATATGAGCTCGATCTCCCCCATCACAAGCCGGGAAATCTCTGCCAAGCTTGCAAAGAAGCATGTCTCTATGCTCGATGCCCCGGTAAGTGGAGGGGAGCCCAAGGCAATCGACGGCACTCTGGCCATTATGGTCGGAGGTCCTGAGGAGGTGTTTGCAAAGGTGGAGCCCATTCTCCAGGTGATGGGAGCAAGTGTCACCCTGGTCGGTGAGATCGGCAGTGGAAACATCACCAAGCTCGCAAACCAGATCATGGTTGCAGCGAATATTGCGGGAATGTCTGAGGCTCTGGTGCTCGCAACCAAGGCCAATGTCGACCCTGAGAAGGTCTTCAAGGCTATTCGTGGTGGTCTTGCAGGAAGCACAGTCCTCGATGCCAAGGCTCCCTTGGTCTTGGAAGGCAACTTCAAGCCTGGCTTCCGCATCGATTTGCACATCAAGGATCTGCAGAACGCCCTTGATACTGCCCAGGGTGTCGGAACCCCTTCTCCCATAAGTGAGGCTGCCATCACCATGATGAGGAGCCTCTCCTCTGAGGGTAAGGGTGATGATGATCATGGTGGTCTTGTTCAGTGGTATGAGAAACAGGCCGAGGTTGAGGTGCGCTCCTAAAAGGAGGTTCAACCGATCATCTTGTATGATCGCCTACACGTTTCGCCCTGCATCCAAGACTGCTTTGTTGGCATAAAGACGGCCCCACACCTTCTGAAAAGATTCAGAAAGGGCGGGGCCGTCTTCTCTCAGCATGCTGCTGTTTTGTATTGCTTAAAATCCGAAGGCAACTCCAACCTGTCCGTTGAATGTGTAGCCTTTCACTTCAAAATCTGTATCGTAGGAGATGCCGAGGAGCTTGTACTCTCCCTGTGCGCTGAGGGGGAACGACGCACCGACTCCTGCCACAAGGGAGAGGCCATCTGATAGGTGGATAATCATATCTGCAGATGTTGAAACACTGAGAGTATTGAGGGTAGCCTCAGCATCATTTCCTCCAAAATCATAGGTTCTGGTCATTCGCGAGTACATGAGGCCCGCCCCAAGTTCCAAGGCAAGCATCTTCGTCATGTCGGCTCTGTATGTAGCCCTTGCTACACCATTCCAGGTCAAAGGGTAATCGTCTATATCAATTTCAATGGAGCCTCTTGTGACTTTCATCGTCTTCGAAGCACCAAGTTGGAATCCTATTCCTAAAGGTGATTTTCCAGGATAGATGGTTCCCGCGATATGCAGACCGCCAAGAGTCACTGTGTTCTTCTGGTCTGCTGAACCAATATCTGTGGTGTCCTGTTGGTAGGAGCCGGTGCCCTGTACCCCTATCCAGCTTGGTGAAGCGAATAGGAATCCAGCCGAAAGTAAGATGATCGTACATAGAATCATGGTCTTTTTCATAGGTTTCTCTTTTATCGAAAGTAGTTGTGCGTAGGAGGCGAAGTGAAGACAAGGCCACTGGCAGGAAGTATGAAATTGTAACTATATTACTTACAACCTTCAAGGAATTTGAAACTGGCTGTGGTTAAAGTTGCTTCTTAAAACACACCAATACTAGCTACCCCTCGATGGGGTCTCACAAGTTTCTTAATGCTTAGGCAATTGTCATTGTTTGGTTTGAGTTTTTGTTCAGACCACCTGGTTGCTTCTCACACGAAAACAGTATGCAAGCATTTTGCACAGCGTTTCCTCTTCAGAAAGATGAGATGCTCTAGCTCATAGGGTGAAGGTCTCTTGATGCCTTATCATAATCCCATACTTTGCGTCTTCTATACCCCATATCCCTGTGCGATAGTATCGAAACAGAAATTTTTTCAGTATGTAAATCAGTACGCTGTAATAGTATTCAAGCATCATAGTAACAGTATCGTGATACTATACACGTGTCAATCTACATGCCCTTGTATTCGAAAAAATAGGGATATATGTTATTGCTATATAATAAAAAACATAAAATCGGAAGAAAAGGTTTTTATTCTTACAAGGCGAGGGCTATCCCTATCTGAGCATGCACCAGTATTGCTTCCACATCAATGTTAGCCTTGTCGGTATAGTCTCCCCTTGCGATCTTTCTCTGGTTGTACAGCGGCAGTGATGCTGCGACTCCACCCACCAGGGAGAATGAATCAGACAGGGGCAAGAATGCGTTGATGGCGGAGATAAAACTCAAGGAGTTTAGGGTGGCCCGAATCTCAGTATCACCACTGCCGACTGCCTTGTGTATACGTTCAGCTGAGACCCCTAGCCCCAGCTCCATCGTGAGAGGGCCAAATACGGAGGTATGGTACTGGCCACTGAGGCTTGCCCTCCATGACAGGGGATACTCAGAGAGATCGACATCTGTTGTTATGCTGGAAATTTCATACATTTCACTTGCACCAATGTGAAATCCAAATCCGAAAGGAGACTTTTTGACTGGATAGACCGAGCCCGCTATATGAAGGCCAGCAAAAGTAGCTATGCTCTCTCCTTCAAGGCTCGCTCCCCATATTGCAAGGGCTGGGTTGTTTCTGCTGGTAGAAGTGGAAGCCTGGACACCTATCCAGCTCTGGGCGGCGGACAAGGAGAAGGTGAAGAAGATCAGAAGAAGGGTAAGGAGATAGGTTTTTTTCATAGGGACCTCTTTTGTATGTGTTCGTACATACTTACCTAGGGGAGGAACACCCTGTTTTACTTCAAAGGGCAGGCTTTGCGGGAATCTCCATAGCAAAGATGCCAAGTAATCTGGAGCGACAGCCTTGTTCTATAACAGGCTGAAACTCTCCTTGGGTGAGTCTTTATCTTTATGAATATACGTATCTACAAGCCATTCAAGCAGATGTGTGTTCCATCCTTCATTGCAGGGAACACTCTTGCATAGGAAGAGGGGGCGACTTCTGAAATGAGTAGCATAGAGAGCTGTCCGAGAATGGTTTGCTTCTATGGTGTAGCTTGTTTAGCACCTTGTGAGACTTCTCTTACAATGCTTAGCTGGCCCGCAACCTGTTTTGTGCACCTTACAGAAGAAGCAGCTGAAATGTTGTCCATTCTCACTTCCCTTAAGGGCTATTCTACGAATGTAGATACTTTTTCTTTAATAAGTGTAAACTTCTTATCGAGGATGGCGGGGCATATGGAAAAAGTATTACTAAAGAAAGCACCATTAAAAGTTTGTTTGTTTCTTGTACGGTTCTCCCCGATTGAGCTTATGGGCAGAGAGTATATCCCCCTGATTCAAGATCATTTTCGCAAGTCTAAGCTCCCACATTTTCAAGAAAGGGAAGTAACAAGCTTCCAGTTTCAGGGTGGCCCTAATCCTGAGTTGAAGAAAGAGTTGCAGTGGCTATTTTACGGGGAAACAAAACAAGAACTGGTTATTATCACTAAGTCTTCGATTGCATTTCAAGTTACTAAGTATGAGCATTTTGAAGCATTTCAGAAGCGATTTTTAGAATTGTTCAACAAATTTGCACGCATAACTGAGTTGCTTGAGGCAGGAGTGTTTGAATTCTTGGGTCTACGGTATATCAACGCTATCGAGGAACATGACTGGCGAACATATTTGACCAGCTCCTATGCAGGCATAGTATTACCAAACGATATAATTGACCATCGATTCCTTGGAAATTTTTCTTCCTTTGCCCAAGTTGCAACGCATCTTTCAGATGAGATGGTGGGCAACATTGTAGTCAAGGTATTGCAGAATACTCAGGGAATTCTAGTTCCTCCTGATATTGCTATGATCGAGGCCCCAGTAATGCAAAAAGACAAACTTGTAACCCATCTTGATATCGATCATTTTGTCTTGCTCAATTCGGTAAAGATGACAGAATCTCTCCTTGCTACTTTGGGCAGGCAACTACACCAAGGGTGTGAGAGAGTCTTTTTTGATGCCTTGTCAGAGAAGGCAAAAAAGGAATGGAGTTGAGTATGGCATATATAGACGTAGCACTTGGTTCCCAGTACTGCATTGGACCTCAGGGGCTTGGAGCAACAGGCTTTGTTTTTCAAGATATGAGTACAGCAAATAGGCATATAGCGGATGATATGATCTGGCGCTTCTATGCTGAGTACATGATCTCGTCATATCTTCGAGCGATACCCATTACTGAGGAAATAAAAAAAGATGAAGTATTGACGACTGAAGAGATACTAGTACAGGCAAGAAAAGTTCTGGGAGCTAGTATTTCTGATTTGGCAGAAATGCTAGGGGTCTCGCGTCCTACAGTATATTCCTATCTTTCAGGTAATGAACCTTCAGGAAACTCTGAATTGTTGAAGAGACGTTTATTTCTTCTACAAAGAACTATTGAGACAATAGGCAAGATTGGCTTGTCCATTCCTTGTTCTGTACTTCTTAAACGCAGAGATAGCAGAGGAAAGACCTTCAAGGAATTACTGGCAGGTGACGAACTCAATGATGAAAAAATCCAAGCTTTTTGCCATGGAGAACTGCAACAACGAGAGAGAGCCAAACAACGAGTTGCTGCCGTTTCAGCCTCTTCCAGTGAGCGAAAAAGTGTACAGAATGAAGCGTTTAGTGTTCCGGCACATCTGCAATAGGAGAGGGACGTTTAGATGAGGCAAGGTGATAGTATTTGCGTAGATATTGCAGGTTTGGAAGGCAAGTTTCCTGGGATTTCCTATCTGCTTGTTATACATAAGAGTCCTTTCTCATCGTCTATAGTCTCAAAAATACCCTTCTCCTTGTTCTTCTTGCAGTTGTCCCATCTAAAGATCTTCCCGCTCATGGTGAGGTCCCTTGCCCTATAACGCTCCATGAGAAGGAGCACCTTATAGGGTTTAGGTATTTCATCACAACAACACCCCCTCTTCTTGCATGCATACAAGAAGAGGGGGTGTTTACCTGCAAACTGTAAAGGTAGCCAGGAGCTTCTTAGGTAAGAATCTTCATATGGGCATCATCACCTGTATCCACAAAGACAGAGAACTCATCCACTCGTAGCTGGACGCTCTCCCCCTCTGTGTGCTTATCAAAGGACTTGGGCTCTGCGATGACTCTAATCTGCTCCCCTCCGAGATCAATGCGACAGTCATTGACATCACCAAGGTAGAATTGGCTGACAAGTGTTCCCTTCAAATCTCCATTGGTTTTGACGAACCTCAAGTTCTCTGGTCGAATACCTACTATCACGTCTTCCTTAAGCTCTCCATCATAGGCAAGCTTCTGGTCTGAATCCTTGAACTGAACCTCTCCATTGGCACTTGTTGCCCTGATAAAGTTAATCTTTCCCACAAAGTCGGCAACAAACTGGTTTGCCGGATATCGGTAGATCTCTGTGGGTTTGCCGATTTGTTGTATGTCTCCATGGTTTATGACGATTACCCTATCACTCATGGTCATCGCTTCCATCTGGTCATGGGTGACATAGACTACGGTAATGCCAAGGCTTCGCTGAATCTCCTTAATTTCAAAACGCATACTGTCCCTAAGCTTTGCATCGAGATTGGAAAGCGGCTCATCCAATAACAGCAGTTGTGGCTCTGCCACCAGGGCTCTGGCAAGGGCAACACGTTGCTGTTGTCCGCCAGAGAGCTGGCTGGGAACTCGCTCGGTATACTGAGAAAGGTGGACTATTTCAAGCACCTTGGCCACTTGTTCCTTGATTTTTTCCTTATCCATCTTTTTCATTTTCAAGGGATAGGCCACATTTTCAAAGACGGTCATATGAGGCCATACTGCATAGGATTGAAATACCATGCCGATATCCCTCTTCTCAGGAGGGATAAAGGTCTTGGTTGAACTTACCTCTTGATCACCAATGAATATTTCTCCTCTGGTCGGTTTCTCAAATCCTGCAATCATGCGCAGCATGGTTGTTTTTCCACACCCGGAAGGACCAAGAAGGGTGACGAATTCACCATCGGCAAACTCTGCATTGAAATTATTGAGAACCACCACGTCACCAAATGCTTTCATGACATCTTTAATTACAATTCTAGACATTTCTAACCTCTTTCCTTAAATGGAGAATTCACCGTTGGTGAGCTTGTTCAATACCCAGTTGATACCAAATACTATAAACAGGATTGCTGTAGCCAAGGCTGAAGCTGTCTGCTGGTTATGGTAGGTCTGGTATGTAAATAACTCATAGCCAAGGGTCTTAGTATTGGTTGAGTAGAGCAGCGTCGACATAGTCAGTTCGTAGAAACAGGGCATGAAGATAAGAAACCAGCCTGCCACCAAAGCTGGTGCTATAAGGGGTAGGGTGATGTTCTTCATGCTCTTCAGCCAGGAAGCACCCGATATCTGGGACGCCTCTTCCAGGGAGGGGCTGATCTGGGATAAGGCACTTACCACCGTACGCATGCCCATCATCATGTATTTGATCATGTAGGCTATAACCATGATGGTCAGTGTATTGTAGATGTTGATCCCGAACTTGCCGGACATCGCCATGATAAGCGAGAGGGCGATGACCACACTGGGTGTTCCGCTTCCAACTGTGATCATAAAGTCAGGTATCTTTCTTCCTTTTACCTTGGTTCGCACCAAGAGGTACGCCATCATGCAGGAGATGATCATACCAAAGGTGGCTGCCATGACAGCGGTCATCAGACTGTTCTTGGAAGAGTTGAGTATGGACTTTCTTGTAAAGATCCTGGCCCAGTAGCGTAAGGTCATGTTGCCCTGGGAAAAAACAGGTTCCCCAAGGTTTACGGTGATGCTGGACAGTGCAACGGTGACAAAGGGTATGATTACTATTACCAGTGCAAACAGTACCACAGCCAAGGAGATAAGGATTCTCCATTTCCCCAAGTCAACGATATTTGGTCTGGTTGATTTTCCCGAAACAGTGATGTATTGCCTCTTACCCAAGGTGAAGGTGGATAGATAGAGGACAATGTTAGCTATGACCATAAGGAATACAGCCAAGGTAGTAGCATCAGTGAGCCCTTCTTGGCTTCCTATATAGACAAAGTCAATGATACGGGTTGTCACAGTATGGATTTGGCCAGGGACACCGATGATGGAGGGAATTCCATATGCTGAAGCTGCTGCGATGAAAACAAGTAAGCCTGCTGCAACAATTGAAGGAAGCATCATGGGAAGCGTTATGGTCCTCAGGGTAGTGAGAGGGCTTGCCCCTGAGATGCGAGACGCCTCTTCCAGCGAGGGATCCATTTTCTCCATGGCACGGCTGATGGTGATGAATGCATAGGGATAGTAGAATCCGGTCAGAACCCAGATCAAGCCACCTGTTGTATAGATATTGAAAGGAGCTGAGGAGAGGTTGAATATCTTCTGAAAGAATACATTCATGGATCCTACGGTTGGGTTAAGCAGGCGCATCCACGCCATTGCCCCAACATAGGGGGGAACCATGTACGTTGCAACGAACAAGGTTCGGAAAAACTTTTTTCCATACAAGTTTGTCCTTCCGATAAGCCAAGCCAGGGGGAATGCTATCAATACCCCAAAGACCATGGAGAAGAAGGCCGTAACAATGGTGTTGACGAGGGCAGACCAGTTGAGGGAGTAGGTATAGACCCGCTTGAAGGCATCAAGAGAGAATTTTCCTGTCGAAAAGAATGCCCTGAATACGAGGTAGATCAATGGAAATACTTGGAACACAAGTAGAAAACCCACAATGAGGGCTATGATAATCCACTTGGGGTCCAAAAACCATTTATGGTGTTTCATCAAGTTTGGGGTGGAGAGTGTGGCAGGACGCATTGCAGATAACTCCTTTGTAGCTAGGGGAGCTTGCCGATGTCAGCAAGCTCCTCCTTGAAATCAAATAGCTGGCAGCTGTTACTTCCTGTAAACAGCTTCTTGGAACTTGGTGCGCATCTCTTCTCGCAGGGCAACTGTATTCTCCCAATCTACAGGGATGGTGTTGGCAAGGATCTGTTTGGTGGGAATTGCATCATAAGGAGCATCAGGATAGGAAGCACTGACAGAGTGCATCCAAGCTTTTACAATGTTTTTCTGTCCTTCCTGGGAGAGGAACCACTCTGTTACAGCTTTTGCTGCCTTGGAGTTCTTGTTGGGACTCCACTCATCGTTGATCGACATGATGGGGGAGGGCACTACAATGGTACCGTCAGTAGGATAGATGACCTCGATCTTTGAGTTGTCTATCTCTCTTTTCTGCAAGACTGACTCCTCAAGGACCATGACAACTTTGCACTCGCCTGTCTCAAGCTTTGTCAAAGCTACTGAACCACTTTCAATCTTTACCTTCTGTTCGCCAAGGGCCCTGTAGTAGTCGTAGCCATACTTGTCCTTCAGTGCGCTGATGGTATCCAAAGCTGTACCACTGGTAAGAGGGTTGGACATGGATGTCATGCCTGCAACACTCTTGTCGTAGGCAAAGTCGTAGAAGGAGTTAGGAATTTCACTCTTCTTAAACTTACCAGGATTATAGGCAAGAACCATGTTGCTGATGCGAACAGGGTACCAATACCCATCCTTATCATAGTCGAAGGCAAGGTCAGATGTGTCCTCGAGAAGTATCGGCTGCAAGACACCCATGCTCTTCAGTTCAAGAGCATAGGAAGGGTCTGCCACCATGAGCATGTCACATCCAAGCTTCCCTGCGGCAATCTCAGCTGCAATTTTTGCTTGCAAGGTCCCCGTTCCACCATAGAAGAACTCAATATCTACTGTTGGGAATACCTTCTCAAGTGTTCTGTCGATAGCTTCAATGACATCGTCGTACATTGAGGTATAAATAAGTATTTTTCCTCCAAGCCCATCTGCAGAGACTTTGGGGGTTTCGGCAGAACCTTTAGCAAAAACCAAAGAACCTAGTACCAGCAAGACACACAAAAACAGCGTTGTTTTCCTCATAGCAAAATTCTCCTTTTTTTATGATTTCACTATACAACACCTCTTCTGAGATAGCAAAAGATATTACGGAATCTCTGTTTATTC
>CAZPOJ010000089.1:0-12318 GCA_964588005.1 uncultured Sphaerochaeta sp.
CCTGAGTGCTTTAGGATCGAGCAGGAGCTTATCAAGAGCTGTAACATCCCAATTTTCCATGACGACCAGCACGGAACTGCCATCATCGCCACCGCAGGCTTGATGAATAGCTGTGAGCTTGTCAATAAGAAGATGGAAGACATCAAGATCGTGGTTAACGGAGCCGGTGCTGCTGGTATCTCTTGTTCCAAGATGTTTGTTGCCGCTGGAGCCAAGTATGAGAATATCATTATGTGCGACAGCAAGGGTGTCATCTACAAGGGCCGAACTACTGGAATGACTCCAGAGAAAGAGGAGTTTGCAACTGACAGCAAGGCACGCACTCTCGCAGAAGCCTTGGTCAACGCAGACGTCCTGATGGGCCTCTCCGTAGCTGACTGTGTAACACCAGAGATGTTGCTCTCCATGGACAGGGACCCTGTTGTCTTTGCCATGTCCAATCCGAATCCTGAGATCGACTATGATTTGGCCATGGCCACCAGAAGCGACCTCATCATGGCGACTGGAAGAAGTGACTATCCCAACCAGATCAACAACGTGCTCGGCTTCCCCTTTATCTTCCGTGGTGCTTTGGACGTCCGTTCAACGATCATCAGTGAAGGGATGAAGATGGCTGCTGCCAAGGCACTTGCCCAGCTGGCTAAGGAACCTGTTCCCGAGTCTGTTGCCAAGGCTTATGGCGGGGTGAAGTTCACCTTCGGCAGGAACTACATCGTTCCCAAGCCTTTTGACCCGAGAGTCATCGAGTATGAGGCTGTTGCAGTTGCAAAGGCCGCATGCGAAGAGGGCCTCGCTGCTAACCCAATCACTGACTGGGAGGCCTATAGGGTTTCCTTGGTTAAGAGAATGGCAAAGTACTGGGACTAAGGTTTAAAAGAGATTAGGTGTTTGGCCGTCTGGAAACAGGCGGCCAAACTTATGCTAAGGTTATGAAAATCCTAACCAATGCAAACATAATAGAATTCGTGTGAAAGGAGATTTATGAATCTAAAACCAAATTTCAAAAACCAGCCATCCCGCTAGCAAGAGGCTGGTTCAAGTATTTCCTTTGTTACAAATATTTATTTGGTATGCATTTTGGTTTCCCCTTACTTTGCACTCAGCGGAATAATTAAACTATCCAGTAGCTTTCAGGCTCAGCATCTTCAAATAAATCTGCAATTTCCTGATAGTATTTGCTCAGTTTAGCAATTGTCCTTTGGTTTCGCAAAGAACCTCTCAATTCCTCAGATAACGTTACTCTTGGTATTAACGCAGAAGACCAATTCACTTTTCTCCTATGGGCGATTAGTAAATCAATTTTATTGTAATAATATCCTCCAATTATTTGTCCAACATGGATCATCGAAGCATCTGCATCCGGCATCAGAATAAAATCTCCTAGTTGCATTGATTCCCTGAAATGATAAAGAGCAGGAAGGGGGATTCTTAATTGTCCAAGGCTTTCTAGATAGTCACACTTATGCTCGATAAGTGTTCTAATTTCTTCGTAATCAACGTGTGTTATGTCCCCAACTTCTCCCCACCCTATTGCGTAGAAGTTCTCATTAAGAAAGATTTCCCCATAACTCTTGTTTTTAGGATTAGCTCGAGCTAGCCATGCTTGCGTGTTGTTTTCATTCATATGTTTCTCCTTTCACCTTCTATACCTATGCTTGCTGCAGGTATATTGTGGAAAATTGTCTATACATGCCTATCCATAGGTTTTTTGATTGTATTCATGTTCAAGGATTTCAACCCGTTTACACAGGCATGATTTACAACAAGCTTTAAGGAATATTGTGCTGGTCTACCTCATCTAATTTAGAGAGGTAAAGGGACGCTAACAGTGAAATGGAAAACAATTTATAACATCGGGCTCTAAAGAAAAGAGTATTTTGCTTCAACCTCCATATTGTAGCCTGAGAAAGGTCTGCAATTTCTTCTCTTCGGTTTTGTTGTATTGGGAAAAATATCGTAGGGACCGTATCGCATAGGGAACACTAAGGCAGTGCTCCCCTGTGAGGGTATTGCGCTTCTTCAATTCTGTTAGGACCATGGGATAGAGCACATCCATAGCAATGGTACTGAAACTCTCCAGACATGCACGATACAGAAACACAGGGGCGACTTGAGGTAGATTCCCTTTCAGATGCAGAAGAATCTGTTCATATTCTCCCTTTCTTAGTACTTGAAAGAGTACTCGGTAGGAAAGAAAGTTTCGTTCTTCCAATGGCTCCTTGCGCATGCTTAACGTATTGCGTTTGGTGAGAACCATAACCCCAACAGGGCTATCCTGTAAAATAGCCAGAATACGAGGGGCCTTATCCTCGGAGGTAACGACACACACATGGGCAAATGCCTTGTAGTAATCGGCTAGTTGTGTCTTGAGTCTAGAAAAGTCATCAAGTTCACTCTTTATCTCATATACTACAGCCTTTCCATTGATGAGGATGAAATCAGCCTTGGAATTGGCTATGGGTATTTGCATCAGGGCGGTTGTAGTCTTTGTAGAGTGCCTACCAAGCAGAAGTTTGTTCAGCAATATATTCTGATAGACATACTCATTGCGATAGTGTTTAGTCATGAACTGATAGAGTTCAGTGAGCACCTCTTTGTTCTGCAAAAGCTCCGGGAAAGAAACATGTGCTCTGATAACAGGATCATAGGAAGAGAGATCTTGCAAGGCAACTAAGGATGCAAGGGAGCTTTTTGTAAATAGTGTATTCAACAGTTGCATTAAGTATCGCCTTTCCTTTGTATTATCATATCACCTTATGTTGATTTTCCCTACCATTAGATAGATTGGGTTTAAGGCAGATTGCTTCAGATGAAAAAAACAATAGATGAACATGCTTAACCACCCATCGGCTTTAGTTTTGGATAAAAAACTTGGGGTGTTGCTGTCGTTTGGAAGGAAAACTGTAGACAGTATTGGGACCACAAGGTGGCCTGGTAAAGGATGATTGAGTATTACAAGCTAGCTGAATCATATAAATAGCGGGAGTTCTCCAGCAATCGGTGGATCCTTGAACCCTAATGGCCACTCACTTTCAGTGCTATTGCTGTCTTGCGTAACAGATACCATTTGGGAAATAGATACTACCGATTATTGTGCTACATATGTGTCGATAAAATGTTTGCTTGATTTCAAGACGTCTAAAAAATCCCAGTTTCGGCCCTTCCCATATTATGGGAGCTGGATGCGGATTTTACAGATAGGAAGAGGCCCTTTCGGACCTCTTCTCTCTACTTCTGTATGATTGTTCTTTCTCTTGCTTACTCTATCTTGAGCAGCTCTTTCAGTTGTTCCTTAGCCTGGTCCAGGATGTCTCCGTACTGGTCGTCCAGTTGGGCAAGGTTCTTGTCCAAGAGCTTCATGAACTCAGGGTCCTGCTCAGGACGGAGGACAAAGTTTGGCCCGTACTGCTGGCGTAATTGCGCCTGCTTCTGTTCGAGGTGTGGCCCGAACTGCTCCTTCATCCGCTGGATCATATCCTCCTGGTTTGTCAGGTACTGGGAGAAAAATCCTTCCACCTGGGACAGGAGGCTGGTGATCTGCTCATCGCCTTCCGCTAAGATGGTTCCCAAGGCAAGAAGGTTTGGAAAGGCCTCCTTGAAAAGGGGAGTCCTGGGAAGGGAGAGGTTGGAAAGCAGGGTAAGGGCCATACCCTCCTTGATAGTCTGCTTCTCCTCTTCTGGATAGGCGTCATATTTCTCTTGAATCTCCTCTGCTTTCACATCGATATCCATCAGGAAGGCTGCTGCAAGCTGTCTTCCCTCCTTAATCTTCATATCACGGTGTATCTTTACAGGATCGACTTCCAAAGACGCGGTCTTTTCCAAGGCAAGTTCCCAAGCTGATTTTATTATGGCCATTGTGTACTCCTCAACAATTACTAAGATAGCTAACTTCTGTGTATTGGACAAGTCTGTCATTGGTGATACGCTCAACCTATGCTAATGGAACATACAATAATCTATGCGTTTGACCTCTTCGGTACCTTTATCTTCGCCATAACAGGGGCTGTCAAAGGTGTTCGTTGCAAACTCGACTTCCTGGGGGTTGTCGTCTTTGCCTGCACTGTAGGGTGTGGCGGCGGGATGTTTAGGGATATGGTGATAGGAGCGACTCCTGTTGCCGCTTTGACAAACAGTTCGTATATTATACTATGCGTAGCTACCGGTGTCGCTGTTTTCTTCCTAGCCCCTACGTTTGTCGGCAGGTGGAGGGTTATCCTCTTCTCCGATGCCCTGGGCCTGGGAGTCTTTACCGCCATCGGCGTGGCCAAAGGCGCCTTGTACGGCATGGGGCCTGTGGGGCAACTGCTCTGTGGGGTCTTCACCGCTGTCGGGGGAGGCATGGTCAGGGATATCATGAGCCGATCAGTACCAACGATCCTCACCAGTGATTTCTATGCCACTGCATCCTTGCTGGGGGGTATTGTATACCTCCTGTTGGGGACGACCTCCTTGAGCCTGCTACCCAAGTTTCTGATCACCACCATGGTGGTCTTCATAATTCGCCTGGTTGCCATCAAGTTCAACATACAGCTACCAGTGGCGAAGACAGCGTTGCCGGTTGAAGACCATCTGGATATGCAACGCCCCACTAAGGAAAAACTATGAACTCTAGACCCGTCTACTATGAAGAACCCTTGCTGAAAACCCTTGAAGCCACAGTCGTTGCCATCACTGATGGGGGAGTAATCCTCGACCAGACCATCTGCTACCCCGAAGGGGGAGGCCAAAGCGGGGACAGGGGGACCGTCGGTGGTTGCCCGCTGCTCGATACCGTAAAGGATAAGGAAGTAATCCTGCATAAGGTTGAGCGTCCCACCTTCGCCGTCGGAGATACTGTCCTGATCGAACTGGACTGGGACCACCGCTACCACTACATGCAGATGCACACTGCCCAGCATGTGGCCAGTGGCATCCTTTACTCCCACTTCTCCATAGGGACGGTGAGTGTGCACCTGGGGGAGAATATCCTCACCATAGAGACCGACCAGGATGAAATCTCAGAGCTCGATTGTTATACCCTTGAAGACCTGGTCAACCAGAGCATACGGGAAGCTCACCCCCTCCATTATAGGGAGGAGGTTCGAGAGGATGTGGAAAAGCTCTCCTTGCGCCGTTCGGTCAAGGTTGCAAACTCGACAGTTCGCCTGGTTGTGGTCGATGGCGTGGATGTTGCAGCCTGTGGTGGCTTGCATCTTGCCAACACCCGTGATGTCCTGCTTTTCCAGTATGAAGGACAGGAGAAGCTACGCAACCATGTGCGCCTCATCTTCTCCGTAGGAGAGAAGGCTCTCTCTTCCATACGGGAGAACCGAAGGTTGGTTAACCAGCTTTGCACCCTGCACTCTGCTCAGAAGGAGAACCTTCTGGAGGTTGAGAAGCAGTTGCTCACCCAGGTAGCCCAGGATCGATACCTGCTGCAGAAGAAGGCAGAGAGGGTAGCAGCTCTGACGCTCGCTTCCCTCATTGCAAAAGCAGATAGGATTAACACCATCCCCCTTGTCCTTTGGGAAGTCGAGGAGGATATTGACCTCAAGCAGGTCGCCTCTGCTTTTGCCCAGGTGGAAGATGTCGCCCTCTGTGCGGCAAAAGTTGAGAAGGGCAAGCTGCTCTGGCTGGTAGGCCTGGGGGGCAAGGCCTCCACCTTGCTTGATTTCAACGCTTCGAGGAAACGTCTTTTAGCTCCTATAGAGGGAAAAGGCGGGGGGAGGGACACCCTCTTCCAAGGGGTGGGCTCAGGTGAGCCAAAGACTCTCTTTTCTACATTTGTAGGGTTGGTCAATGAAACTACTTGAAAGGATTAAGAAACTATTTTCCAAGGATAGCTATCTGCTTGAAGATGGATCGCTGAATGTAAAGAGGCTGCTTGCCAGAACCTTAGCAGTGACCATAGCAATACTGGGCCTCTATCTGTTGGCAATGAGAATCCTTACCCTTTTGGGACTGAACGAGTCGGTGGTGGTCCAGCAGTTCATCATCAACTTTGGAGTCAGGGGCGTCGCCCTCTATGTCTTTATCGTGGACCTGTTCATCTTGCCGCTCTCCGTTGACCTTATCTGGCCGTTTGTCATGGCTTGGCACCCCCTTGTGGCAATCCTTGTCATGGGAACCAGCTCTGTTGCAGGGGCCTTCACAGCCTACCTGTTAGGCAGGCTTGTTGGCCTTATCCCTCCTATCGAGCGATGGGTGTTAAGAATATCCGGCACCCAGACATCCGAGCTGTTAACCAAATACGGCGTGTTGGCAATTGTAATCACTGGCCTGACGCCCCTTCCTTTTTCAACTGCTTGCATGCTTGCCGGTATACTCAAGCTGGCGCCTCTCAAAGTCTTTCTGAGTACCTTGATCAGGTATGTAAGGATGGCTATCTATTACGTTATCTTTGTCGGCATAATCTTTATAGGCTAGGCACTACACCCCTTTGTCCTCTCTCCACCCTGTCTTTTCAGCTCTTTTCAAAAGTGTTCACTTATACAAAAGCAGTATAGATGAATAGCTTTTGTTCTCCTGGAATGTGATGAGTCTCTATCCTTATAGCTATTTTGGTAGCAGGGCTTACTATCTAGGCAGTCCTTACTAAATATTTCTCTATAAATGATATATATTAGCAGAAGCCAGAAGGGAATCCCCTCTGGCTTCTGTATCTCAAGCGCATTTTTCCATACTCTGACCTAGTATGTAAGGATGGCTATCTATTATGGTTTCGTCGCTTTCTCCTACGAGAGAGCAGCCTTAACCTCTTCTATGACCATCTTCGTCCGTACAGGGGCATCACCGATATACTCCTCGGCATTGAGGGAGGCAAGCACCTCGGGGCCCTGCATGAAGGTGAGGATAGTCTTGTCGCCACTGAGCATCTCTGCAAGGGTATTGGGTTCCCCTTCCTGCACTTCCTCCCACGCCTTAAGGCTGTAGTGGCGGATAAGCTCGTGCATCTCCTGGCGGTTTGCACCTCGTCTTCCCAGCTCCATAAGCAGGCGTTCACTCGCTGCAAAGAGGCCATAGGTGGTGAGGTTTCTCTTCACTCCACTTTCGTGGATCTGCATCCCCTCCACCACTTTGGTAGTGGCCCTTAGTATCTCGTCCGTTGCAAGGAAACACTCAGGGAGAACGACGCGTCTGTTTGCACTGTCGTCGAGGGTCCTCTCCAACATGGTGGAGGCGGCGTTCTGCCAGAGTACTTCACTCTGGCTGGAGACAAACCGACAGAGGCTGTCGACCTTCTCGCAGTTGATGGGATTCCGCTTGAACGGCATAGCCGATGAGCCCACCTGCTTTGAACCGAAGGGCTCGCTCCACTCCCCGATGGGAGGGCTCTGCAGGAGCCTGAAGTCCAGGGCAAATTTGTACAGGGTACAACAAAGTCCTGAGAGGGCTGTGACGATCCTCCAGTCCTGCTTGCGGGGGTAGACTTGGGTGGCGGCGGTAAAGCTTTTTAGCCCTATACTCTCCATTATCTCTGTCTCGAGTTCGAAGGCACTCATACCCCGTCCCTTGAGTAGCTCTGTATAGCTGGCACTGGTTCCTACAGCTCCCTTGATACCCTTTCCCCGTATTGCAGAGGAAACCTCCTGCAGGGCCTTCAGGTCCTCAACGAGGTCCTGGGCCGTTTGTGCAAAGCGGTAGCCAATGGTGGTGGGTTCTGCAGGTTGGATATGGGTAAAGGCCATGCAAGGCATATCAGCATATGCTTCCATCTTCTCTACAAAGGCAGCTAGCAAGGTCTTGGTTTGTTCGATTATGAGGTGTGTGGCACGCCTGAGGCGCAGGGCATCCATATTGTCCAGGACATCCATGCTGGTTGCCCCGAGGTGGATGATGCTTCCTCCGTGGGGACACTGTTCGGCATAGGTTTTTATTTCAGCCATCAGGTCGTGATGAATCTCAGCCTCAATCTCTGAGGCACGCTCTATATCGATGTCGTCCTTGTGTGCGATGAGGTCGGCAAGTTGCGCCTCTGTTACCAGGCCTGCCTTTTTCTGTGCAGTTGCCAAGGCGATCCAGATCTCTCGTAAGATTCGGCGCTTCTCCACTTCGCTGAAAAGCTCTCGCATGGCAGGGCTGCCATAGCGCCAGGTAAAAGGGGAAATATAGGTTTCATGGGTATAGCTGCTCATATATGCCTCACTTTACCCATGAATGTACCCTGCATTTTCCTCTAGGTCAATGAGCCTTAGTCTATGTACCTGATGCTCTCCCAAGCGGTGTTATACCTATCCAGATGGACTCCCAGATCATTCTTCAGCTCATAGTTTTTCAGCATGTCCACCGTATAGAACGGCTTGGTGGTGGTGAACTGTTCAGCTGCAGTGTTGACCGAAGCGGGGAAGTGGAACCGGTCCAGGAACTTGGCATAGTTAGCCGGCTCGTGGATGAAGTTGATGAATAACAGGGCCAGGTCGTAGTTGCGTGCTCCCTTGGGGATACACATCGAATCGATGTACATCGGCCCTCCGTCGGCGGGAAGGAAGAAGTCTACATTGTCCCACTTCTCTTCAGGGAGCTCTTCGAAGATCGCCTCGGCATACCCGTGCGCCACCCAGTACTCACCTGAGGCAAAGCCTTTGGCAAACCCCTCGGCATCGAACTTTACGAGGTTGGGCTTCCACTTGGTATTGACTAGGACACGGGCTTCCTCGAGTTCCTTTGCACTGGTGGTGTTCACCGAGTACCCCAAAAAGGCGAGGGCGTCGCCGAGGACTTCGCGCATATCATCCATCATGACCATGCGGTCGGCAAATTTTTTGTTGGCGAAGATATTCCAAGTTCTTTCATACTCCTTGGCCATCTTCTTGTTTACAGCGATGCCCGAGGCTCCCAGGTAGTAGGGGACCGAGTACTCCATCGCCGGGTCATAGGCTGCCTTCTCTATGGCAAGTGCGGAGATGTGTTGTAGGTTGGGAATCTTGGAGGTGTCGATCTTCTCAAGCATATTTTCATGCATCATGATGGAGACATAGTCCCCAGAAGGGAAAATGATGTCATAGCCTGCGTTGCCGCTGGCCTTGAGCTTTGCGAACATCTCCTCGTTAGAGGCGAAGTAGTCCAGCACCACATCAACGCCATACTCTTTTTCGAATGCCTCGATGACGGAGTCCGGGGTGTAGTAGGACCAGTTGTAGACATACAGCTTCTTGCTTTTTGTAATGTTCTTCTCGTTTGTTTCAGCTTTGCTGCATCCGGTGAAGAGACTGAGGGTCAGGGCGAATAGCACTGCAAGGATAATAAAGGGTTTGTTGGTAGGTCTGCTCATAGCAAAACCTCCTATACCATGGATTCTGCCCGTCCAGGACAACATACGCCATACCCTGGATCGGTGGTTAAGGATGAGGCCTTGAAGACAAGGCACAGTTCAATTTTGGTTAGGCTGGGGTAGAGGGGAGAGATCTGTATTTGCTGGTTTGCATGAACATCGTGCATCACCTCTGGAGCTTCAAAATGTAGCCCCATAATTGGGTATTTCTTCCTGTGAGTCAATCACATGGAGGGTTAAAAAGGGAGAAAAATAGATTATTTTGATAAATATCCTTAAGTCATTTTATTGTATATGGTTATTCAGACCATTTCAGCTGCTTCGCTCATCCTCTGTGCACTTAGCTGGAGGGTAATTCGGGTATTGCTTGAAAATTTCTTATGATCCCACTGTTCCAGGGCCTCGGCCCTGGTGGCATTGGCTTTATGGCGGATGATAAATATACACAACTCCGTGTAAAGGGTGGTAGCGTCTTTTGCCTCTGCATATGCCTGGGCCCTGGCTTGCTGGAATACGGTCGGGTCCAGATCAAGACTCAATGCGATACCTTCCATCTCCATATGTATCTGGTTCAGGAGCTCCTCATCTTTAAGATGGGAACATAGGAAGGCAAAGTTTTCCAGGAGGATTGGTTTGAACAGGTCCAACTGCAACTGGGGAAGGCTCGAACCCATGTAGATATTCAAGACACTGTTTCGTGTAGAGCAAGTCTGAGATACTTCGGTTGCAATATCTGAAAGCAAATCGGTGAAATTGGCAAGGGTCTTTTTCTTGTTCATCGTTAGTCCTCTCTCTACAAGGTAGTACAGCGAAGACTCAAAGGCAATGCACGAGAGAGGGGATGGACAAAGAAACAGTTGGGACAAGTGAAAGCTCTTCACCGTTTCTCTTATTCCGTATATCCTCTATCCACATGACCAACCAGAGAGAACGAACAAAAGTAGTAGCACGGATGCAGATCATCACAGCGATGGTTGCCTTTGGCACCATCGGTGTGTTTGTCAGGTACATACCCTTGGCTTCAGCCGAAATAGCCTTATGGCGGGGCTTCATTGCCTTTTTAGTCCTCTCCCTTTTTATGTTTGCCAGCGGAAGACTGTCCGGGCTTGCACAATACAGGGCCAAGCTGGGCAAGCTTTTCTTTGCAGGGGCTGCCATGGGATTCAACTGGATCCTCCTGTTTGAAGCGTACAGGTTCACCAGTGTGGCGCTTTCTACACTGAGCTACTACTTTGCCCCGACCATCATGGTCATCGGCAGTTTCCTTCTCTTCCGGGAACAGCTCACGCGCAAGCAGATTCTCTGCTTCATGGTCTCCACTGCAGGTCTTGTCTTGATAATAGGGGTGTCGGGGGGAGGCTCAAACGATGTGATCGGCATCCTTTTTGGCCTTGGAGCCGCGGTTCTCTATGCCTTGGTAATCTTGACCAACAAGGCGACAGGGGAGATCGACGGCCTGACACGTACATGGATCCAGTTTGCCGCTGCCATTATTGTTCTGCTTCCATACACCTATATAGTCGGAGGCTTCCATATCCTTGAGCTGGAAACCACAGGCTTTATAAGTCTCCTGATCTTGGGAGTTGTCCACACTGGGGTCATGTACTACTTCTATTTCTCAGCTCTTGCCCATCTGAAAGGCCAGCAGGTGGCCATCCTGAGCTATGTGGACCCGATAGTTGCGGTGGTGCTCTCAGTAGCGGTGCTGCAGGAGAGCATCACCATGCTACAGCTTGCAGGGGGCTTGATGATTCTAGGAGCGACCTTGATCAACGAGCTTAAACGAAAGACGCTGGTAACAAAAAGGGAAATGTGAAATCTGAATTCTCATCATGGAGAGAATGCAATCCAATACACCACCAAAAAGAAAAAGAAGAGAAACCATTCTGAGCTAACAGATTACCCTACAGAGTAATCGTCAGGCAATTTCACTGATAGATTACGGTATGGAGTAATCATACAGTTTTTTCTTCCTAGCACTATGATACAAATCCTCACCAGAATCAGGGGTTGTGGGAACAGGTAGGGATTCTTCGTTCATCCATACTCCTTCACAGTTTTTCTCCTGTTATGATCAAGAATGTTTCTCAGAGCGCATTTCTGGGCATATTTCTACGAGCATAGAATTGACTTACTATTTTTGTCATGCCTTTGAGTATACTATTTTGGGATTATAGTATTACAAAACTACCCAATAAATTCCCTGTACTGACGTTGTTGTTCTCGCGGAAGACGCAAAAGGAGTAGTGTTATGTATAAAACTAGATGTAGTAGGATTCTCATTCTAATTATTGGGGTCATTGTTCTGACAATGGCTGGTTGTGACCTCTTATCAGGGGTGACTGAATTGGTGGAGCCCGTCGTTTCTGCTGGTGATGACTTTGCTATGGTTCTCAATGCTGATGGCACCTTATGGGCAATAGGAGTAAATGAGGAGGGGCAGCTCGGTCTTGGCGATGTAGATGGTAGAACTGAATTTACACAGGTTTCTATCAGTGATGTAAAGGCAGTTTCTGTTGGTGGACACCACACCATGATCCTCAAGCATGATGGCACGCTCTGGGCAACTGGGGAGAATGACTATGGGCAACTCGGCCTTGGCACTCTTGAAGGCCATACTAGTTTTGTGCAAGTTCCTGGTGTTACTGAGGTGAAGGCCATATCTGCTGGGGAAGACCACACCATGATCCTCAAGCATGATGGCACGCTCTGGGTAACGGGAAGAAATAGTGACGGCCAGCTCGGTCTTGGTACTACTGAAGATCAAGATAGTTTTATACAAGTTCCTGATGTTACTGGGATAAAGGCCATTGCTGCTGGAGGAGACCACTCCATACTTTTAAAAACTGACGGTAGTGTATGGGTCACAGGGGATAATGATTATGGTGAACTGGGTCTGGGGGATCTTGTAGATCAAGAGACCTCATTCACTCAGGTTACTGATCTCGCCGATGTAGTGGCTATTGATGCTGCACTGGACAATAGTATGGTTCTCAAAAACGATGGAACAGTTTGGGCTGCAGGATATAATGGAGATGGCGGACTCGGTTTGGGAGATGAAAATG
>CAZPOJ010000090.1:0-10324 GCA_964588005.1 uncultured Sphaerochaeta sp.
ATAATGTCTGGAAGAAACAATCATTTAGGCCATCAGCTTGATAACCTTGCGTCTGACTTGACTGCGATATGTCAATTGTTGTTATGGTTGTTACCGCGTGTAAAGGGGAATAAGTACGAGGAGCAGTATAATCAGGCTGCAGTGAGTTTTTTTAATTCAGGGAATAAAAACATTGCATTATTAGGCAAGAATCACGCTATTGCATCAACACAGACTCAAGGTAGTGGAATTGTTGTGGCACAATGTATTTTCTTCAACAATACCTACACTAAAGGCCAAACCAAAGATGTATTGTTGAAACGCATTCGAGGAGAAAAGCTACTGAGAGGATACTTCTGTACTATGGTAGTTAAGCAGGCTTTTCCCTAGCATTTGCCCTTGGGGAAGAGGATTCCTTATTTCCAAAAAACCTAAAAGTTGGTAATAGGGATTTCTATATTTCTAATAATCCTCATAGTTGGAAATAAGACAAGAAAAGCCTCTTCTGTAAGTATACAATCAACTCTTACAGTAGAGACTATTCCTTTAGTATCATTTTCCTATTTTTACCTTGTACCTAGGGTATTAGCTACTCCCTATGAGCGAGCCAGAGCATCGCCTGCTGCCAAATCTTCTGGTACCCATCCCACTCGGTGAACGCCTTGGGACACCAATGGGGACCGATGTCGGTCATCCAAGCAAAGGAGCGACCCTTCCCATACTCCCAGCTGGCAAGCAGGGGGTGGTCATACTGCGTCTTTGCGATCAAAGTAGCGCCTTCCTTTATCACAGCTTCTTGGTAGCCAAGCAAGGGGGGCCAGGGCCCTACTACGCCCTTGACGATGGGATGATCGCCCTCAAGCACAGTCGTAAGAGCACCTTCAGGGGTCTCAATCCTATCATCAAAGGTATAGATGCTTACAGGAAGAATCTCCTCAATGGGCGTCCTGAAGTATTTGGCAAGGCCTTGGATACCGGCAAAGGAGAGATAGCCCCCGCACATGCAAAAGCCGCCTCCTTCTTGGACCCACTCCTTGATCAAGAGCAGTCTATTGGGGGCTGTCTTGCCCTCCACAAAGACCTTCTTGGGGAGCAAGAGGGTATTTGAGCCTATATCGCTGAGAATTACCACATCAAACTTCCTAAGCTCTTCAAGGGTCTCAGGGAAGGACTCTGCAGCGAGATGGGAAGGCATATGCGTACACTCTATAAACCCTGAATCATCAAAGGCTTTCTGCATATACTCGTGACCGGTCTCATAGATTCCTGTGGAGAAATGATCAAAGCCCTTCTGATGAGCTCCACTGGCCAGCCAAGACTCACCAACGAGCAATACGTTAATTTTTTTCATATCGATCTCCCCTTTATTGTTGTAGCATCTGTTTCTTAATGAAACGAGTGCTGTTCTCGGTGAAATAGTTCAACACCATGACTAGAATTAGCACACCACCCCAGATAAGGGAGATGTAGTAGCTGCTGATGGATGGGAAACGGTTGATACCTGTCTCCAACATCCTCAAAAGGACAATGGCCAATACCACCCCGCTGATCTTTCCCTTGCCACCATTGGGATTGACCCCGCCCAGCACTACGATCAGGACACACTGCAAGGTATATACAGAGCCGTAGTCAGCACGGGCCGAGTTGTAGTTGGCCAGCATGATAAGGCCCCCCAGGGCAGCACAGATACCAGAGAGCATATAGGTCTTAATAAGCAGGCGGTCATTCTTCAACCCACTGAACTTGGCCGCAGTTGCACTGGTTCCCAGCATGTAGAGCTTGGTGCCAAAGACAGTGCGGGAGAGCAAGAACCAGATAAACAGGGCCATTACGACGAAGATGACCAACTGTACCGGCACAAGACCCCCAATCTTATTGTTGATCGTCCGCGAGTAGACCCGGGAGAACTTGCTGACTGCATTACCCTTGGTAAGGGCCAGGCATAAGCCGGTGAACAGTTCTCCTGATCCCATGGTTGCCAAAATGGGGGGAATGTTGAATTTGGAAACCAGTATCCCATTAAAAATCCCAGCTGCTGCTCCCACTAGGATACCCAGGACAAAAACCAGCGGAATAGCGTATCCGGGAAGCCCTCCGGCGGCGTTGGTAAGATTAAGCAGAAGAAACGCCATCAAGATGGAGGTAAAGTTCGCCACTCCGACAACAGAGAGGTCTATACCTCCGGTGATCATGCAAAGCATGACACCAAGGGACATCAGGCCGAACTCAGGAAACTGTGAGGCCATGGTCTGGAAATTTAAAACCGAGTAGAACTTGCTGAACCGCGTAAGGGCTATAAATATCATCCAGACAACAATCATGATAATCAGGCGCCAGAGGTGGCGGTCTGAAGTATACATCTTTTGAAACTTAGCAAACGGAGCTATATTCTTTTTCATTATACAGCCTCCACAGTAATATTGGCAGCTGACTTCACACGGTTCATCCTTGCAACCTGGTAGGCACTTACCCCGGTACCGATGATGATCAGCAATCCGGTAAAGACACTCTTCCATGAGGTGGGAACCCCGATCAGGATGAGCGAATTCTCTACTATCACTATAAGCAGCGTACCGAGCATACAGCCCAGCAAGGTGCCCCTTCCACCGGTGATGGCAGTACCACCGAGTACGACCCCCGCTATGATATTCATCTCCATGCCCAGCATATTGGTAGGGTGCGCCTGCTGCATCATACAAACCCTCATCACCCCTGCAAGACTTGCTATCATACCCACCATGACATACATGACGAATTTTGTATTTCTTACCCCGAAACCTGCCCTATGGGCACTTGTTTCACTGCCCCCGATCCCATAAAGGCCACGACCAAACATCGTATAGCGCATTAGGAAATAGACAAGGACCAGGACAACCAGAAATGCTATGATAGCTACCGGCATCCTGGAGGTTAGTCCGGAGACGGGGTTGCGGGCTATAAACAGCGACGAAGTGCCAAAGTTCTTCATGCCGATAGGAATGGTGGTCAGCTGCTTGGAGTTCAGGGCCCCTTGCATGACACCCTTAAAAACGCTGGAGGAGCCCAAGGTCACTATCAGAGCAGGCAGCCTGAAGTAGCCGATGAATAGCCCGTTGAAAGCACCCAGGATTGCCCCCAAGCCAAGAGCTATAAGGATAGGCAACCACACTCCCCCCTGATAGTTCATATCAAGGAGAAACTTTGTGGTGGCATAGACGCTCAACGAAGCCAGGGCTGGAAAGGATACATCAATACCTCCGGATATGATGACCATGAAAGCCCCTATCGCAAACAAGCCAGGGACAATGAGGGCAGATGCTATGTCCACCAAATTATTGGAAGAGAAAAACTGGCCCGAACGGATCTCAATAAGCAGACACAACAGCACAAGAACAAGAAAAACATAGGGCTCATTGCGCCGTGAGAGCTTGCGTAATGTATTGGTAATAGTTGGTTTCACGACTGTATCCTCCCTACATCATGTACGATAGAATCGTTTTTTCATCAGTTGTAGCAGCATCCAGATCAGCGACTATCCTCCCGGATTTCATCACCAGGATTCTCGAGCAGTTTTCCAACACCTCGGGAAGGTCATCACTAATGATAAGGAGGGCCAACCCCTCTTCTGCCAGTTTCTGCAAGATTCCATGGATATCATGCTTCGATCCTATATCGACCCCTACAGTGGGTCCGTTCAAGATGAGGATATCCAGATTAAGAGCCAGCCATTTAGCCAGCACGACTCGCTGTTGATTACCTCCCGATAGGGTCTGACACGCGTTGTCAGGGTTGGGGGTTCCGATAGAAAGCTCCTTGACCCAGCGCAGAACCTCATCTGAGCGCTTCGTATGGTCCAGGATGCCTATCTTGTTTGCAAGGCGGTCGATTTCTGTAATGACAATGTTGTCGGCTATGCTTTGCGTAAGAAACAAGCCTTCGCTCAATCGGTCTTCAGGGACATAGCCGATCTTGTTCTCCATGGCGACCTGTGGATTGGAAATCTTGACATCCTTGCCCTGTACCAAAAAGGATCCTTGGTCTATGGGTCGGATGCCAAACATCGAGAGGGCCAGTTCAGTCCTCCCTGAGTCAAGCAACCCCGTTATCCCTATGATCTCCCCTCTTCTCAAGTCAAAGGAGATATCCTGGAAAGCACTCTCCATGCCAATGGCCTTGGCCTGGAAGATAGGATCCTTGGATACATTCTGGGGAGTGAAGGTGTTTTTCTGAAACTCCCGTCCTGTCATAAAATAGGAGAACTTTTCAGAATTAAGGTCAGCTGTGCTGCCTGTAGCGACAAGCTCCCCACTACGGAGAATGGTGAATTTCTCAGATATTTCAAAAACTTCATTGAGTTTGTGGCTGACAAAAAGAATGGCTATCCCCCGCTCCTTGAGCTTGAGGATGATATTAAAGAGGTGACGCACCTCTTTCTTGGTCAAAGCTGTCGTAGGCTCATCCATGATGATCAGCTTTGTATTGAACATCAGGGCCCGACTAATTGCGATCATCTGTTTCTCAGCAACAGTGAGCGAGCCGACCATTGCATCAAGGTCGACCTTGAAATTGATCTTTGCAACTGCCTCCTCGGCAATCTTGCGCATCCGCTTCCAGTTTACGATTTTCCGTCGGTCGGCAAGTTCACTATTGAATGCCAGATTTTCCATAACCGTCAAGTTGGGAAAAATGGAAAAGTCTTGGTAGATAACTTGGATTCCACTCTGGATAGCATCGATCGGGGAGATTTTCTCGTATCGTTTCCCACCAAACTCCATATAACCGGAATCAGGGGTGTAGACCCCACTGATAATCTTGATGAGTGTTGACTTACCGCTTCCATTCTCCCCTGCAAGGCAGTGGATCTCCCCTGGATGGATTGCAAACGATACGTTTTTGAGAGCCTGGACTCCCACAAATGACTTATATATGTCAACGGCCTTGAGCAAGCACTCTGCCATGGCACACCTCCTACTGCGAAAAAAGCCACTGTAATAACGACATTGCCCTGCCAAACAAAGATGATTGGCAGGGCAACGGTTTAGACCATGAGACTAGAATCCAAAGTCGTAGACATTCTTCGCATTGATGACAATCCAGCCTTCACCTTCAAGCACAGTCTTACTGCCCTGCTTGAACTTCATGTTGGTATATCCCTCAACACCCAAGTCGACAACACCTTCGATCTTCTTGCCATCCAGCACCTGTACAGCAAGGGCTATCATAGCCTTACCGGCAAGAGCAGGATCCCAAAGGGTCAGGGACTGTACAACACCACTTTCCAGCAGGGCTGCATTGTCCAGGGGCATTCCGGTACCTGAAGTAAAGGCCTTTCCTATCAGACCCAACTCCTCAATGGCACGAGCAACACCTGGAGCATCGTATGAGGAGGTGCCCATGATACCCTTAAGATTGGGATATTTCTTGAACAGCTCTTTTGCTCCATTGTATGCGACATCACCATTGTCGAATGATTCGACACGTTTTTCAGCGGCAAGCAGCTGCATCTTGGGATACGCCTCTTTCTGACGTGCCACACCGGCATCTGCCCACTCATTGTGGGAACCGTTGGTGAGTGACGCAACCATTGTTGTGTATACACCTTCAAAGTTCATAGCTTCAGCAAGGTTGTCCATGATGAATGCACCATATCCGGTATTGGAGAAAGCCTCGATATCATAATCGACGTTTTCCAAGGCTGCACCTTCATGGGTGATCACCACAATCCCAGCCTTTCTAGCTTGGGCAAGAACAGGCTCCAATGACTCGAGGTCGACAGGAACTACACACAGGGCATCAACACCTTGGGCGATAAGATCCTGGATGAGCTGTGCCTGCAAGGTAGCATCAATTTGTGCTGTACCTTTCTGATACACATTCAAGCCAGTCTCTTTTGCATACTCGTCAACACCGACTTTCATCCGGACAAACCATGGGTTGGATGCATCCTTGGGGACCACCACGATCTCGTATCCAGTTTTCTTTTCAGCGACTCCTGCTGCAAACACCATAGGAACCACCATCAGAACAATAACCATGAGAACCATAAGTTTCTTCATACTGTATTTCCTCCTTTTACAGTGTCATTTTGATTTTAGCCCACCCATATTGAGAAGTCAAACATTTATGAACTATTTTAGTAGCTTGTGAAAAAATACCCGGTAATGGGTGTTTTGGTCTAAAAAAGACAAAACTACTGCGAAATATTCTTTCATAAACAAGAAAAACAACTAAAATTCACTAAAATTTACTTAATTCTTTGACAAGTGAGAAGGACAAGGTTATGCTGGGTATATGGGATTAAAAGAGATTGCCCAGAGGGCCGGAGTTTCAAAAACCACTGTTTCACTTGCGCTGAACGGCCACAAAGGGGTTGGTCACAAAACCCGTATGAAAATCATCAAGATAGCAGAAGAGATGAACTATCGTGTCCCCGCTGAACGGACCTACCCCCAGCCCCAACAAGGGGTAATCGTCTTGGCGAAACTCAGCAAGAGCGGCCTCTTGCTCAATGAGGACCAGAACACCTTCATCGTCAACTATATCGATGGGATCAACCAGGTTGTAAAGGAGTATGGCTACTCCTTTGAGATCATCACCCAAACACTGGAAACCCTCACCCCTTTCATAGCCGAGATGCAGAACAAGCAACCCAAGGGGATCATCGTCTTGGGAACTGAACTGCAGGCACTGGACATCCAGTGCCTGGAGGACCTCTGTTGCCCCTATATAGTCATAGATACCTACTTTGAGCATCTGGAAGCTGATTTCATCAATATGGGAAACATAGGATCCGTACACAACATTATCAGTTACCTGGTTGAAAAAAGGCATGCTACGATAAAAATGGTGACTTCCACGGTACGGTCGGGAAACATAACACTGCGGGAGCAGGGCTTCATCCTGGCAATGACCGAGCATGGGCTAGCCCTCTCAGAAGAGAGCTTCATCGCTGTGAAACCCGGCTTCAACGGAGCCTACACTGAGATGCTCGCCTACCTGCACAAGGGAGGAACCCTTCCCCAAGCTCTCTTTTGCTATAACGACATAGCAGCATTTGGGGTCATCAAGGCCCTCAAGGAGGCAGGATACGCTGTTCCAAGGGACGTCTCGATCATAGGCTTTGACGATCTTCCCATGTCGGCGATGATGGAACCCAGGCTGACGACCATCAAGACACCCAACCAGTATATAGGGGCGTTGGCCGCACGGACCATAGTGGAGAAGATCATTGCAAAGGATAAGGGTGAGATCGTGGGTATCCTCGTGCATGGGAAACTGATCATACGAGATAGTGTCATTGACAGATAAATGAATAAGGAGGTGCCACACATGGCAAAGTATTCAATTATTCTAGGGAACTTGGGCAATACCCGTGATAGGTTCCTTTCGAGTGGGTACAAGGATGAGCTGCCCAAGGAAAAACTCATCAAGCAAGCATCAGAAATTGACGGCGTCAAAGGGGTAGAGCTGGTAGGGACCTGGGATGTATCCAGCGACAATGTCGACAAGGTTGGAGAGATGTTGACAAAGTACAACCTCAGTTGTGTTTCCATCATCCCCGACCTCTTCAGTCAAAAGCACTGGGGTCGCGGCAGCCTCGCTGCAAAAGACCCTTCAATCCGTAAACAAGCACTTGAGTACACTTTCGAGTGTGTGGAGATGGCCAGAAGGCTGGGGTGCAGCACACTGAACATATGGCCGGGTCAAGATGGGTATGACTATGTACTGCAGTCAAATATCGCCCTTGAACGCCGGTACCTGATGGAAAACATCAGGGAGGTTGCCAAGGCAGCACCAGACATCAACTTTGCCCTGGAGTACAAGCCAAAGGAGCCTCGCAACTTCTGCTTTATGGCAAGGGCCGCTGACACCCTGCTCTTGGCAAAGGAGACAGGCTTGGACAATGTCGGCGTCACCATCGACACAGGGCACGCCTTTGTTGGCGGGGAGAATGTAGCCGAGTCCATTGTCATCCTCCAGGAGTATGGAAGAAAGCTCTTTCACATGCATTTCAATGACAACTACGGCCATTGGGATGACGACATGATCGTGGGATCGGTTCACTTCCCCCTCTATGTAGAGACGCTTTTCTGGCTCCGGGAGACCAACTATACAGGATGGCTCTCCATGGACCAGTACCCCTACAGGGAGGATGGACAGGGAGCCTTGCGCGAAAGTGTGGCCTTCCTACAGATGATCGAAGCTAGGCTCACCGACGAGGTGATGCAAGAGCTGAGAGTCCTGGTCAATCAAGGGGATGCTGTTGCTTCCCAGCGCTGGTTGCGCCAAACGTTCTTCAAATAAGACAAAGGCAACACCCACAGGCAAGAACTATGGGTGTTGCACTTTTTTGTCTGCATACATCGATTAAGCCAAACCAAATCCCCAAATAGAAGAGATACTGTTGGGCTTTCGTACGTATCATCCAAGCAGGGATTTCCCCACCTTCATATGCCACAGAGTAACTTGGTATTCACCCTGCCTAGCAGAACTGCACCACACCATTTCATTACCCCTTGCAGGTAGGCAGAGGATGGTGGATACTATTTCCATCTACTAGGAGAGGCAACAGACGATGGACACAAGAATAAAGCGAGCGCTGATAACCGGAGGATCAAGGGGTATCGGCTTGCAGATAGCTAAAAAGCTCACCGAGCATGGCATTGATGTCTGCATAGCAGGCAGGAATGCCAGAAGTTTGGCACAAGCCAAGGAGCTCCTGTTGGAAACGCCCCTTTCAGGGGACGTATATACTATCCAAATTGATCTGGAACAAGCCCAAGCTCCTGAAAAGCTTATCCGGGAGGCAGTTGAAAAACTGGGAGGCTTGGACCTGCTGGTAAACAATGCAGGGATCTGCCTCAACAAATCACTGGAAAGCACAAGCATGGAAGCGTGGGATACCATTATGCACATCAATGCAAGGGCCCCCTACTTCCTGTGCCAGCATGCCCTGCCATGGCTGCGCAACTCCTTGGAGCCCACAATCATCCAGATGGCTTCGGTGGTGGGACACAGTGGCTACGAATCACAAAGCGCCTACGCAGCTTCAAAGCACGCCCTTCTAGGCTTCACCAAAGCGTTTGCCAAAGAGGTGCAGGACGAGGATATTCGGGTATACACCCTCTCCCCAGGAGGAGTGGATACCGATATGATCGGAGGAGCCAGGCCAGACCTGGACAGGACCGACCTGATCGACCCTGAGGAGATTTCAGATCTTGTGTGGTTCATACTCAATCACAGGGGAAACTCCATGATCGATCACTTGATGATCAGAAGGGCTACCAAGACAGCTTGGCTATGACCTACAGATACGCCCTGATGTTCTGTTTGTGCTCTTCACCGGTTATTGCAGGGTGGATGCGTTTATCAGGTCCATGCAGGTAGTAGAAGTACGGACTGTCCAAGGGAAACAAGGCAGCTTCAACAGCAGCCTTTGAAGGGGAGCAGATACCCGTAGGAGGGAGGCCCACCCTCCTACGGGTATTGTAGGGTGTCTGGGTCTCCAAGGCTATTTTGGGTATGGGGTTTTTCCAGTCATCGAGCTCGTAGCGGGTGGTGGCATCGATTCCCAACGGCTGCCCTGCCTTGAGGCGGTTGTAGATCACTGAAGCTATAAGGGGCATCTCATCCTTGTTCTGTGTTTCGGCTTGGATCATGGAGGCTATAATCAGTGTCTGCTCCAAGCCCCATAGGGCTATCTGCTCAGAGCCCAGGTGTGGCTGCACAGTCTCAAGCATAGCGCTGAACATCGCTTGGGCAAGAGAGGCTGCACTATCCTCCCTGGAGACCACATACTTCCCACTGAGTAGCCACCCCTCGGCAAACGAGAGCGAATGCTCCTTCCTGAGGGCTTCAGCAGCCTTGAGGAACTCACCCTTCTTGGCATACCCGCCTTCTACCAGATAAGTGTCTATAGCTGCCAGGGTAAAGGCAGGGCTCACAACCAAGGCAAAGTCTTTCGTCTTTCCAGTCAGAACTCTTGCGATGGCCTCATACGCCATCCCCTTCTCCAAGACAAAGGTCCCGCTGCGTAACGAGGTAGTGTAATGATGGTCAATGAAATACTTGAGCACTGCCCGGTCATCGGTGACTACACCCCCCTTGGCAAGCAAGCGACTCACCGCCTTGGCACTCATCCCAGGTTCAATGGTCAGTTCGACAAGGAGAGGACTCAAGGCTGAAACACCATACCTGCCTACAGGCCCCCTCCCCCTTTGAAAGATAAGGAACAGCAGGAGCAGACATACCAGGCAAGCAATGGCAAATGAGAAGCCCAGCAAGCGAAAAGAGAGGGATGAGCGATACCCCCTCCTTGATCCGATTCTAGGGGGTACTACCTTCGGTTTAGCCTGCTTGGCCTTGG
>CAZPOJ010000090.1:10424-11997 GCA_964588005.1 uncultured Sphaerochaeta sp.
AGGACCACTGGGGATATTCTTGAGGGGCTGTGCTTCCTCTGTGGTGTTCTTTTCACTCATGATCGTGTACTAACTTCCTTGGGCTGAGCGACCGAATCTTATCCCGCTTGCGTGCTATGGAGAACTCTACTTGGGATATCTGCTTGTTGCTCTGTTCTATCTGGGTGCGCAGATGGAGTATCTTCTGGTTTTCCAATTCAATCTGGGCCTCCAGCTCCTCAACCTTCATCAGGTTTTGCAAGCCTATTATATCCTTTTCCAGTCTGGCTATCCGACGTGAGTGTAGCGTTATCTGCTCCACCAAGGCCATGGAACCAGATCCTATCAGGTTTGTAGAGACCTTTTCACCCAGATTCTCGTAGAGCGCCTTGCCATAGAGGTAGCTCGCCTCCATCCTCTGCTTCTCCATCTCCTTAAAATGGATCCGGCTTGACTCCAATTGGTTTCTTGGACTCACCTTCTCTTCTGAGCGCAACTTGGCTACAGCGCTGTGGTGAATATCCAGCTCCTGCTGCAGGGAGTGCTCCTGCTTCTTGCATCGGGCTAGTTCAGGAATGAGGCTACCTCTACCCACCTCAGCTTCAAGATCAAGGGAGGAGATCAAGGCTCCGGCTTTCATCAAGAGGGGGACCAACTGCTTGCGACTGTGTTGCAGGCGCAGGGTAAGGATTTTGCACTGCACATGCGCAAGGGAACCCTTCTGCGCCTGGCATTGCTTCAAGGCAGCCTGCAGCTTGCTGCTGGCATGATGGTGGTCTGCAAACAGGGGTGTACATCTCTCGTGCAAGTGGTCGGGCAGCGAACCTGAGCCAAAAGCCTCATAGGCCATGGCACCAAGGCGGGCGTGGAGGCTCTTTTGTTGCTCCTGTAGGGCCTTTATATCCGCTTCAATCTGCTCTATCTTGCGCGACCGATCCTCCAGCTGGCTGATAAACAACTTTATCCGCTCATAGGTTTGCTGCGCCTCCTCATAGCGTGAGGCTACTTCCATAAACCGGTTGAACTGGCTAGTTGCACACCCGAGGGGTGTGATTTTCTCTACCAGGGCAATACTGAAGCCCAGATCGGCATAGAGGGTATACAGGTCACTGCGGTGAAGTTCAATTTCCTTCAGTTTTTGCTGTATATCGTCTTGAAAGGTTCCCATAGCACGATAGTATCATATATAAAGCTCCCTAGGCAAAGAAAGAAACAGCTCTAAAAGCCCTAAAGTCTTGCATTTCCTTGACAAGAGTATGAGCTGTTGGGTATTCTGAGTCAAACTGCTCAGGGATGGGAAGAACACATGCCCTTACCCTGAATAGCCTTGGAAGAAGCTTTTTCTGCACGTGCCAGCGTGTTTTTCTTCCTTGTAAAGTGTGACCGCAAGAAACGGTATCCACTTGATTGCCCATAGCGTTTTCCTTGCTGTGGTCACTGAGGCAGGCTCATACATCTCATCCCGCGGCCGGGTAAAGATGAGAACTGCCACACATTAGGAAACACAAAGCTCTCACAATCCGCTGGCAAGGATCACTGGAGCAATCGATTATCTAAGGAGACATGCTCATGGCAAATGACAACAAGAGCAACG
>CAZPOJ010000091.1:0-11991 GCA_964588005.1 uncultured Sphaerochaeta sp.
TCTCCTTGGGAACCGCTGCTGGAGTCCTCATCGCCAAGCTGATGAACAAGCTTGACCCCAAACACCCTGTCAATCCGCTCATCGGAAGCGCAGGGGTCTCAGCTGTCCCTATGGCAGCCCGGGTTGCAAGCAAGGTTGGCCAAGAGTCCGATTCCCAGAACTTCCTGCTCATGCATGCCATGGGTCCGAACGTTGCTGGAGTCATCGGCAGTGCTGTTGCAGCAGGTGTCCTGCTTGCAGTAGTACCTTTCATGGCAGCCATCTAAGCTCTCACTTCTTTTCAAACTATCCAAGGGTCCGCCTACAAAGCGGACCCTTGTTGTGTCTAGACTCTTTATTGCATGATCTCTACAGAAAACTAACGATTGAAAGAGCCCTTGCCATCTCCTACAATAGAGCATGCGGTATACAGTAGTACGAGACAAATACATGCAGATATGCCCATAGGAACAGAGGGGAGAATGCAAATGAAAAAAAGTTTGAGAGGAGTATTCATACTCCTTGTAGTAGTTGTGATGCTAGTGATACTGGGATTTGTTTCCCTAGAGGTTGCAAATTCGTATATTGAGAGCCAATTGGGAGTAGTAATAGACGAAAATATAGCAGCGAACAATCTGAAAGACACCTTTTCATACAGTGACATAGAGGTACTGGCCCATAAAGGCCTTGTGGTAATTAAGGATATTGAGTTTATTGATGAGGTTCTTGTACTGGAGCTTGACTCGGTATCAGTGCAACTACCTCTGGATGAAGCCATTGCCCTGGCAAGAAATTCTATGGATGCAACGTTGACAGATGTTGCTATACATATATCTGGCATCAAAGGAATCGATACAAGCAGCAACAGTATAATCGAGCAAGATACATTGGCTTTGGCTATCAAAGGAAAGGTGAACACTAGTGTTTTTTATGGCGATTACCCTATAGAAAATGCAGACACCAACGTTAAGATAGAAGAAGTCAGTATGGACCTTACAGGGTTTCGATTCACAGCTCCAAGCGTAACAATGGGTATTGAGGCCTATAGCCTTGATTTTTCCGGTGATGTGAGGCCTTCCCTCTTCGTTACTGATGTGCCCAACATCTATGCCCCTATAGTGCAAGCACTCGACAAAGCATCTTTTACCTTGGAAAACTTTACTTTAGAGCTAGATAAAGAGACCAAAGGACTTGTAGAGTTCTTTGTTTCCCTTTATGTGGGCGAGCTCTCCTTTTTAGGAGATGCAGAGAACTGGAACATAGAGAAACTTGCTTTTGCAGTAGAGGTAACCGATACAAACGTTTCTATAACGGACGTTGTCTGCATTACAAACTGGCTCAACATGCAAGCTGAAGCTTCTTTCGCTATAGAAGAGCCATTTGACAGTTTCACTTCATTAGAGATTTCTCTCAGCATGCATGAATATAATGAAGAACTAAGACCCTTCTTTGAACTGATTGCACAGCTAATGACCGGCTCAAAACTTCCTGACGGTACCTTTACCTGCACTATTATGTTGCAGGATGAGCACAGTTTTCCAGTAATTTCATTTGAGTAACAAACGACCAAGAGTTTTTGAAAGGGCCCCTTCCCCAATGTTTTAGGGTTGCAAGCCTGAACTCTCTTTTTTCCTCTTCTCAACTGCCCCTCTCTCCTATATAGTAAGGATATGTGGACACCCATCATTATCACCGCCCTTATACTTGTGTTTATCCTCTGGAATACTACCCTCGTCGGCTACAAGGACAAGCAGTTGCCTCCCTTGGAGCAGGACGAGAGCAAACTCTTCAGCGAAAAAGCCAAGAGCATATTGCTCCTGCAAGAGTCTGACAAGGCGATCCTCTTGCTCCACGGCTTCCCCTCCACCCCGAGTCTCTACTCCTACAGCGCCCAGCGCTTCTATGAAGCCTCCTGGGATGTACATGTACCCCTTATCCCGACCTTTGGATCTGATCCAAAGGAGTTTGAAAAGACCAACTTTACCCAGTGGTTTGAGTATATCTGCCGCTATTATGAACACATGAGGGAGACCTACTCCACTGTCCATGTGCTGGGAACCAGCATGGGAGGGCTGTTAGCTCTCAAGCTTGGGGAGAAGTACTGTGATACTGCCCAAGCTCCAAATACAATTGTGACCATTGCAGCCCCTGTAGTCTACAACAGCATCCGTGATGGCATCATCACCGATGCACGTTCATACATCATGAGGACCCTTGCCTTGTTTACCCCCTCCATAGGGGCCAAAACGGTCGATGGCAACCCCAACAGCGATGATGGCAATGAGGAGTGGGTTGGCTATGGAGGTCTGTTCATACGCTGTGGCCTGAGTCTGGTCCACAATATGAAAGAAGTTCGCAGGGACCTGGCAAAGATTACCTGCCCGCTATTTTCCATCCACGACGTCAATGACAAGACCGTACCCTTCGGAAATCTGGGGATTATCCAAAGGGAGAACGGGAGTTCCGACTTTACAACGTTGGAAACCCACATGGGGGCCTTCAAGCACAACCGACATGCGCTGTTGCTCTACCACTCCATCCAGGAAGAGTTGACTGACACCATCATAGAATTTCTACAATCCAAGGAGAGAGCCAATGGCTAAACGAGAAGACTACATAAGCTGGGATGAATATTTTATGGGCGTCGCCGTCCTGTCGTCACTGCGCAGCAAGGATCCCAACACCCAGGTGGGTGCGTGTATCGTTGATGTGGACAAGAAGATTGTAGGGGTGGGATACAACGGCCTCCCCACCGGGGTAAGTGACGACGACATCCCCTGGGAACGCGACGGGGATTGGCTTGATACCAAATACCCCTACGTCTGCCATGCAGAACTCAATGCTATCCTCAACTCTACCAGCAGCTCCCTCAAAGGGTGCTCGCTCTACGTGGGACTTTTCCCCTGCAACGAGTGCGCCAAGGCGATCATACAGTCAGGTATCAAGGAGGTGATCTTCCTCTCTGACAAGTATGCACTTGAGGACAATACCAGGGCATCGAAGAGGATGTTCGACCAAAGTGGCGTCACCTACCGTCAGCTGAAGGCCAAGCACACCACCATCACCTTAAGCTTATGATCCTCATCGTCTGCCTCAACCCGACCTTCCAAAGTACTATGCTCTTCACCTCCTTCTCCCCAGGAGAGGTGAACCGATCGTATGAGCACTACCTTGATGCCTCGGGCAAGGGGATGAACAGTGCAAGGATCCTGAGCCAGCTCGGTAAGAAAGCAGCACTGCTGACCCACCTAGGAGGTCCCAGGAAGGAGGAGATGCTCACCCTCTGCTCCAGAGATGAGGTGGAGATTATCCACACCGATAGCTCAAGTGACATCCGCACCTGTACCACCATCATCGCCAACGGGATCTGTACCGAACTGGTCCAGAACCCGGAACCGGTGGCCAAGGGTTGTGAAAAAGAAATACGCAAGCTCTTCAGTGAGGCTATCCAAAGATCTGAAGCCCTCATCATCTGCGGCACCCGTGCCCCGGGCTATAGCAAAGACCTCTACAGCGACTTTGTCAAAGAGGCTAAGGAGGCGAACAAGTTTGTCCTGCTGGATATCAAGGGCGAAGACCTGCTCTCCTGTCTGCCCTATCGACCGGACGTGATCAAGCCGAACTTCAGTGAATTTGTAGAGACCTTCTTTGGCGAGAAGGTTCCCGAACAAGGGGAAAACAGTGAGTTGCTGGCAAGGGTGCAGGAGAAAATGGCTGCACTGCAAAGCGAGTACGGGTGCAAAAGCGTCATCTCCCGGGGCAAGCACCCCCTGTTGTTGTTTGACACCATCGCTACAACTATAGAGATAGAGCCGGCAGAAGTGGTCAACTCCATCGGGTGTGGGGACACCCTCACATCTTCGCTGACCTTGTCCCTGCTGGAAGGCCTCTCTTTGCAACACGCATCAATCATTGCAACAAAACATGCAACAATACAGGCTAAAACAATACGTCCAGCAAGTTTTGTATAGCTAACAGCCTTTTTATCTTGGTGCAGTAATCTCTCTGTATTTTGGAATACCAAAATATTGCAACCTCAAACAAGCAAAATTATCAAATCTTTCGATTATAAATCACATATAACGCAATATTGGTGATAAAATTGTAGTAGAATATTGACAATTTACTTTGACAGGCTGAACTTTATCACTCTATACTATTAAAACATGAACCCACTAAGTGGGCTGGTATCTTATGAGGAGATGTATTATGAAAAAAATTCTATCGATCATGCTCTGTGTAGCTCTCATCGGTTCTGCAGTGTTTGCTGGAGGAAGCCAAGAAGCCGCTCCCGCTGCAAAAGACGATTCTAACGTGGTGAAGATTGCTCTGATCATAGAGAACACCATCGATGACAAAGGCTGGTGTCAGGCGATGCATGATGGGATTCTGGAAGCACAAGCTCAGTTGCCCGGACGCATTGAGTACAATTACAGCGAAAAGATGCTGCCTGTAAACGCAGGGTCTGCTGCTCGTCAGTATGTCTCCCAGGGATATGATATCATCATTGCCCACGGAGCCCAGTACAAGAACCTGATTCTTGAGATGGCTGATGAGTATCCCAAGGTGACCTTTGCCTTTGGAACCAGCTCTGAAGTTGGTCCTAAGAATGTATTCACCTACATGCCCGAAAGTGAAGAGACCGGCTATCTCTCAGGTCTCATTGCAGGCATGACAACCAAGGCCAACATTGTTGGTATCGTCGGTCCTGTCGATGCTGGTGATGCCGCCCGTTACAACCGTGGATACGTCCTAGGTGTCAAGGCTGCTAACCCCAATGCCAGGATCATGGTCGCCCACTCTGGCTCCTTCAGTGATTTCATCAAGGCCGGTGAAGTTGCACAGTCCCAGATTAAAGCTGGTGCGGACGTACTCTCAGGCTCCTCCCAGCAGGCTCTTGGAGCCCTTCGTGCTGTAGCTGACTACCGTGATAAGGATATCTGGTGGGTCGGTCAGGACATTGCACAGATTGGCATCCCTGAAGGCTACAAAGTAATTGCAGCCTCCTCCTACAACTACGCAGCTGTCGTAGTTGGTCTGGTCGAAAAACTTGATAAGGGTATCACCGGTGGCATGAGCCTTCCGATGAACTTCAACAACGGTGGTTTCATATTTGAGTTCAACCCTGCCCTTGACAGCATCTCCGATGGTGCTATCAAAGACACGGTTGCCAAGGCTATTGCTGATTTCAAGGCAAAGCCCAATACAATCAATTACACCAGTGTTGATTATTCAAAGCTTTAAGAGTTGTTAAGTAGATGGGTCATGCATAGCTTTGCTGTGCATGGCTCAGTTTTTTTAATGGCATTTGGAGGATTCCCCAATGGAAATCACTACAAAAAAGATAACCAGCCTACGGGTAGAACACATCACCAAGCGTTTCCCCGGAGTTTTGGCAAGCGATGATATCTCACTCTCCATAGGAGAGGGGGAGATTCTTGCCCTGGTTGGCGAAAATGGCGCTGGCAAGACCACGCTGATGAACATCCTCATGGGGCTCTACCAACCAGATGAGGGGCGTATCATCATCAACGGGGAAGAGGTCAAGTTCAGGTCCCCCAACGATGCCTTTGCAGCTGGCTTAGGAATGGTGCACCAGCAGTATATGCTGGTTCCCAATATGACAGTGCTTGAGAATATAGCCCTGGGATACAAGCAGGCCTGGTCGCTTTTTAAACTGGACCTTGGCAAAGTCCGCGCCCGTATTGAAGAGGTCTCGAAAAAGTATGGACTCTTCGTCGACCCCGATGCCTTTATCTGGCAGCTCTCGGTAGGAGAGCAACAGCGGGTGGAGCTGGTAAAGACCCTCTGTCTGGGTGCAAAGTTTCTCATCCTTGATGAGCCTACCAGTGCCCTTACCCCCCAGGAGACCGATGAGCTGATCATCCTGCTCAAGCGGATGGCCAGTGAACTCTCCATCATCTTCATCAGCCACAAACTGCAGGAGGTAAAGGACCTCTCGAACACCATCACCATCCTGCGCCACGGTGCGGTTGTCTTCCAGGGCAACACCACCGACCACTCACCAAGTGACATAGCAGCACTCATGACCGGTCATGAAGTTGAACTTCCCCTCAACGAGGAGCCTCCTTGTGACGGAGAAGTAGTGCTGGCCATTAAAGATTTGAATGTAAAGAGCGACCGTGGATTCCTAGCCCTGAACAATCTCAACCTTTCGATTCGCTCAGGGGAAATTGTCGGGCTTGCCGGGGTCTCCGGCAATGGACAGAGGGAGCTCGCTGAAGCAATAAACGGCCTACGCAAGGTAGAAAGTGGCGAGATTCTTTTCTATGGGGAGAACCTTGCGAACAAGAGCCCCTACTACATCATAGAAGCGGGCATGGGCTATATTCCCGAAGAACGCAATACTGAGGGCATCGTCCCCTCCTTCTCCATCAAGGAGAACCTGATACTCAAGGACGCTTCCCACCCGGAGTTCTCCAAGCATACCTTCCTGCGCAACAAGGAGATCGACAAGAATGCCACCGACCTCAGGGTCCAGTTTGATATACGAAGCCCCAACATCTCGGTTGCCGCAGGTTCCTTATCGGGAGGAAACATCCAGAAGGTCATCCTCGCCCGCGAGATATCCAGAAAGCCCAAGTTCCTCATAGCTGTCTACCCTATCCGGGGCCTGGACCTCGGTGCCGCGGAGTTTATCCACAGGCAACTGTTGGAGAAGCGCAAGAAAGGCATAGGGATACTGCTTGTCAGTGAAGAACTGGACGAAATTCTCGACCTCTCAGACCGCGTTGCGGTAATATTCAAGGGAGAGATCCAGCAGGTTTTGGATCGTAAGGATGCAAACCGCAGAAGCCTTGGTATTCTCATGGCAGGAGTGAAAGATGACCAGAACATTTAAGATTACCTACAAGGTCACCATCATCATTTTGGCCATACTGGCGGCAATGCTGATCGGGGCCATTATACTTTTGACCATCGGTGCTGATGTGCTGAAGACCTATTCAGTCATTCTCTTCGAACCGCTGAAGACAACGCTTCAGCTCTCCGAGGTACTTATCAGGGCAATTCCCCTGACCATTATCGCCTTGGGCATAGCGGTGGCGTACAGAAGCGGAATCATCAACATTGGAGCCGAGGGCCAGATGGCCATGGGTATCCTGGGGACAACGGCGGTAGCACTCATGTTCCCCGACCTTCCCAAGCCGGTCCTGCTTCCCATGGCGATTCTTGCCGGGGCGATTTGTGGAGGCTTCTGGGGTTTCATCCCCGGTGTCTTGAAGGCAAAGCTACAGGTAAGTGAACTGCTCTCGACAGTTATGCTCAACTACATAGCAGCTCAGTTCTACACCTTCTTCCTGAGGGGCCCGATGCTCGACCCGGCTGAATCTTCACTCGGAGGGAGCGGAACCCCCCAATCGATGCGGCTGAGCAAGAATCTCTGGCTGGACAGGCTGCCGGGAACTCGTCTGCATGCAGGCATATTCTTTGCCGTCATCCTGGCCATCGTCATCTACCTGTTGCTCTGGAAGACCTCTACAGGGATGAAGATGCGCGCAGCCGGCGCTAGTGCCCGTGCTGCAAAGTATGGCGGAATAAACGTCACGTGGTACCTTGTCATCGCAATGGTCATCAGTGGTGCCTTTGCAGGTATGGCAGGGGCGATTGAGATCGCAGGTGTCCATAGGCGCGCTATCGAAGGCATCACCGGAGGCTACGGCTTCAGTGGTATTGTCGTCGCCCTCTTTGGAGGCTTACACCCTGCAGGAATCATCCCAGCATCCTTCTTCTTCGGACTTTTGATCGTAGGGGCGGACATGACACAAAGGATGGTCGGTGTACCTGCCAACATGGTAAACGTGTTGCAAGGTATCATCATCTTAGTCATCGTTGCCACCAAGATGATTCTTGCTGACCCCTACCTCATGGAGAAAGTCTGGCGCAAGTACCAAAAACTCACGAACCCTCCCAAGGAGGTGGAAGCATGAACTTTATCGTAAATATACTTTCGCTTGCAGTACCTTTCTCTGTAGCGCTCCTGATCGCCTCCCTTGGGGAGATGTTCAACCAGCGAGCAGGGATTTTCAACCTGGGCTGTGAAGGCATCATGGCGATGGGAGCGTTTCTTGGGATGCTCATACCCTACAGCATTGGACAAGGCGGACCGACCCCTGGGATATATAATTTCCTGGGACTTCTGATAGCCATGGTCGTTGGTGCCCTCTTTGGCCTCTTCTTCGGCTTTGTTGTCGTCACCTTCCGTGCTCCACAGGGCATAGCAGGCATCGGCTTGCAGATGTTCGGTGTAGGGACAGCTGGAACCCTCTTTCGCCACTTCATAGGAGGGACGCAGTCGGTTATCGGTATAGACAACCTCAACATCCCCTTCCTTTCAAAGATTCCCATTCTTGGACCGATACTCTTTTCGCACAACATTGTGGTCTACCTGGCCTTTCTGTTTGTGCCGGTTGCCTGGTACATCCTTTTCAAGACCCCCTGGGGCTTGAGAGTAAGGGCCGTGGGAACAAATCCCAGGGCAGCTGACTCCATCGGTATCCAGGTAAATAGTGTCCGCTTCCAGGCACTGGCTGTTGGAGGAGCCTTGGCAGGTCTTGCAGGAGCCTATCTCTCTCTTTGCCAGGCAAAGATGTTCAGTGACGAGATCATAGCAGGTCGAGGCTTTATTGCCGTTGCCCTGGTCTATTTTGGCCACTGGAGCCCGGTCAAGATCATGGGAGGTGCCCTTTTGTTCAGCTTTGCCCAGGCATTGCAGCTTGCGATCCAGGGACAGGGGATCAACTTCCCCTACGAGTTTGCTGTCATGCTGCCCTACGTCATGGTCATCGTGGTCCTGGCGTTCAGCAGAGAGAGCCAGCTTCTTGGTCCCACAGCCTTGGGCAAACCATTTAACAGAGAGAAACGGACGTAAACAAAATAGCTATGATAGCAGGGAATTCTGTTGCAATTCCCTGCTATTTTCTTTCTATTTTTCCCGATCAAGGAACAGTGCAACAAAAAATGCAACAGACTAATGTATTACGCAACAACACCTTGACGCATGGCTTTATAACAGTGAAACTAAAGAAGTATAGCATCACAGACAGACGCATGTACCACAATGCTGACGCTAAGCGGCTACCACATGTTCCCTTCCGAGACGATACGATACGTTGAGGCTGGACCTTGTGCAATACGCACCTCCCGCCTTGACCTAATGGAGAGCAATCTTGTGTATGCATTCAATGTAAATGGAAATTCGATTACCTACGACGGACACGACAAGAAACTTCTTCGCTTTTTGCGCGAAGACCTCAACCTTACAGGCACCAAGGATGGTTGTAGTGAGGGAGCCTGCGGCACCTGCACTGTCTTGATCGACGGCAAAAAGACCAAGGCTTGTGTAGTTCCTCTCTCTAAGCTCCAAGGCAAATCCATCATAACCATAGAAGGTCTCTCCGATCGTGAAAAAGAGGTATATTCCTACTGCTTTGCAGAAGCCGGGGCCGTACAGTGCGGCTACTGCACCCCGGGTATGATCATCAGTGCGAAGAGCCTGCTTGATGTTGAGGCCGACCCTACCCTCGACATGGTCAGAATGGCTATCAAGGGCAATATCTGCCGATGTACCGGGTATAAGAAGATAGAGGAGGCAATCCTCAAGGCAGCCAAATATTTCAGAGAGAACCTGCCGGTGATCAGCGATATTGAAGAGCCCATGCTCGACAAGCGCTATAGGCGTGTCGATGCAATCCCCAAGGCTCTGGGAGAAGGGCTCTACACCGATGATATCCGCATAGACGGTATGCTCTATGGCAAGGCTGTGCGATCGGCATTTCCCCGGGCAAGGGTCCTGAAGATCGATGCCTCCGAGGCTGGGAAGCATCCTGACTTTGTCAGGATGGTGACAAGTGATGAGGTTCCTGAGAACATCATCGGACACCTCAAGCACGATTGGGATGTCCTGATCCCCATCGGGGGTATCACCCGCTACACAGGAGACGCCCTTTGCCTGGTAGTTTCCAAGAAAAGCGAGACCCTCGATGCGATAGCCTCCCTCATTGATATCTCCTATGAGGTGTTGGAACCTCTGCTTACCATGGAGGCGGCCCTCGCCCCAGAGGCCCCCTCTATCCACGAGGGTGGCAATATCCTTACCATCGAGCACATCATTCGCGGGGATGCAGACAAGGCTATCGCAGCGAGCAAGCACGTCGTCAGGCGTCGCTACTCCACCCCCTATACCGAACACGCCTTCATGGAGCCTGAGTGTGCAGTAGCACTGCCCGAGGGCGAAGACGGTGTCCTGATCCATACCTCAAGCCAGTCGATCTATGACGAGCGGGATGAAATATGCCGTATGCTCCAGCTCTCCCCAGAAAAAGTGCACTGTCACAGCATGCTCGTCGGTGGAGGCTTTGGAGGCAAGGAGGACATGAGCGTCCAGCACCACGCAGCCCTGCTCGCCTGGTTGCTCAAGGAGCCGGTCAAAGTCAAGCTCAGCCGCCAGGAGAGCCTGGCAGTCCATCCCAAACGCCACCCGATGGAGATTGACCTTACCACCGCCTGTGACGAACACGGTCGCATTACCGCTATGAAGGCTGATATCCTGGCCAATACTGGTGCGTATGCATCCTTGGGAGGACCAGTATTGCAAAGGGCGTGCACCCATGCATCAGGGCCCTATAACTTCCAGAACTTTGAAGTCGTGGGAAAGGCCATCTATACCAATCTGGTTCCCTCCGGTGCCTTCAGGGGCTTTGGAGTTACCCAGAGCTGCTTTGCCGTAGAGTCGAACATGAACCTGCTCGCCGATGAGCTGGGAATGGACTACTGGCAGTTTAAGCGCCTCAATGCCCTCAAACCAGGGGATATTATGCCCAATGGGCAGATAGCCCAGCCTGATACCGGCATCATTGAGTGCCTGGATGCAGTGAAGGATGTATATGATTCATCCCCCCGTGCAGGCCTTGCCATCGCCTTCAAGAACAGCGGAATTGGGGTTGGAGTCCCTGATACCGGCAGGTGCATCCTCTCAGTAGAACAGGGAAAAGTGCATATCCGCACCAGTGCAGCGTGCATGGGCCAGGGAATCGCCACCGTCTGCATCCAGATGCTCGGTGAGACCTGTGCCCTGAACTCAAGTGACCTCATCGTCGAGGATCCCGATACAAGAAGAACCCCTGACTCAGGTACCAGCACGGCCTCCCGCCAGACGGTCTTTACCGGAGAAGCGGTACGCAGGGCGGCTCTGAAACTCAAGGAAGCGCTCAAGGGTACAACCCTCGAAAAGCTTGAAGGACAGGAGTTCTACGGCGAATATACCAGCATCACCGACCCGATCAACTCAAAGAAGAAAAACCCGGTAAGTCATGTGGCTTATAGCTACTCCGCCCAGGTTGTCATTCTTGACGAACAGGGCAAGTTGGAAAAGGTTGTGGCAGCATGCGATGTGGGTCAGATAGTAAACCACCAGGCCCTTACCGGGCAGATCGAGGGAGGGGTTGCCATGGGCCTTGGTTTCGGCCTGACTGAGGACTTCCCCATCGAAGAGGGGCAGCTGAAGGTAAAGTACGGAACCCTCGGCCTGCTCAGGTCCACCGATGTTCCTGACATTGAGGTCATCCTGGTCCAAGGACCCAAGAAAAATCCTCTGGCCTACGGGGTAAAGGGAATAGGAGAGCTTTCTACCATCCCTACAGCCCCTGCTTGCCAGCACGCCTACCACCGCTTTGATGGGAACTTCAGGACTTCCCTGCCCTTGCCTGATACTGCTTATAAGAAGCCTAAGAAGAGCCATTGAGAAAAGGCAGGGAAAGAGGTATTTCTAAACCAGAAAAAAGAAAAAGAGTGACTTCAATTGAATTTCAGTCTACTAGATAGCGGGGCCCTTGATGTTCGTGCTTGGATTAGCTCATATATCTTCCGCTGGGACTATATATCAGTATAAAGAAGAGTTACTATAGCAAATTTGAGCTACGATGTACGCTCTTCGTCCCCTCAGGACAAACGCATGAACGGTAGCTAACTATTTTCCTCTCTTACAATAACCAC
>CAZPOJ010000092.1:0-11634 GCA_964588005.1 uncultured Sphaerochaeta sp.
CCTCCATCGACAGCGATGGTCACCCCAGTAACAAACGAAGCTGACAAAAGATATGATACAGCCTCACAAATATCAGTAGGAGTGCCGCATCTTTGGAGGGGGAGTATCTTCTCCATCTTGGCAAAATATGCATCCTCTCCGTTGGGGAGCACCAGGCCAGGAGCTACTGCATTGACTCGTAAGGACGGGGCCAGTGTACGGGCAAGGATGGTTGTCTCTTGCTCTAGGGCAGCTTTTGACAGGTAGTAGGAGGGTCTGCTTGCAGGAGGAGAGGAAAGTTGTGTGTCTGTTAAGTTTACAACGGAGCCGGATGCTCCCCTTTTTGTCATATGATGGTGCAAGGCCTTGGCAAGGAAGAAGGGGGCCCCTGCATGCAGGGCCATATCTGCCTGCCATTGTTCGACAGTGGTCTCTTGCAGGGGTATGTTGTGGAATACCGAAGCGCTGTTGACCAGGGCGTCCACCTGCCCGAAGGCCTCTACAAAACGGGAGAACAAGGCATCCAAGGCTGGAAGGTCGGTAAGATCACCTTGCACAACCGCACTTGCATAGCCCGCCTTTTGCAACTCCTGTTGCAAGAGGCGTCCTGCATCCACGGAGGTATTGCAGTGCACTACCACCTTGTATCCTTCTTGGGCGAGATGGAGGGCAAGAGCCCTTCCTACCCTTCGGGCTCCACCTGTTATTACGACAACCTTATCCTGTATCATAGGCAAACTATACAAGTCTTGTTGCCGATTGACAATTGCAGCGGTATCTTTAAGGAGTAGGGACTATACAACCCTCTAAGGAAGTGCTTATACAATGGATAATAAAAAAGAAAATCGAGAACAAACATACCAAGAACATGAGTTCGCCAAAGATGATAAAGACTGGAAAGAGTCTTTCAAGAAGAAACGCGATGAAGAACCCGGCGTACATCTCGGAAGCAGGGAACCAAAAAACCAGAAGAAATTCACCTTCTCCTTCTGGTACTTCTTTATCATCCTCATAGCATTCATGCTCTTGAACACCTTTATGGCCGGAAGACAGACGAATGTGCAGGCCATCGACTACAACCAGTTCAAGACTCTTGTTGAAAGAGGAACCATACGACGCGTTGCCATCGAGGAAGAGAAGTACATAGGGTACAACTTTACCAAGGAGCAGGTTCTTACAGACTCCTCAGGCTCTACGGACTTCATGCAATCCTTTACCACCTACAAGATAGACGACCCAACCTTTATACCCCTGCTCGATCAGTACGGTGTTGAATACTACGCCTTGGCTCCAGTCAAGCCAGGCATATTTTCCATGCTACTGAGCTACCTCCTACCTCTTGCCCTTGTACTGGTCTTCTGGCGGTTCCTCTTCTCCAAGATGGGGGGAGGCAAAGGGGGACAAGGGGTGCTCTCCTTTACCCAGAACAAGTCAAAGGTTGTGGCAGAAGGCGATACGGGAGTCCGTTTTGCCGATGTAGCTGGGGCTGACGAAAGCAAATATGAACTAGAGGAGGTTGTGGACTTCCTCCAGAACCCTGATAAGTATACTGAGATCGGGGGCAAGATACCCAAGGGTGTACTGCTTGTCGGTCCTCCTGGAACCGGTAAGACCCTGCTTGCAAGGGCTGTTGCCGGAGAAGCCCATACCCCTTTCTATAGCATGAGTGGTGCGGACTTTGTCGAGATGTTTGTCGGTGTCGGAGCTGCGCGTGTTCGTGACCTTTTCAAACAGGCTAGGGAGAACTCGCCTTGTATCATCTTCATCGATGAAATCGACGCCATAGGGCGCCAGCGTTCTGCTGCTGGAATCGGTGGCAATGACGAACGTGAACAGACGCTCAACCAGCTTCTTGTCGAGATGGATGGGTTTGACTCTAGAACAGGGGTCATCATCCTCGCTGCGACCAACCGCCCTGAGATCCTGGACCCAGCTCTGTTGCGCCCCGGTCGTTTTGACCGTCAGGTACTCATCGACAAGCCCGACCTTGAAGGCAGATTTGAGATTCTCAAGATTCATACGAAGAACATCAAGCTCGGTGATGATATCGATCTGAGAAAGATTGCCCAGGCTTCAGCTGGCCTTGCCGGAGCAGACCTTGCAAATATCGCCAATGAAGCTGCCCTGCTTGCTGTACGACAGGAGCGAAAGACCGTGAGTCAGGCTGACTTTGAGGAAGCGATCGAGAAGTCGATAGCTGGGCTTGAGCGCAAGAGTCGTGTCTTGAACCCCAAGGAACGTGAGAGGGTTGCCTACCATGAATCCGGCCACGCACTGACGGCCTACCTGACTGAAGGTGCAGAGAAGGTCAACAAGATCTCCATCATCCCCAGGGGTATGAGTGCCTTGGGCTACACCCTGCAGTACCCTACTGAGGACAGGTTCTTGCTCTCAGAGACAGAATTGCTGGGCACTATTGACACCTTGATGGGTGGTCGTGCTGCTGAGGAGGTCATCTTCAATGAGATCTCCACCGGAGCTGGCAATGACATCAGCCGTGCAAGTGACCTTGTGCGCAGGATGATCCAAGAGTTTGGTATGAGCGAAAGGTATAGGAACATCACCTTGCCCATTACCCAAAGCGGTATAGCAGGGGTAGGTGGTTCGAGGGCATTCTCGGAGAAGGCTCAGGAGTATATCGATTGTGAGACAGCGAGGATTGTCAATGAACGGTATACCCTAGTCCTCAATAACTTGAAGAAGAACAAACAAGCCCTTGAAGCCATTACAAAACTGTTGCTGGAAAACGAAGTAATTGATGGAACAGAGTTCGAAGCTCTTGCAAAAAGTGAGGTCATTGTCTAATCTTCACCCGTATGATAAAAAAGAAGATTGAAAACAAACAATTACAAGAACATCTCGCCTCCCTGCCAGAAGATGCACGGGAGGTGTTTATTTTGCAAGATGGCCAGGTTCGCCTGACAGCCATTAGTGCAACGACCCTCATAAACCAGATGCGTGCCAACTTTGACTTGGGCCTTCTGGAAACCTATGTGTTGGGTCAGGCGTATCTTGCCGGGGCTCTGCTCAGTGCCACGGTAAAGGGAAACGACCGTATCCAGCTGAATATTGAGTGTGGGGGGCCCATCGGAGGCATCTCCATCGAGGCATGGGCGTGTGGAGCGGTACGCGGTTATCTCAAGCATAACCCCATCCCTCTGACCAAGCCTTTGGATAGTCTGGATTTGAACGAGCTGTATGGACCTGGGTTTCTCTCCATCACCAAGGTGCTGGAAAAGAACAAGACACCTTTTACCGGTCAGGTCATGATGCAGTACGGCTCCTTGGCAAAGGACCTTGCCCACTACTACCAGCAGTCAGAACAGACTCCTTCGCTTTTTTCCTTGTCTATTCATTTTAACAAGGCGGGAGAGGTCATAGGAAGCGGAGCCCTCTTCCTGCAATCCTTGCCCGACTGCAATGAAGGTGTTTTGGAGAAGCTGGATATAAAGAGTGAAAGCTTGGCCTCCATCGGGGAGTACCTTGCCCAGGGTGGCAGTATCAAGGAGTATGTGGAGAGAGAGTTCGCTGACTTCGGGGTAAAGCATCTTGCCCGTCAGGGACTGGGCTTCTCTTGTCCTTGTGACAGAAAGCAGTACGGCAGGTATCTCAGGCAGCTTGAGCCCCAGGACAAGAGCGAAATCCTCAGTGATGGACCTTTCCCCTTGGAACTGAACTGCCTCAACTGCAACACCACCTACGAATTCGAAAAAGAAGAACTAGAAAGCCTGTTTTCATGACGGGCCAGGAGAATCAATGATTTTTTTTGCAACATCTGCTCTGTATCTGAATGACATCATCGAGGCCGAGGCCATCAAGGCCGGTGGCACCGATGTACGCACTGTAAGCGGCGGGGTCGAATTTCAGGCTGACCTTGCAGCGGCTTATCGCTTCTGCCTATGGTCCAGGACCTCTACGCGCCTCATGCTTGGCCTGTTCCAAGATGATGACATTCGCACAGCTGATGAGTTGTATGACGCCTCGGTGATGATACCTTGGGAGGAGTGGGTCAACCCGGATCTCACCTTCTCGGTCACCCAGTCTGTCAAGAACTGTCCCTATCTTAAAAACTCCCATTTTGGGGCCATACGGCTCAAGGATGCGATCGTAGACCGCATCAGGGAGAAGTTCGAAGACCAAAGACCTATGGTAGACAAGGATGACAGTGATGTTGTCTTTCATCTCCATATTGAAGGGGATGAGGTCAGCTGGTATGTGGACTTCTCCGGCAGGGGTCTACACAAGCGAGGCTACCGCCTAGACCAGACCGATGTGGTCCTCAATGAGTTTTTGGCATCCTCTGTGCTCTATCGCTCCGAGTGGAGAAGGACGCTGGAGAACAGCGAGAGTGTCCCGCTCCTCCTCGATCCTTTTTGTGGTTCGGGCACCTTGGCCATCGAGGCCGCCCTCTGGGCAAGCGACCAGGCCCCCGGTCTGGTTGTAGCGCGCAAGTTTGGCTTTCTAAGCCTTCCTGTCCACGATCCCGACCTCTGGGACGATGTGGTGGATGAGGCCCTCGCCCTAGCGGAAATTGGGTGTAAACGTGATATACAAATCCACGCCTGGGACAGTGACCCAAGGGCTATCGCCGTTGCAAAAGAGAATGCAAAGGCTGCAAAGGTCGATCAGTTCATCGACTTCCAGGTCAAGGACTTCACCCAGATAACCGAAGAGGATGTTCCCAAAACTATAGGCTATGTGGTGACCGACCCACCCTATGGGGTGAGGTTTTCTTCCGACCAACCTCTTGATGTGCTATACCGTGCCTTGGGTAAACAGCTCAATGAGCTCTTCGGTGGATGGAGTGTAGCTATCCTGTGCGGACAGCAGGAGCTTCTTAGCTATGTAGACATGAAACCCGACAGGACCAATGCGGTAAACAACGGCGGCATCCCCTGCCAGATAGCTCACTACTATGTGTTTACCGCCGAGGAGCGTCAGGCCATGATCGAGCGCGCCATCCAAAGGAAGGCCGAACGTCTGGCCCAACCCCTCAGCGATGGGGCACAAATGGCCTACAACCGCCTGAAGAAGAACATGGAGAAGATCGTTCCTCTGATGAAAGAGCAGGGAGTGACGTGCTACCGTATCTATGATGCCGACATGCCCGAGTACAGTGCCGCCATTGATATCTACGAAGGCAAGTACATCAGTTTGCAGGAGTACGCCCCACCGGCTACCATAGATGTCGATGATGCGCTCAAGCGCTTGCAAGAGCTTATCGATGCCACCGAGCGTGCTACCCTTGTTGACAGGGATATGATCTTCGTCAAGCAGAGGACCCAGCAAAAAGGGGATAGCCAGTATGAGAAGCTGGGCAAGGATGACAAGTTCTACCTGGTCAACGAGAATGGTGCACGGTATATGGTCAACTTCAGCGACTACCTCGATACGGGCCTCTTTTTAGACCATCGCCCCATCCGAGCCGAGATTGCCAAGATGGCTGAGGGGAAACGATTCCTCAACCTCTTCTGCTATACAGGCTCTGCTACGGTACAGGCAGCAAAGGGCGGAGCCCTGAGCACCGTCAGTGTCGATACCTCGACTACATACCTGGACTGGGCAGTGAAGAATATGGAACTCAACGGATTTACCCAGATGAACCACTTCTTCTACCGCAACGACAGCTTCCAGTTCCTCTTTGATACCTATGACAGGTACGACCTCATCTTCTGTGATCCTCCAACCTACTCCAACAGTACAGGGCGGGAGAGCTTTGATGTGGACCGTGACCAGGTTCGCCTCATCAAGGCGTGCATGATGCACCTCGATCCCAAGGGAACCCTTATCTTCAGCTGCAACTACCGCAAGTTCAAACTCGATGAGCGCCTCTTTGAGGAGTATGATGTGGAAGACATCACAGCAAGGACCATCGGCGATGACTTTGCCCGCGACCAGAAAATCCATTACTGCTTCCTTATCAAGCATCGCGCTGTGGTAAAGGTAGCTCCTCCCAAGAAGAAGCTGGTGCTGAGAAGCAGGGATCAAGAGGATGAAGAGGCGTATATCGACGACTAGCGCAAATATGCTCAAGAGGCTATACCCTACAGTATTGCCTCTTGGGCTATAATCATACAAAGAGCGGAAAGGGCATAGCCTTCTCCGCTCTTTTTCTCTCTCTACCTATCTTTCCCAACAGAATCAGCAAAAGGAGGTTAGGGCTGTATTTTGCCATTTTTTCTAGTAGATATTCCAAGTATTGGAATACTTATAATACGTTATTCCTTTTGATCCAACAAGGAACTGTTGATCGTCATAGGTTATATAGGCATACAGACTCACCCACTTTGGTCTTTCACTAAAACCTTCTATGATAGAGATGACTTTTTTGCCTTCCTTCCCAAGATAGGCTTCCACTTGGCTCTTTCTATAGGTATTCTTTCCAAGCAGATAGGCATCGGTAACATCATACATTACATCTATATCTATCAAAGGAGTTTTTTTTGAAACAATGCTCTCCTTTTCCCAGATAAACTCAAAGCCAGTGACTTTTTCATCATCCAAAACCTGCATCAATTTTTGCGTTATATCCTGCTCAATTGTAGCTTTTCGTTGGACCTCAAGCTCAGTAGCTTCCTTTGCGTCAAGGTCTATGAGTGTTGACTCATCGCTTATTTGAGATTCCTTCGCTTGGGCTTTCTTCTTGTTTTCCTCAATAGCCGCAAGTTCATTGTTTGTTCGATCTGCATCATATACCCGTTTTAGGGTAATCTGTTGATCCCCTCCAATAGTGCCCAGCATGCCAATGACTTCCCAACTATGTTTCCCCAGGATGTCCAGTTGCATTTCTGTAAGCAAAGCATGATCAGCGGCGGGCATCTCATCATAATAGGCATACGTTTTAGCAAAGGTCTTTGAAAAGTAGTTTTCCCCAAGAGAAATCACCATGTACTCATACTGATCCTCACCCATAAGGGGGTCAGAGAGGAAGATGAGAACAAAACAAACAATAAGCAACACTTTAGATTTTTTATTCATATACCTAATAATCCCCCTTAGCTAGATAGTACACCATAAGGCACCTATTGCCAGAGAAATATTTTTATCACAGGTTCCTACTTTTTTCTGCAAAGCTCTCCTCCCTTTTTTCTGTACGTATGCTAATATGGATGAATGAATAAGCCAAACATCCAAGCAGCTACGCTCAGTTGCCCTTTTTGCGGTACAAAACAAGAGCACAATCTCTATCCTATTGTTGATCTTGTAGAGAACCCCTCCCTGAAGCTGGGTATCCTGACAGACTCTCTTTTTAGTGTGCGCTGCACAGAGTGCAACAACGACTTTACGGTAATACATGAGATGCTTGTCCTAGATAAGGAGGCATCCTTTGCCATCCTGCTTGCCCCTGATAGTGAACTCACCGAGATGCAGGAGTCTTCAGACGAGGTTAAGCAGCTTAAAACGCTGCGCTTGGTACACAGTTCGGATGAACTGAAGGAGAAGGTCCTCCTCCTTGATGCCGGCCTTGATGATAGGACTATCGAACTGTGCAAGATGTATCTATTGATGAAGATGGAACGACCTGGGTATACCCTGCTCTATGCAGACCACCAGGTGGCTGAAAACCAACTACTCTTCACCGCCTTCAACGAGAAGGATGAAATGGAAGAGACCATCCAGTGTTCGGATGATCTCTACACACAACTACTTAAGACTGCAGAAGACTTTTCGGTTAAACCGGAGTTCTTTCTTCGTATCGACCAGCAGTGGGCTTTGCACGAGATCAAAAACAGCGCTCGTTAGGCACCTTGGTGCAGGTGGAACACTGATAGCAGATCTCATGGGGCATGAACTTGCCATCGGCAAAGTCACGGATGCTTGCAAGGGTTGTCTCTGCAATATTGTGCAGGGCCTCATTGGTAAGAAAAGCCTGGTGACTGGTAACCAGTACATTGGGCATGGCAATGAGGAGCATCAAGGTGTCGTCGTCAAAGAGCGTGGCACTTTTATCCTCATAGAAGAGCTCTCCTTCCTCCTCGTATACGTCCAAGGCTGCACTGCCTATCTTCCTACTCTTGATACCTTCTAAAAGGGCCTGGCTATCGACAAGCGCCCCACGAGAGGTGTTGACCAATACCACACCTCGCTTCATGAGGCCAATGCTCTCCCTGTCTATCAGGTGAAGCGATTCGGGAGTAAGGGGACAGTGCAAGCTGATAATGTCGGACTCTTTGCAGAGTTCTTCAAATGAAGTGTACTCTACCCCTTCCAAGTTCTTGTCCGGATAGGGGTCAAAGGCGAGCACCCGCATGCCAAATCCCTTGCAGATATTGATAAAAACCTTTCCAATCTTTCCAGTACCCACAACTCCAACGGTCTTTCCATACAGGTCAAACCCTACAAGCCCATTGAGGCTGAAGTTGAACTCTCGGGTCCTTACATATGCGTGGTGTGTCTGCCTCACCACACTCAAGAGCAACGCCATGGCATGTTCTGCCACGGCATAGGGTGAGTAGGCAGGGACACGCACGATGTGGATTTTTCCAAAGGCGCTCTTGAAGTCTATATTGTTGTATCCTGCACACCGCATAGCTATGAGACGGACTCCATCCTCATACAGGCGGTCAAGCACAAGCTCGGTTATCTGGTCATTGACGAAAGCACAGACAGCATCGTACCCCTTTGCAAGGGGGGCGGTGTTCTCATTAAGCTTCGATTCAAAATAGTGTATATGTACATTATAATCGGCAGCCAACTGATCAAAATATATCTTGTCATATGGCTTGGTATCAAAAAAAGCTAATCTAGGCATAGTAAATTCTCCTCTTCGTTCCCTTCATGGTAGCACAGACCACCCAAAGGTTCTCTATTGCCGAGGGGCATAATCAAAAAAAAGAGGATGGAATTCCATCCCCCTCAACTACACCCTACAGGACAACCTCTTCCCACACATCGATAAGCAACTGATAGTCGCCATCAATGGCACTGATGTCAGCCTCAAGGAGTCTATCAGGATCAACTAATTCCCAGTCGATGTCATACCCGGCCTGCATGGCCAGCTGGTAGAAGAACAGTCGGGTGGTACGTCCATTTCCATCACGAAACGGGTGGAGAGCTCCCACTTCCCCCATGAAGAAAGCTAGGTCATTGATGAACTCTTCGCGTTCCATCCCCTTGAGGTAGTTGACCCTGTGCAGTCTGGAGAAGATATCTTCAGCAGTACTATCAATAAACTCAGGGTTGCAGAACTCTGTGCGCTTGGCTGCAGCTACAGTTCGAACCTGCCCACCGGTGGGATAGATATCACCAAACAGGTGGTGATGGATCTCTTTCAAGTAGGCAAAATCAAACACTTGGACAACGGGCTCAGTAAGAAGTTCTGCTGTCCTGATGTTGGATATTTTCATCTCTATCGCACGCAGACGATCACGCTCCTTGATGCCATAATAGTTGACCAGGCTCTTGGTACGGGGAAAGTACCCTCCTACGTCCTTGGGTAATGTATGAATAACCGTAAGGCCTTCTGTGTTGAGGACCTCTTGGACCAGATCATCGGAGAAGATTTCTCCTTCCAGCAGCTTCCGTAAAGAGTCCTCTTCATAAGAGGATAACTCAAACCCTTCGGCTTCCTGGTTAAACTTGATATAGTCGATGCACGCTTGCACTCGGCCTGATTTCATAAAAAAATATCCATCCTTCTGCCCAAACGGGACAAACCTATCCGATACGCTTCAACCTCATACTGTACGAGGGTTCACTGTATAAACTATGATAGCCACACCCAACTTATGAGGTCAAGGTAAAGCATCAAAAAAGAGCCCATTGCTGGGCTCTTTACTGCATAATCAATATTTGTTAGAAGGAAAATCCTAGATACGCTTGGCCATTTACAAAACCAGGAGTGTCTTTTTCTGTTAGGACAAAATAGTACTTGGCTTCAAGACCCATGGAGAAAACGTTGTTGAACTGATACCCCATTCCCAACTTGGCAAAAACACCAGCCATATGGTTCTCATTCCTGGTGGAATTAAAATCAGCACCATAGGTAACAAACCCGCCAGCTCCTACATCCAAGCCAACCTTGCCAAACTGCATGTTCATCATGGGAGCAAGGGTAAAAGTGCCGGTATGGGTGAAAGAACCCCACACTTCACCGAATTTTGAGAATACGTTAGTAACAGCTTTTCTCCAGTCATAGGTACCATCAAGGAAAGGAGTATAGGCAACCCCTGCATCCAAACCAAAGCCAAGGGTATCGGTAACGGTCCAAAGGTTCTTCATCTGAACACCAAGGTTTATTTCCAGGTTTTTATTACTTAAAGGTTGGGCAACAGCACTGATGCTACCTTGCCTTAAAGTAGCCCCTCCACCGAGGGTTATAGTTGTCTTGAAGCGGCTAACTACCTGTATGGCGTCACCAGGACCGTCGCTTAGAACAGCTTCCTCTTCAGAAACGACAAGCTTGGTACTCTCATCTTCAACAACCTCATCCTTGGCTTCTTCGACTATACCTTCAGAATCCATATCAGCCAATCCTGTTGCTTGAGGTTCGGTTAGTAGGGTTGGCTCTGCAACTTCTACTGCACTTTCACTGAAATTAATGCCATCATAGGATTGCTGGAGATAGAGGGTGTATGATTGTGAAGTGTCAGATACCTCTAATTCGTAGCTGGTAACTGATGTATCAACAGTGGTCCATGTATCATCATCTTCACCACCAATCTGATAACGGAAAGCAGTGACCTTAGGATCTTCAAGCTCCCAATCCCATGTCACTATAACTGGTGTAGCAAATAAAACTACTGAAAACAACATTAAGGCAACAAGTGCTAACCCACGCTTACTTATCATACAAACTCCCATTCTAACTATTAATATTACTGATAATTACGAACCTTTGTAGCATATACGTACTAAAATAAAAACACAAGAGAAGTGACAACACCTTATCCATCATAGTAATAAAACTAAGAGATGCTCACTGTTTTCGCACTAGATAATTTTTCCATCTTAAAAAGATAAACTAAAAACTTGCAGCAAAGATACAGAATATTTCTTAAAAACTGATAATTCTATCTTCATTCCAACTATATTTTTTTGAAAGCATCAAAAAAGAGCCCATTGCTGGGCCCTTTTGTGAAAGGTTTCATTAGATTAGAAAGAGACACCTACATAGAGCTTGGTATCAAACAGGACAGGGATCGAGGTTTCAGTCAGGACAAAGGTAAACTTACTATCGAATCCCAGGGAGAAGGTACTGTTGATCTGATACCCCATTCCAAGTTTGGCAAGCAAGCCGGCCATATAGGTCTTGCCCTGTGTTGAGTTGAAGTCAGGACCATAGGTAATAAAGCCACCAGCGCCAGCATCAAAGCTGATCTTGTTAAACTGCGTGTTCAGCATGGGAGCAATATAGAAAGTACCTGCATGGGTAAAATCCAATCGTTTCACGCTTAGATCTGTGGAAAGATACGGAGTGTATGCAATTCCGAGATCCACACCAAAACCCGCTATCGTGTCAAAGGTAACTATGTTCTTGAACTGCATACCAAGATCCATCACGAGATTCCATTTCTCATATGTTGGAGGGCGAGTATTAACGGTATCGCTTGTAAAACTAAACCCACTGCCGAGCGTGATGTTTTTCGCATAGCGGCTATCTACCTTTACTTTAACCTTTTTAACAGCAGTCTCTGTAGCAGCAGTCTCTGTAGC
>CAZPOJ010000093.1:0-11488 GCA_964588005.1 uncultured Sphaerochaeta sp.
GTCCAAAAAATTAGTTGAACCCACATTCTCAGCCATTAGTAAAAAGACTACTTTTAGCTAACCACATGCTATACTTATGTTGATAACAGCAACTGAAGTGCAGAATAATTTTGGCAAGTATCTACGATTATGCTCCATTGAAAAAGTGGCCATAACCCGTAACGGCGTGCCTTAAGCAGTCTTGAGTGTATCAACTTGCTCAACTAAGTTTCTCACACCAGAGGATTTTTGGAGACCTGTACCTAGAATTTAGGCAGTACTTCCAAGACAAGCCTAGCTGTGGATGATATCAATGTCGTTTAACCGGACCTTGTGGTGCTATGCGACGACGAAAAAGATGTTAATGCTAAAGACAAGTATACAGGAATCCCTTCCTTGGTCGTGGAAATCTTAAGTCCTACCAATAGGAGCAATGACCGAGTGAGAAAGCTTGGACTCTATATGGAAAGCGGGATGCAAGAGTGCTGGCATGTTGACCCGAAAAACCACACGATCATAGTATTCTCTTTCCTTGATAATGAAATGCAGGATGAGATTATCTACAACGCCGGTGATGTGTACGCCCACTCCATCTGTTTTGAAGAGCTCAAGGCTCTGGTGCCAAGCTCTTAATACCTTGCGTGTATGGTAGCTTAGTATTCGGTTTACTAAGAATATAACAGAGGAAAACACAACGGTTACAATGAACTGTTATCTGTGCACACCAAGCCTCTGAGCAATTACGTTTGTTTTTGCCTTAGTCACCCCATAGTGCCTTGCCAATGTGGGCCAATTGGCTACAGAAGCCTGTGTCTGCTCTATGATCACCTTAATATGGGACTTGGATAGCTTGGCTTCTTCGCCAAGCTTTATCAGATGCTCCACCCCTGGATTCTTGCCTTCGCCCATCACCATGGTGCTCTGTTCACCACCAGGACCTGAGGAGAAGGTAAGATCATAGGCAGGGGAGAGCTTCCATTGACCGCATTCGTCCATCAAAAAGCTGAAGTTCTTGGAGTGGTCATCTCGATTGTAGGTCAAGACATTGAATACAGCGAGACGGAACATCTTTTCGACTTCACGCATATCACGAGTCAATTGTAAGGTAAGACCTATCAAGTTTTCATAATCAAGAGACGGAAGGCGAAAATCAGCGTGTAGCAGACCACAAGCGGAGTGCATGTGCACTCGCTTGTCCTTATCGCGGTCAAAACGCTTGGCAGCGAAATATCCTGGACCTTGAAAAGCAGGGAACAAATGAACAGGAGGCATCTCGATGCCTGCTTCCTTTGCCATTAGGGCATAGACATACTCGATAGCGCCGGCATCAAGGCCGTCGAGGCTGTTGGGGAATTTTACCAGCCAAGGGTCATAACCATTCGCAAGTTTATAGTTACCATGTATTATTATTTTACGGTTTACTGATACACCAATTAATGCCTTCGGCCTTGCTCCTGCAGAAGAACCGTTTAAAGTTAGAAGTTCTTGTAATACTTCTTCTGAGGAACCCTTTAAGACTTCCAGTGCTTGTTGAGCGATACTATCGAGATTAATTGCCCCATTTTCTCTATTAATGATAACCTCTGGCTCATACACCAGAGCCCCCATTCCAGTTTTTCCTACATAGGCCAGCCTGTCCAATGGTGATACTTCCGAAGATAAGCCCCCTTGTGATTGTGCTAAACGGTCAAACAAGAGACGTCCCCAACCATCAGGGAGACTGTCGTTGAACAGTCCAGGCAGCCCTTCAAAGAGGCTGTTGTCAAAACTGGTCAACCCTGGTTTGAGAGGGAGAATAAAAGGAGATATGTCCATCCCTTGTTCGATGAAGGAAGCCTCGTATGCAAAGTAGATTGTATGATCTCTCAAAGCCAAGCGCCCGACTGGGATTGCACTCTGTCCAAAATCAAGTGAAACTTTGATCTCTTTTACTGATGAAAGTCTATTCATTTTCTTCTCCCTCTTTTGCGCTTGGGTGTGGTTTCAGCAGAAAGTACGTCATCAATGGAAGAGAAGGGCTCTTGTTTCTTTGCAGTTGCTTTGACAATATCATCCAAATTACCAAGGACCATACATAACTTTAAAAAAGATTCTAGAGAAATCAAGCCTTGTTGTTCAAACCTTCGAAGAGTAGGCAGTGGAACTCCTGACCTTTGTGCAAGTCCTTCTTGAGTGAGGTTTTGTTGAAGACGGCGCTCACGAATATTTTTTGTAATAATTTTTTGAGCTTTAGACGGAGTAATAAATGATATCTGCATATTATTAATAACCCTTTATTGTATTTACTAATAATATAGTAGTATTTAAAAAGATATTAATCAAGATAGAAGCAAAATCTACTCGTAGAGGTTACTTCAAATCAAATATCAACTATGATTATATTTACAAAGTAGATACATACTAGTTCTTTTCAAATATTTTAGAAGACTTTTGTCATTTACCCTTATTCGTCGTTTTTGAAATTGACGGGAATAATCACAATCCCCCCTTGCTATAAATCTGTTATACTCCTGGCTAAGGAGATTCCATGAAACTACTGCACACCTCTGACTGGCATCTAGGAAGGATGCTCTACAGACAAAAGCGCTACGAAGAGTTCTCCCTCTTCCTCGATTGGCTACTAGCCACCATAGATGAGCAACAGATAGATACCCTGTTGATAAGCGGGGATATCTTTGACACCACCACTCCCAGTAATCTTGCTCAAAAGCTCTATTACGAGTTTCTCTCACACCTGGGGAGTACCTGTTGCCACAACACCGTCATCATCGGGGGAAACCACGACTCACCCACCTTCCTAAATGCTCCCAAAGCTTTGTTACAGGCCTTCAATGTGCATGTACTAGGAGCTAAGGCGGAAGCGATAGAGGACGAGGTACTTGTTCTCTCCCATAAGGGCAGACCAGAGGCGATCGTATGTGCTGTTCCCTACCTCCGCGACCGGGACATCCGTTCAGTAGAGGCGGGGGAGAGCTTGGAAGACAAAAATAGCAAGCTCGCTGAGGGGATGCGCTCCCACTACGAAGAGGTTTGTGCCTTGGCAGTCGAGAAGCAAGAAGCCTTGGCCAAGGAGGGCTATCCCCCCATCCCCATCATTGCCATGGGTCACCTCTTTGCAGCAGGAGGGAAGACTGTCGATGGCGATGGGGTACGCGAACTCTATGTGGGATCCTTAAGCCATGTAGGCAGTGATATGTTCCCCCCATCCATCGACTACCTCGCCTTGGGACATCTGCATGTCCCCCAAATGGTAGGGGGCTTGTCCCATATGCGCTATAGCGGCTCGCCGATTCCCATGGGGTTCGGGGAGGCCAAGCAGGAGAAACAGGTTGTGCTTGTAAAGTTTGAGGGAAGAGAGCCTTCCCTTTCAGCCCTCCCAGTTCCTTGCTTCCAGAAGCTGGTCCGTATTACCGGATCCTTGGAACATATAGCTTCTGTGGTTGAAAAGCTCAGAGACGAGGAGAGTTCTGCCTGGCTCGAGATTGAATACACTGGCACCGATAGTTCTACCAACCTGCGCGAACAGGTCGAAGAGCTGGTAAAAGGATCCTCATTGGTAGTCACTGTCATCAAGAACAAGCGAACCACCGAGCGCGTACTGAGTGCCATACACGAACATGAGACGCTAGAGGAGCTCGACAGCTCAGAGGTGTTCAGACGATGCCTGGAAGCAGCAGAGATACCTCAAGAAGAACGAGCCGCTCTTACAGCATCATACCTTGAGATAGTACAGACGCTTGTTGAAACAGACGAGCGAGCAGAATAAAAGGGAAGCCGATGAAAATCCTAGAACTTAGATTTAAAAACCTCAATTCACTCTATGGGCAGTGGCATATAGACTTTACCGAGAGTGAGTACGCTTACAATGGCATCTTTGCCCTCACCGGTCCCACCGGGGCGGGCAAGTCCACCATCCTTGATGCCATCTGTCTGGCCCTCTACGGCTCGACCCCCCGTCTCGGGCGGATTACCCAGAGCAACAACGACATCATGAGCCGTCAGACAGGGGAGTGCTTTGCTGAAGTTGTCTTTGCATCCCAGGCAGGACGGTATCGCTGCCACTGGTCCCACCACCGCTCCCGCAAAAAGGCCGAAGGGGAGTTACAGAGTCCGAAGCACGAGATAGCTGAGGCTGACGGGGAACAAAAAGTCTTGGAAACCAAACTGACTGCAGTGCTCTCTCTGGTGGAAGAGAAGACCGGCATGGACTTCGACCGGTTCACCCGGTCGATCCTCCTGGCCCAAGGGGGGTTCGATACCTTCCTCAAGGCAACAGTCGAACAAAAATCCAAGATTCTTGAACAGATAACAGGAACCAAGATCTATTCGGAGATCTCCATAGGAGTGCATGAGCGACTGCGGGAAGAAAAAAATCTCCTTTCCAACCTGGAAGCCGAGACCCGAGGCATCCTTATCCTCTCCCCTGAAGAGGAATCTACGGTTACAGAGAAACTCACCCTGGCTCAGAAGGAGGAGGGTGCTCTTGCTACATCGTTCTCTGATCTCACCAAGGCGATCACCTGGCTGAAAGGAATTACCGATTTGGAAGACGAGCTTGGAAAGTTGGCTAGTGAAAAGAAGGAGCTTGAGCGTGACATACTCGCCTTTGACCCGGAGCGCACCATCTTGGAGGGAGCTCTGAAGGCAGCAACCCTGGAAGGGGTCTATGCAAGCCTCTCTGAGTTGCGCAAACAACAAAAGGAGGAGCAAGCCTCCTTGGAAAGGGAGACTCTCGCCCTCCCTGCCTTAGAATCTAAGGCAAAGGAAGGCATTGAAACCCTAAAGAAGGCAGAAAAAGATACCCTCCTCGCCAAGAGTGCACTGCAGGAGGCAGCTCCTACCCTCAAGCAGGTTCGAACCCTCGATCAGAAGATAGACAATCTTACTGCCACCCTTGAAGAGAACACCCTTGCAATTGCCAAGGATGTTGCCTCTCTGGGAACAACCAAAAAAGAGCGTGAAACTAAGGAGAAGAAAAAGGCAGCTGAACAGAAGAAGCTCGCCGCTATTGAAACCTACTTTGTAGAGCATGCCTCTGATAAGAACTTGGTTACAGAGTTGACGGGTATTGTAGCTCAGATACAGGCCCTTGAGACAAAGCAAGACGAGGTCGGGAAAAAAGAAGGGGAAAAGAAGCGCTCTGCAAAGGCCCTGGAGGTTGCAGAAAAAGCCCTTGAAACATGCAAGAAGAAAAGCGTTAAGCTCTTGGAAAAACAGGTGGCAGCTCTGAGTGGCCTCCAGGCAAAACAAGAGGCACTCTCTCTCCTATTAGGGAATAAGCCCTTAAGCGGATACAGAACTGAAAAAGAGTACCTGCTGAGGGAAAGGGAGTATCTGGCGAGGATTGCAGCACTGGAAGAACATCGGCAGAACCTTGCAGAGGGGAAACCTTGTCCCCTCTGCGGTTCTGTGGAACACCCCTTTGCCAAGGGCAATGTTCCTCTTGCTGACAAAACTGAAAAGATGATCGACTCTCTGACAAAGATTATAACTGATGCTGAAGCTCTGGAATCTGAGATACAGAACCTCATGAAGGCAGAAATTGCTGCAACAAGAGCACTGACTGAACAGGAAAAACTCGAATCTGAAGCCCTCTTTGCAACTTCACATGCACGTCAGGCATCTGAAAGTGCTGTACAAGGTGAAAAGGAAACCAAGGAAGTGTATGCTGCCTTACAGCAGGGTGTGGCGGATGTGCTCACCTTGTATGGTATTACAGAGCTACCTGAGGATCTTACCCTGTTGCAGGACTCCCTTCGCTTGCGAAAGGAGTCCTGGCAGGCACAGGAAAACGCTGCTAAAAGCATTGAAACATCCCTGGGCGCTATCAAGGGTGAACTGCAACACCTCGATGGAGTGATTGCAACCTACGAAAGTGCCCTGCTTGAGAAGCAAAAAGTGCTCAAGGAACTAGGTACATCCTTTGAATCCCTGAAGACAAAACGATACACCCTCTATGGGGAGAAGGTCGCCGATGATGAAGAGGAGAAGCTTTCACAGGCTATCAAAACTGCTGAAGCCTGGGAAAAAGAAGAGGGGAAAGCCAGTGCCGAGCTATTGCAAACGCTCAGCACTGCCAAGACCAGAATTGAGGCTCTACAAACTTCTTTGGCAAAGCGAAAGCCCGACTTGGAAACAAAGGAGTCCCGGTTCCTGGAGGAACTCTCTTCTCTTGGATTTGCTGATGAACAGGGGTTCCTCTCTGCCAGCCTCACCTCGGTGCAACGGTCCCACCTAGCTCAAGAAGCCAAAGCTCTCGATGAGAGACAAGCAACACTGAAGACCAAGGTCGATGATCGAAGAGCAAGGTTGGAGGGGGAAAAGGCGAGAAACTTGACCGAACTGCCCTTGAGTGAATTACACTCCTTGTTCGTTGAAAAAGAGGCTGCCTTGCAGGAAGTTCGTGATGGTATTGCTGAACACAGAGCCACTATCAAGGGCAATAGTGAGGCTAAACAACGTATTGAAAAGAAACTGGGAAATATTGAGAGCCAGAAGAGGGAGGTAGCCAAATGGGAGAAGCTGCACTCCCTGATAGGGTCTGCCGATGGGAAGAAGTTCCGCAACTTTGCCCAGGGCCTTACCTTTGAACTGATGGTAGGCCATGCCAACAGACAGCTTGCCAAGATGAGCGACCGCTACCTGCTCATCCGTGATGAGAGCCAGCCCTTGGAGCTGAACGTCGTTGACAACTACCAGGCCGGGGAGATAAGGTCCACCAAGAACCTCTCAGGAGGGGAAAGTTTCATCGTAAGTTTGACCTTGGCCCTCGGGCTTTCCAAGATGGCAAGTCGGAAGGTGAGGGTGGACTCGCTCTTCCTTGACGAGGGATTCGGTACCTTGGACGAGACCTCCTTGGAGACTGCCTTGAAGACCCTCTCGGGCCTTCAACAGGATGGTAAGCTCATCGGGGTCATCTCCCACGTCTCTGCGATGCAGGAGATGATCAGCACACAGATAACAGTAACCCCCTCATCGGGAGGGAAGAGCATCCTCAGCGGGCCAGGATGCAGCAGAGGTGATTGACAGGGAGGTTTGTCATGGAAGAAATACGGTATCTGACCAAATCACGGTTCAAGTTAGCAACAGAGTGTCCGGCCAAACTCTTCTATACCAAGAAGAAGAAGTATGCTGACCAGAACCTTGAAGACTCTTTCCTGCTTGCCCTTGCCGACGGAGGTTTTCAGGTAGGGGAGCTTGCAAAGCTCTACTTTCCCGGAGGACACGATATCAAAAGCCTTGACTACACTTCTTCCCTGGCCGAGACCAATGCCTTGCTCCAGCATGAGAAGGTGATCATCTATGAAGCTGCCATAGCAACTGGAAGCCTGTTCATACGCACAGACATCCTGGTCAAGGACGGCAACACCCTATTCCTGTATGAGGTGAAGTCAAAGTCCTATGATGGATCCTCCTTTACCAACAAGAATGGATCTATCGCTTCGAAATGGAAGAGCTACCTCTACGATGTTGCTTTTCAGAAATATGTCATTGAAAAGGCCTTACCCCACTATACGGTCGTCAGCCACCTTATGATGGCCGACACCGCTTCGGTCTGTCCTACCGATGGGCTCAACCAGAAGTTTCGTCTGGTCAGAGACGAGGGGGGAAGGAAATCCGTCCAAGTCTCTGCGACCCTCACCCCTCTGGATCTCGATCCACCTATCCTCTGTGAGGTCAATGTTGATGAAATCTGCACCCAGATCTTTGCAGGTCAGGATGGGGCACAGGATTTGGATATGCTCTTTGCCGAAAGGGTAGAGTATTTTGCCAGAAACTACGCCTCTGATACCAAGATTGCTTCCCCCGTCTCTTCGGCTTGTGCCTCGTGTGAGTTTTATACGACAGCAGAAGAGGAAGCCTCCGGGTTGCTCAGTGGCAAGAAGGAGTGCTGGAAGGAGAGGCTAGGGTGGGCTGAGAAAGATTTTACCTCCCCTACGGTACTGGACATATGGAACTTCAGGCGCAAGGACCAGCTTATCCAGGAGCATAAGATCAAGCTCAGTGATGTCACTGAGTTTGATATCAATCCTAAGGAGGACAGTGATCCAGGGCTTTCTGCAAGCCAAAGACAGTGGCTGCAGGTGCAAAAGAGTCAAAGTGGCGATGCGACTGTCTGGTTGGACAAGAAGCATCTGCAACAGGAGATTGAGAGCTGGACCTTCCCCTTGCACTTTATCGACTTTGAGACCTCCATGGCAGCCATACCGTTTAACAAGGGGAGGCGACCCTATGAGGGAATCGCCTTCCAGTTCTCCCATCATACGGTTGATGAGGATGGAAAGGTTGCCCATGTAGGTGAGTATCTTAATACGACACCGGGCTTCTTTCCCAACTTCGAGTTTGTGCGCGAGCTCAAGGCACAGCTTGAGGGGGACAAGGGGTCAATCTTCCGCTACTCCAACCACGAGAACACCTACCTCAATATGATCTATCGTCAGATACAGAGCAATGCAAGTGAAGTAGCCGACCATGCAGAGCTATGCTCTTTCATCAGGAGCATTACCACCAGTGTAAAGCACTCCGCCGAGCAATGGGAGGGACAGCGTTCCATGGTTGATCTTTGGGCTTTGGTGAAACGCTACTACTATGACCCTGCGACCAACGGGTCCAACTCCATCAAGCAGGTGCTCCCGGCCATCTTGCACAGCTCCACCTATCTCCAGCAGAAGTACTCCAAGCCCATCTATGGCGCCCTCGGGGGTATTCCTAGCCTCAACTTCAAGGATTGGACGTGGCTCACCCTCACCGATGGGGTGGTGGTCGACCCCTACAAGACCCTGCCCAAGATGTTCAGCGATGTCTCGGACAAGGACATGAACCTGCTCAGCCTTGACGATGAGCTTCGTGATGGGGGAGCCGCCATGACAGCCTATGCTCGTATGCAGTTTGAACAGATGAGCGAGTACGAGCGCAACGAGATCAAGGGAGCGCTACTCAAGTATTGTGAGCTGGACACCATGGCCATGGTCATGCTGTATGAGGGGTGGCTGGACCTGTTGGGTATGAGGTAGGCTTTTTAGTGTATCCTGGAATTTTTTACTGCTATACTCTCTGTCAGGTAAAACCCTACCAGGGAGGATTCACCATGACCAAATTTTCGTTTGCTGATTTTAACCTTTTTAGCCATCATCACCTGCCTATCGTAGCGGCCTACTGCCGTACCCTTGATCTCAAAGGTGTGGTAGACCGCCTTGTACCCACCACAACAGATCTTTCTGCAGACAAAGCTGTCCAGGCGATGGTGTTGAGGATGCTCTCTTGCAGTTATCCCCTCCACTGGGATAATGAGGACCTGATACTGCTGTTGGGTGAAGAGGTGTATGCCCATCTACTCAACGAAACCAACCTGGGAAGGGTTCTGGATGCTATCGTCGAAGTTGGCCCGAGTAAGATCATCACCGCCTTGGGCAAAGCTGCAGCAACACTGTTTGACCTGGATATGAGCTCGGTGAGCTACAGTACCACCAGCGTCTGGGGTGAGTACTTGCTGCCTGAGGGTGATCCTTCTGAGCAGACAGAGTTCTGTGCCGAGCTCTTGTGTGTGGAGCGGGGAGTTCCTATCCACGCTACCTCTTTCAGAGGGGAGCATTTGGACAACAAGACGACCAGCTGCATCAATGCGGTGAAGGCACTCCATGCCCAAGGCTCAGAGTCCTTTGTCTTTGTGGTGGATACCACACTCGTACCTTTGAAGAACCTCTCACTTTTGGAAGACATACACGTTGTCAGCAGGTTGCCAGGCACCTTCGCCTCAGGTGTAAAGGCAGTGGAACGTGCCGTGGAGAGCGGGATTTGGATCCCTATGGGCAGGTTGGAAGAAGTTGAATACTTTCGTTCCTCCCCTGAATACAAGGCCCATGAGACTACCGTCGATATTGATGGAAAGGCTTGGAGAGCTGTGGTTGTCCATACCGACAGGCAAAAACAGAAAGCTATAGACAAAAAGCAGGAAGCTTCGCTTAAGAAGATAACCGACCAAGTGAAGGGGGTACAGAAGCGGTATACCTCTGAGGAGGATGCCCGCTCTGCATCCCTTCAGCTGTCACAGATGGAGAGCCCTTTGCACAAAGTAACATCTTCATACCAAAAGCGAGTGGTGAACAAGAAGGAAGGTTCACCAGACACCTCATATGAGCTTGAAGGGGAAATCTTGATTCGAGAAGACAGGCTACAGGGTCTTCATGAACAAGCAGGGTGCTTTGTCTTGGTGACCAATGTGCCCTCTTGTTCGCTCGATGCAAAGGCCCTTTTACGTGCTTTCAAGAGCCAGTACGGCATTGAGAGCAATGTTACCTTCCTCGAGAAGCCCCTTAGAGTACATGATATGCTTTTGCATACTCCCAAACGCATCGATGCCCTGGGTATGCTCGTGGTAGTCTCGCATCTCATCTGGCGTTTGATGGAGCGCCAGATGAGGCTCTATCTCGCCTGTGAGGGAGCTGTTGTGCCCGGGTGGGACAACAAGCCCACCAACAGCCCCACCTCTTTTATGATGAGCACAGTCTTCAACGGGATCCAGGTGGCACGTTCCAAGACAAAGAAGGATCAAGCACTCATTGTAAGTCCATTGAGCGACCGTCAGATGCAATTCCTCACCGCCCTTGGTCTTGATGAGCGAGTATTTTTAGATGAGAGCGGCACGTGTGTAGTACAAAGAAGGAATAAGGGTGATTGAGAGTTTTTTACAGGAGAGCACTGCTTACAATGGAACAAAGGCCAACAGATATGGTCTCCAGTGAGCAACGTAGATTCTGAATCAGGATTCATATGCTATCATAGGGAGGAGAACCTTGAGAAAAGAGTCTTCGCCGCTGGATAGAAGGGGGGTATCATGAATAATCGGTATTCTGAAAAAATACGTAGAGTACGGGACGCTGTCATAGCTAAAACCTTTACAAACCTGAAAGAATCTCAAGAGATGATGCCCCTCAAGAAACCAAGTAGTACCCGCTTCCGACGTAACCTCTCCTTGCTTGATGGGATACCACAAACCTTGGACAAGAACCTTTCAGCTGCCTATGCTGCACTTTTACACCGGATACTTGCTGATATTGAGGGGAGCTCTTCAGGTATTCTCACCAAGATAAAGCTCCTAGCTGAATTGTATGAGACCGACAGACAAGTATATGAAGATTGTGGAGACAAAGAGGGAGTTATAGCCGAAATATATATTCGTGATGCCAAGGACCTCTTTGTCACCTATGCTCTCTCCTGCCAACAGAAGGAGGAGTTGCTCCCAGTTCTCCTGCGGATATGTGAAGATGATACGTATGGTGTTCGCTCCTCCGTAATTAATTGTGTAGGGAAGTTTCTCCAAGAAGAGCAGATCCGCATCTTGATCGAGCGGATGCAACTGCGTGCAGAAGAAGCAGAAGAGAGAGACAAGTTGTATACCTATACCTATATAATCCAGTGTTTAGCAAGGCAGGTCAAAGATATAGATCTTTTTGAACAGACCTTGGAGACAATGGAGAAACAGCTAGAGAGTATGATGAAAGAGGTCTAG
>CAZPOJ010000094.1:0-11260 GCA_964588005.1 uncultured Sphaerochaeta sp.
TAGCATTTATGGCACAACAACGATACTCTCAGTGATATACCACCGAAAAGACAAGGAAAAAGGGAGGTCTCCCTCCCCCTTCTGTCATATCTTCAGGAACATCTTTTCCTTGATGGCATCAAGATTCTCATTGCCAATAACGTTGGCCCTCCGTGTCCCCTCCACTATGATCTCCTTAACCTCGTCCATGTGGCTCTCATAGTAGGAGCGCCTCTCCCGCATGGGATCAAGGAGTTCGTTCAAGACCACGTTCAACCGCTTCTTGCAGTCAAAGCAGCCAAGCTTGGCCGAGGTGCACCCTTCATAGATCTCAGGAGCCTCTTCAGGGTTGAAGATCAGGTGGTACTTGTAGATATTACAAATTTCAGGATGGCCTGGGATATCGGTAGTAACCCTGGCAGGGTCGGTGACTGCCTTGCGTACAAGCTTCCATACCTGCTCTGGGGTATCGGAGAGATAGATTGCGTTGCCCATGCTCTTGCCCATCTTGGCATTGCCATCAAGGCCGCTGAGGCGCCCTACCTGGCTGAGCTTCACCTGAGGCTGTTTGATCTTCGTTCCATAGAGCTTGTTGAACTTGCGCACAATCTTGCGAGAAAGTTCTATATGGGGGACCTGGTCCTCCCCGACGGGAACAAGGTCGGCATTACAAAAGGTGATATCGGCAGTCTGGCTTACCGGGTACCCGAGAAACCCATAGGTAATGTCCTCATAGCCATAGTTTTGCGCCTCAGTCTTAATCGTAGGATTATGACGCAGCTGGTTGACCGTAACTATCATGGAGTAGAAAATGGTCAGCTCAGCGATGGAGCTGACCTGGGACTGCTGGACAAAGGTGACCTTATTGGGGTCAAGTCCAACCGATAGGTTATCAATGGTAACATCATAGATACTGCTGTTGATAAGCTTGGGGTTGTCAAAATGGGTTGTCAGTGCCTGGACGTCTGCAAGAAGGATAAACTCCTCATAGCTATCCTGCAACTCAAAGCGTGTCTTCAAAGAACCCACATAGTGCCCCAAATGGAGCTTTCCTGTAGTCCTATCACCGGTCAGTATTCTTTTCTTGGTTTCCACACCCATACTCCTCTTCAATTTTTTCTGCTTTAGCTTCAAGGTTGCTCTCAGTCTGGTTGAACACCCTGACCATCGTGTGTTGAATGCCGCATGAAGGACATGTAGCAGGTGTCGGATGGTTTTCGATCGATTGTACCAATTCTATATGGGCATGACAGTGCTGACACTCATATTCATAACTAGGCATCTTGGTAACTCCTTTATTTTATAAAGCCCCGGTAAGGCCCTGCGTTAGAGTTTGCATCTGATCCGCACTCAGGGGCATCTCTACGATAGTGACAAGATCTCCTTCGAGCAAAAACATCAATTTCAGTTCGGCGATCTTAAAAGGAATCTTATCCCTTTTCAATCTTGCAAGGTACCCGCTACGCACCATCTGAGAGAGAGTCGAGGCAAGTTTTTCCGTTTCCATCGTGATATATGCATCGGCGGTGTACTGCCCTTCCCTCTGATGAACAAGCAGGAGCACCTCGCTAGCCTGCTGGAAGACAGACTGCGGAAGGTTCAACCCAAGATCAAAGAAGGTCTCAGGCTCGAAGGCATACAAGGCGATCGAAGCATTGGCCATGCGAGCGGCCATCTCGTTGGGGATGAGCCTCTCTTTTCCCTTGTAGGATGCGTAGGCATCCTCATACGAGCCGTTGGTGAAGAGCAACTCATCATTTTTCGGCGTATAGAGACTCATGGCCCCCTTTTTCTGGCTGAACCAGGAGAGTCCGGCTGCGTTGCTCTTCTGGCGCAACTCTCGGGAGTACATCATCCCGGTGTTGAGCAGGAACCTGGGGAAATCCCCTTCCACCACCCCATAGGCAACAAGCGCATCCGGATCAAGCGGATAGGCTTCACTAGGGGTGAGGGAGAGCGATACTCGCTTGGCTCTTGAGGCAAACTCAGCGAGGTCACCGAATGCAGAAGCAACAAGAGCCGGTTCTGCATCAGCATCAACGGTCGCAACGATAGTCCCGCTCTTGGCCATCCCTTGGAAATGGAAATAAGGGAGCTCTTTCTTGGCCAAGGACGCACAAGAAGAGAGGAACAGGACGACGATCAAGGAAACTACTACAACCTTACTTTTTTTCATGGATTAGTCCTTTGCTACAGCTAGCCTCACCACATAGTCCCCACACTCAACAGCATCACCGCTTTCCAGTGTAGCAAAGGTTAGGGAGTTCGACAACGTCTCCTTTGCAATAGTGGCTCCAAAGTTCTTAAAAACCTCTTGCACCACCTCATCACCATCATAGGTAAGGCGTATTCGGTCGGAGACCTCAAAGCCGCTCTCCTTGCGAAGGTTCTGGATACTTCGCACAATATCACGGGCAATTCCCTCCTGGAGCAGCTCCTCTGTTACCGTGGTATCAAAGCCAACGGTCAGAGACCCCTCGTTGAGGACCTTGACCCCTTCCCTTTCGGTACGCTGGACGATGATGTGCTCGGCAGTGATCTCTATCTCCCCTTCGCTGTACTGCAAGAGGTGACTCTTACCATCCAGGATGGAGGCGATCTGGGTTCCGGTAAAAAGCTCTATCTGGGCGGCAACGCTCTTCATCTGCTTACCGAGCTTTGAGCCAAGGACCTTGAAGTTCGCCTTTGCGCTGTAGCTTACCAGGGCACTCTCGTCCTCCTGGATAAGCACCTCTTTTACGTTCAACTCCTCAGCGATGATATCCTGCATTGCAGCGAGCACCTCGCGCTCCTCTTCTGTCCTGTCGACAAGAAAGAGGGTCTTCAGCGGCTGGCGTGTCTTGAGGTTGTTCGAGGCACGAAGCGAGCGTCCCATGACAATAGCCTTCTGTGTCAGGGCCATCCTCTTCTCCAGCTCAAGATCACGCTGCGCATCCTGGTACTCGGGGTAGAGGGCAAGATGGACACTCTGGGGCATGCCCTCGGTCTTGAGGTTCTGGTAGATATCCTCAGTCGTAAAGGGGATGATGGGAGCTGCTATGGTGATAAAGGTCACCAGAACACGGTAGAGGGTATCATACGCCTCTTTCTTGTCCCCGTCGTTCTCACTTCTCCAAAAACGCCTGCGGCTCCTGCGGATGTACCAGTTGTTCAAGTCATCGATGAACGGAACAAAAAGGGCACACGCCTTCTGGATGTCGTAGGCATCAAAGGCTGCGGTAGCCTCTTGGATCAGTTTCTCACTACTGGAGATAATCCAGGTATCCATTGGATTGGAGAGCTTCTCGTAGGGGGTCTCGCTTGGGGTATACCCATCGATATTTGCATAGGTGACAAAGAAGGAATAGGCATTCCACAAAGGGATAATCAGGTTTTTCAAGACATCCTTGACCGATTCTTCACTGAACTTGAGATCCTCTCCCCTGACTACCGCACTGTTCATAAGGGCAAAACGCAACGAGTCCGCACCATAGGTGTTCACAATCTCCAACGGGTCGGTGTAGTTCTTGGCACTTTTACTCATCTTCTTGCCATCTGCGGTGAGTACGATACCGTTGGTGATGCAGTTCATGAAGGCAGGCTTGTCAAAGAGGCCGGCAGCCAGGACGGTAAGGGTATAGAACCAACCACGGGTCTGGTCCAGACCTTCACAAATGAAGTCTGCAGGGAAGTGATCCTCAAAGTACTCCTTATTCTCAAACGGATAGTGCAGCTGGGCATAGGGCATCGATCCGGACTCGAACCAGCAGTCCAGGACGTCGGGGATGCGCCTCATGGTTCCCTTTCCATCGGGACTGGGCCAGGTGAGCTCATCGATAAAATGCTTGTGCAGATCAGGTACGGATTGTCCGCACTTTGACTCCAGCTCCTCTCTGCTTCCGATTACCTCAACGTGGTCACTGCCATCACATTTCCAGATGGGAATGGGGTTGCCCCAGAAACGGTTGCGGCTGATGGCCCAGTCTCGAGCTCCTTCAAGCCACTTGCCAAAGCGTCCTTGTTTCAGGTGCTCGGGCATCCAGGTTATCTGTTCGTTTGCCCTGAGCATCGAGCCCTTGATCTTCGTTACGTCTACAAACCAACACTCCATCGCTCGATAGATGAGAGGCGTATGAGTACGGTAGCAGAAGGGATAGGGGTGCAGGAAGTTCTCCTGCTTGACCAGCTTGCCAGACTTTTTGAGCATGGCAATGATACCCTTGTCGGCATCCTTTACAAATGTACCCTCAAAGTCAGAGACTTCGCTGGTGAACTTTGCTTCGCTGTCGATGGGACAGACTACAGGAATACCGGTGCCCTTGAGCACCTGGTAGTCATCTTCACCAAAGCCGGGTGCTGTGTGGACTATGCCGCACCCGTCTTCGGTGGTGACGTAGTCACCGATGACACAGACAAAGGCACCCACATCCTTGAGGTGGGCAAAATACGGGAAGAGCGGCTCATAGCGCATGCCTTCATAGAAGGTACCCTTCTGCTCATCCACTATCTCGTAGAGACTCTCATCCTTGTAGTAGTGTTCAAGACGATCCTTACCCAGGATATAGTAACAGGAGTCGCTCTTGTCCAGGATCTTCACATAATCGATATCAGGGCCAAAGGCGAGTGCCAGGTTGGAAGGCAGGGTCCAGGGCGTGGTGGTCCACGCCATGAAGAAGGTATCCTTTTCTCCTTCCTGGGCAAAGCGGACTGTTATTGCCTGGTCCACCACATCCTGATAGCCTCCGAGGTTGACCTCAAAGTTGGAAAGAGGAGAACCCAGTGCAGGACTATAGGGAAGGATATTGTACCCTTCGTAGATAAAGCCCTTCTCATGCAGGGTTTTGAAGACCCACCAGATGGACTCCATGTAGTCGGTGTCCATCGTACGGTACCCATTCTCCCAGTCGACCCAACGGCCCATACGGTTGATGGTGGCCTCCCACTCCTTGGTATAGCGCAGCACTATGGAGCGGCACTGTTCATTGAAATTGGCGACACCGTACTCATGGATCGCCGAAGGGCCGCTGATGCCCAGCGTCTTTTCCATCTCAAACTCCACAGGCAGGCCGTGGCAGTCCCATCCGAATCGGCGGTGGACACGCTTTCCCTTCATGGTCTGGTAACGGGGTATGGCGTCCTTGATGGTCCCGGGGACCAGATGGCCAAAATGGGGAAGGCCTGTTGCAAAGGGAGGGCCGTCGTAAAAGACGAACTCATCCTCTATAGGACGCATGGTAATCGATTTTGCAAAAATATCCTCTTCTTGCCAAAAAGTGAGGACACCCTCTTCCATTGCTGGGAAATCAACCCTTGTAGTTACTGGACGAAACATAGACGCTCCTTATTCCCGGAAGCCTTGGTGAACTTCCGCATAATGGCCATTCTATTCATATTAGAGCTAAATGACAACCTTTGCCAACCATTATTCTGGTTGACCTTTATGCGTCGTACCAGTAGTGTGGCAGTATGAAAACCTTTCCTGTCTCCCCGTCGATACAACGCTTTTCCGCCCGCTTCAAAGCAGGCGGCTTTTCCCTCTACATAGTGGGAGGTGCAATCCGCGATTATCTGCTGGGTTTTAAGAGTGAGGATTTCGATTTTACCACCGATGCAGAGCCCACCGAGGTGACAGCGCTCTTTGGCCATGTCATCCCAACCGGCATAGAGCATGGGACAGTGACCGTCATATTTGAAAAACAGATGTTTGAAGTGACCACCTTCCGAAGCGACGGCACCTATCTTGACGGAAGGCACCCCAGCAGCGTGACCTTTATCAGGAGCCTGGAGGAGGACCTCAAGAGACGGGACTTCACCATCAACGCCTTTGCAGCGGACTGCGCCACCGGTACCATCATCGACCTCAATAACGGGATGGATGACTTGAGAACGAAGACCATCAGAGCCATCGGCCTACCGCGCAAGCGCTTTGAGGAGGATGCCCTCCGTATCTTTCGAGCGTGCAGGATCGCTTCCAAGCTGAACTTCAGTATTGAAGAGGATACCCTCAGGGCCATGAAGGACGAAAAGGAGAATCTGAGAAACGTCAGTGCCGAACGCATCCGAGAGGAGCTGTTCAAACTGGTGGATTCAGACCACCCCACCGTAGGCCTCAGATATATGCACCAGACAAGCGTGCTCACCACGCTTCTGCCAGCCCTTGCCAAAGGGGATGGCATCCAGCAGGGGGGAATGCACCACCAAGATGTACTGCAGCACAACATCACAGCGTGCCAGGCTGCAGCCGACAGGAATTTCCCCCTGCCAGTACGACTTGCCGCCCTCTTCCACGATATTGGCAAGAGCGAAGTGATCAAAGAGAAGGATGGCAAGAACACCTTCTACTCCCATGAGGCGATCTCGGCAAAAGAGACCAAGGCGATCATGGAATACCTAAAATCCAGCAAGGAACAAATCCGCATAGTCACCCACCTGGTACAAGAGCATATGTTCAACTACCAAAGCGACTGGAGTGACAGTGCAGTGCGAAGATTTATCAAGCGCGTTGGCCTTAAGGACATCCCCCTACTCTTCCAGCTGCGTATTGCAGACCAGATAGCTATCCATGGGGAGCCGAACACTTCGCTCATTGATGAGTTGCAGAGAAGAATCGAGGGTATCCTCGCAGCAAAGGATGCCTTGAGCATCAAGGACCTCGCTGTAGATGGCAATGATATGATAAGGCTGGGATTGAAGGGAAAAATGATTGGTGAGACGCTGGGGTACCTGCTGGAGGCGGTCTTGGATGATCCAGAGCAGAACAGTGCCGAGCAACTGCTGCTTATTGCAAAGAATTATAAGGACAAGGTGGGGACCACCACAGCTTCATAAGCCAGTTTAGCGGCATTCTGCTCAGCATCCTTCTTGGTGCTGCCTTGAGCCGGACCAAAACTTTGGTTGTTGACCTGAACTTCTACAAAGAAGGTGAACTCGTGCTCGGGCCCTGTTTTCTTTACCAGAGTATAGACCGGACATTTCCTGTACTTCTTTTGCATGTACTCTTGCAAGCTGGTCTTGTAGTCACGATGGTAATCATATTTGAGAACGGCATGAATCTGGTCCTCAAGATAGCGCATGACAAACTTCTTGGCTACTTCAAAGCCTTTATCAAGATAGGAGGCGGCAAACAAGGCTTCCATGCAATCTGCAAGCAGGGTCTTCTTATCCCTGCCACCGCTGATCTCTTCCCCCTTGCCAATAAGCAGATACTTATCAATTTCAAGTTTGCGCGCTATCATGGCAAGGCTGTCCTCACTGACAACCACACTCTTTATCTTAGAGAAATCACCCTCCTGCTTTGCAGGAAGGTTTCGCAGGAGCCAGTCAGCTACACACATGCCCAGGACACTGTCGCCCAAAAACTCCAGCCTCTCGTTGTTTCCAACATCTTCAGTCGTCTCGTTTGCAAACGAGCGATGGGTGAAGGCAAGGTTGAGCAGGTTCAAGTTATCGCATTGCATATGACTAGCACGCTTAAATGCAAGAAGCTCCCGTTCTCTCTGAGGAGAGATAGAGGGAGCTTTTCCAAAGGCATATGGATTCATCGAACCATTACCTTAGAGCTGGGTTGAAAGAAAGTCTACTGCGTCCTTGACGGTTTCAAACTCATTGGCTTTCTCATCAGGGATCGAGATGCCCAATTCTTCTTCAATAGCATAGACCAACTCATATGTATCCAAGCTGTCGGCACCAAGATCTTTTCTGAATGAAGCATTCATGGTGATCTTTGCTGCATCAATTTCAAGTTTATCAGCAATCAATGCTTTCACTTTTTCGTAAATTTCTTTATTTTCCATTGTTATAATCTCCTAAAAAAACGGGATCTATTTGTCCTGCAGTTCAAGTACCTGAACACCACGATAAAAGCCACACTTTGGGCATACACGATGAGGTACTACCATGTTGCCACAGGTACCACAGCGAGAAAGGGTTGGGAGAGCAAGACGCATGTTTGCGGCCTTGCGGGAAGCTGAACTAGCTTTTGAAGTCTTATATTTAGGTGTTGCCATGTTGAAAATCCTCTTATCCTACGCAAAATTTTGACACTTAGGGAAGAATAACGAAAAACCCCTATTGCGTCAACAACTAAACCCATATTTGAAGCTTTTGAGCAAACTATCCTAAAGAATTGTTTGACAAAGAACAAATTACCGGAAAATAAAGCGGATGGGTATACCCGCGCCACTCTGAAGGAGAGCCCATCAGATCAACAATTTGATCCTATCACCCATCATCTTCACCACTAGGGCGGGGACCATGGGGGAGATATCCGCTCCATATGCGGCCATCTCCTTGATGGCACTGGCACGAAGCATGAAGTACTTGGGACTGGTGGGCATGAACAACACTTCAAGCTCGCTGTTGAGCTGCTTGTTGGTCATGGCGAGTTCAAACTCATAGCCAAAGTCCACCAGGGCCCGTACGCCCCTGATCATTACCCCTACCCCATGCTCTCTGGCAAACTCCGCCACAAGGCCAGGATAGGTGACAACCTCTATGTTGTCATACTTGCTCAGTATCTTCCTAAGCATGTCCATCCGTTCTTCTGCGGTGAAAAGACAGACTTTGTGCACATTCTCTGCAACCACAACATACAGCTTGTCATAGAGGGCTGCACTTCGCTCGATGATATCGATATGCCCGTTTGTCGGGGGGTCGAAGGAGCCTGGGAGCATCGCTACACTTTTTAAGGCATTCATCTCTTATTCGCCTCCACATATTTTTTCATGGTGTCAAAGCTCTCCGGGGTCTCCCAGACAATCTTTTTGACAAACGTAAAACTATTCTCTGCTTGTGATTCAACAACAGCGAAGGTGCCCCGCCCTATATAACTCACCTTCTGATTCTCAGAGAGACGCTCATCTTGAGCAATCTTAGCCAAGACACAGTCAAAGTGGCAAAATCCTCCGCTAGGATGGGTAAGCGCACTTGCAATGACCTCTATGACTTTTCCACACAGCGGACACTCCAACAAAGGCTCCTCCACCCGTCTTGCCGGCAAGGGAGGAAGACTGCTGCGATAGGGGGTCTTTGTCTGAGAAGGCAACAGGGTATTCTTGGGCTTCTTACCCGCTTCAGGGGCTCCCTTAGCCTTGGAGCCGCGTTTCTTTCGCTTGCGGTCTCTCTTGCGATTACTGCTATCCCGTTTGGGTTGATTGGCAGGTATTTGTTTATTGCTCTCTGATTCCATATGATCCTCTAGACCTACCCTACCGTGTTTTACCCGAAGGGGCAAGATGAGTAAACCTAAAAAAAGACGGCATCAAAGTGATGTCGTCCTTTTGCTATCGCACTGGGTCCGGGAACTAAGCGTTCTTTTTGCGAATAAGTTCCTTGACCTTTGCCTTCTTGCCCACCTTGTCGCGCAGGTAGTACAACTTGGCTCTTCTTACACGGCCTCGTCTCATCACCTCAACACGCTCGACACGTGGTGAATGCAGGGGGAAAATCCTTTCGACGCCAACACCATAAGAGATCTTTCTTACAGTAAACGTGCGGCGGATACCACCATTATTCTTGGAAAGTACGATTCCTTCAAAGATCTGAACTCGTTCGTTCGTACCTTCTACAATCTTGAAATATACCTTAACGGTATCACCAACACTGAAGTTTTCAGCGTTTTCCTTCATCTGTTCTGACTCAATAGCCTTAATTACATCCATTGTCTACGGTCCCCTTCGCCCTATGTTCTTTCAATTCTAATAACATCTTCCTAGAGTTCACATCCAAGGATGCCGTCTCCAAAAGATCCGGTCGGTTCAACAAAGTCTTCTCCAACCGCTTCTTCAGTCGCCATTGACCAATATTGGCATGATGTCCGCTCAATAATACAGCAGGGACACTTTTTGAGCAATAGGTCTCAGGCCTAGTGTAATGGGGATATTCAAGCAATCCGTCAGTAAAACTCTCTTCGGTAAGTGAGTCGGCCCTGATGACCCCTTCAATGAGCCGGTATACGGCATCAACAATCACCAGTGTGGAAACCTCCCCACTGCTGATCACATAATCTCCAATACTAATCTCGTCATCAACATATAGGTCAATCACCCGTTGGTCAATACCTTCGTAATGACCACAGATAAAGACCAGCTCGTCTTCCAGGCTCAAGTTGTGAGCATACTCCTGGGTGAACCTCTTGCCCGAAGGCGAGGGGTAGATCACCCGCTTGTCCTTGGCTCCGAGGGAGTCAAGGGCATCACACAGGGGAGCACACTGGATTACCATCCCAGCCCCTCCGCCAAAGGGTGCATCATCGCAGGTGCGATGACGATCTTTGGCAAAGAGGCGGAAGTCGACTATATTGTACTCGACCAGACGGCTTTCTACCGCACGCTTCATAATTGAATTATTGAAAAACCCCTCCACCATCTCGGGAAAGAGGGTGACGATCTGAATCTTCACGCCAAGATCCACGGGGTTTTCAATTCAATGGTACGTCCCTTAATATCAACTTCACCGATAAAGTGTTCCAAATAAGGAACCATATATCGTTTGCCGTCAGTGGCAAGCACTTCCAGCAGCACTGTCTGTGCCCCATCCAAGCCTCGCTCTACGGTAGCCAAAGCCTCACCTTCATGCACCAAGGTGCATCCGATGAGATCGGTAACGTAGTACTGGCCCTTCTGAAGGGGAGCAGCTTTGCTTCGTTCAACCATCAGGCGACAACCTGCAAGGGCCCTGGCATCCTCGGGGTTATCATACCCTTCGAACTTCATCAGAGCTTGTGATCCCTGCATCCTGAATTTCTCGATGGTAACAGTACGCTCTGAGCCATCCTTATAACGAAGCACAACCTGCTTGAGTTTCTTCAAGTGGCTGCACTCTTCATTATTGGGGAGGATTTTTACTTCACCGCGGACACCAAAGGTGCTTTGCACAGTGGCAGTATAGAGCATATCTTCCATAATCAATCCAAAATTTCCAGCACGGCACGTTTGCCACTTTTGGTGGCAGAGGCATTCAGGATGGTCCTGATAGCCTTTGCAATGCGCCCTTGCTTGCCAATTACCTTGCCGATGTCACCGGTGGCAACCTTCAGCTCAAGGATTGTGGACTTTTCGCCCTCAACCACATTGATGCTGACGTCGTCGGGGACATCAACTATGGATTTTACAATGTATTCAACAAGATCCTTTTCCACAACGTTCTCCCGGAACTTATTCCTGGACAGTTCTGGTGATGGTTACGCCATTGCGGTTCAACAACTGTCTGACAGTATCGCTTGGCTGTGCCCCTTTGGCAATCCAACTATTGATCTTCTCCACATCGAGAACCACCTGGTTTTCCTTACTGGAAAGCGGGTGAT
>CAZPOJ010000095.1:0-11129 GCA_964588005.1 uncultured Sphaerochaeta sp.
TGCTCCCCTCGCTCTTTTTGCGTTCATACTCTGGTACATTATTGGCAGACAGTAGCAAAGGAGCTGTCCAACATCAGATTGCCTATGCCAAATCCAAGGGTGTTCCCTGGGGTATTTCGGAATCAGGATATTATCGGTTTGATGCGAGCAATATTTACCAATACCATGCCTTTGGTGTCCCCGGATTGGGATTCAAGCGTGGGTTGGCAAACGATCTCGTCATCGCCCCCTATGCATCTCTTATCGCAATTGCCTTTGATCCACAGGCTGTTGTCAGCAATCTGCATGCTCTGGTAGACCTCAAGATGCTGGGCTCATACGGCCTGTATGAATCTCTTGATTTTACCCAGAGTCGTTTGATGGTCAATCAAGATGCTGCTATCGTTAAAGAGTATATGGCCCATCACCAGGGCATGCTCTTTATGGCACTCGCCAATTACCTGCATAATGACATAATGGTCGATCGGATGCATCGCGATCCCCGTATCCAGAGTATCGAGTTGCTGCTCCAGGAACAGGTTCCCCCTGTCAGTGCCCTCGAAGATATTGATAGTGACGAAGTTGCGAGTGTTTCTGGTCATGAGAAAAAACCCGTTGGCATCGAGGCCTGGAACGTACCTGTTGTTACCCCTACCCCACAACTGCATCTGCTTTCCAACGGCAGTTTCCGTGTGCTTATTTCTAACTTGGGCACCGGTTATATCAGTTGGCGTGACAGGGATATAACGCGTTGGCAGCCTGACCCCGTACTGGACAACTGGGGAAGCTGGGTGTATATCCAAGAGTTGGATAAGACCGAAACAACTGGTAGTACCTTGTGGTCGGCTTCATCTCAGCCTTGTCCGGCGGGTGCCGAGGATATGCAGGTTACCTTTCATGCGCATATGGTCTCCTATCGGCGCGAGGTAGAACAGTTGGTTTCAGTTATGGAGGTTACCGTCTCCCCAGATGATCCTGTAGAAATTCGCAGAATCAATCTGCAAAATGACAGCGACAGCTCTCGAAACTTACAAATCACCTCGTATGGAGAAGTCTCCCTTTCAACCCATGCAGACGACGCTCAGCATCCAGCGTTCAACAAACTATTTATCCAAAGTGAATACGTACAGAAGCTAGGACTGCAGATTTTTTCCCGTCGGCCCCGTTTCAGCGAAGACCCGCCCTTGTTGATGGGACACATGGTGCTTGCAAACGAGGGTGAGCTTGATGTGCGACACGAATCTGATCGTAGGGCCTTTATCGGTCGTGGGCATGCTAAGGACAATCCAAAGGCGTTACTGAGTGAGGAGTATCTGGGTGGTTCCAGCGGTGCAACCCTCGACCCCATTTTCGCATTAGGGTTTAAGACTACTCTTGCTCCCCATGAAAATACCCAGTTTGCCTTTGTTACTATTGTCGGAGAAAGCCGGGAAGAGTTGCTTGCAAGGGCAGAAAAATTCCATAGCTGGCCCTTGATCGAGCGCACCTTCCAACAGGCCGATATGAGCAGCCAAGCTCATCTCGACAGAGAAGGGCTTGATGCTGGCATGCTGCAGGATGCGCTGAAAATTCTTTCGGCACTATTGTATCCCTACAAGGAAACCCGTGCACATGAAAATATACTCTCTGAAAATCTGCTAGGACAGTCTGCATTATGGCGTTTTGGAATATCCGGTGATTTCCCCATCTTGTTGGTGAAGCTGGATGATGACAAGCAGATCGATATAGTTCGCGACGCCTTGGTGGTGTTTACCTACTTGCGCAGCCGCGGGTTTACAATTGACCTGGTCATACTGAACGGGCAACCTACTGATTACGGAGCCGAATTGCATGGAAGAATCCATCGCTTGATCCACAAGACCAAAAATGATGACTTCCTGAATCTCCGTGGTGGTATCTTTGTTCTTTTCAGTGACCAGATGAAATACGAGGAAGCCACTCTCTTGCAAAGTGCTGCGCGCGTCGTCCTTCTGGGGGAAAATGGTTCCCTATCCCAACAGCTTCCCGAGTACTCTGTTGCCGTTCATCACCTTCCTAGATTTACCCCATCCCTTTCACCTGCAGAGCAGCAAGTCATCACACCTTACAGCTCTGATGACTTGCTGTATTTCAATGGACACGGTGGCTTCTCGGCAGATGGAACTGAATATCACATATTGCTTGAGTCTGGTAAAGAAACACCTGCCCCTTGGGTAAATGTAATTGGGTATCCCGATTTCGGGTTTATGGTTACTGAAACGGGTAGTCAGACAACCTGGGCAGTCAATAGCGGTGAAAACCGGCTGACACCGTGGTCTAACGATCCTGTCTGCGATCCTAGTGGCGAGGCTCTGTATCTGAGGGATGAGGAGACCGGTGAAGTTTGGTCACCAACTCCACAACCTGTGCATGCCGGGCAGCCCTACCGTGTTCGGCATGGCTCTGGCTACACTGTTTTCGAGCACCAATCGCATGGGATCAAGCACAGCCTGACCCTCTATGCTTCCCCTTCGGATCCGGTCAAGATTATCCGTTTGCACCTGACCAACCTTTCAGACCGTAATCGTCACATAACGGCTACTCAGTATGTTGAGTGGGTATTGGGTACAACCAGAGCAAAAACCAGCGCTTATATTATTCCGGAATACGACTTTGAAACAGAAAGTGTATTGGCAACCAACCCTTATAACAGTGAATTTCACAAAAGGACTGCATTTTTAAGTGCTAACAAAACTATGCACGGCATGACTGCCGATCGCAGTGAATTTATCGGTAGAGGCGGAACCCTTGCAAGACCGCTTGCTTTACAGCGTCTCGGTCTTGAGCAACGTGTTTCAGCCGGTGATAACCCCTCTGCGGTGTTGCAACTGCACATAGATCTGCCTCTTGGATCCAGTGAAGAGATCTACTTCATCCTCGGACAAGGCAGCGATCGCAGCCATGCCCTTGATCTGATACAAAAATACCGCCAGAAGGAATCAGTAGAACAGGCTTTGGAGGAGACTCATGCTCACTGGGATGCATTGCTGAACACTATCGAAGTAGAGACACCCGATAAGGCGATGAACATCATGCTCAACCGCTGGGCTCTGTATCAAGCTCTCTCCTGCCGTATCTGGGGACGAACCGCTTTCTACCAATCCAGCGGTGCGTATGGTGCCCGTGACCAGCTGCAGGATGTTTTGGCTCTCCTTGCAATCCAGCCACACATTGCGCGCCAGCAGATAGTGCGCTCAGCGGCACATCAATTCGAAGAGGGCGATGTACTGCACTGGTGGCATCCACCTACCGGCCGAGGGGTACGTACGCGTTTCAGCGATGATCTGCTATGGCTGCCCTTTGTAACAGCTCAGTACATCATAGTAACCGGCGATCTTGGTATTCTGGATGAGGAGATTCCGTTCCTACAAGGAGACCTGTTAGCCGAGGGAGAAGATGAACGCTATGGGTTTTATCAGTCCAGTGAGCGAGCTTATCCTTTGTATGAACACTGTATGCGCTCCATCGACAAGGGATCTACCCAAGGAGTGCATGGTTTGCCGTTGATCGGAGGCGGTGACTGGAACGACGGCATGAACCGTGTCGGCGAAAAGGGTAAAGGCGAGAGCGTCTGGTTGGCCTGGTTCCTCGTGGATGTGCTCAACCGATTTGCAGGTATTTGTGATCTCCGAGAAGATTCTGCAGTCGCCGAGGAACTTCGAAAGAGGGCAAAAACCTATGCTGCAGCAGTTGAAAAACATGCATGGGACGGTGCATGGTACCGCCGAGGCTATTACGATGACGGAACTCCCCTTGGGTCTCATGAAAGTAAGGAGGGCAAGATTGATGCTATTGCCCAGTCGTGGGCGGTGATCAGCAAGGGTGGCGACAAGGAGCGCTCAAAACGTGCCATGCAATCCGTTCTCGATCGTTTGGTCTTGCCGGAAGATAGGCTGTTGTTGCTCTTTACGCCACCGTTTGATACGACCGAGCAGAACCCTGGATACATCAAAGGGTATCTGCCTGGCATTCGTGAAAACGGTGCACAGTACACCCACGCCGCCACCTGGACGGCCTGGGCATTCTGTGAACTGCGTGACGGTAATCGCAGCGGGCAACTGTTCAATTTGCTCAACCCCGTCTACCAGGCAGATACTGCTGAAAAAGCGGAAACCTACCGGGTGGAACCGTATGTTGTCACTGCTGATATCTACAGCAAGGAGCCTTATATCCGCCGTGGAGGCTGGAGTTGGTATACAGGATCTGCCTCTTGGTTGTATCGTCTCGGGATTGAGGGAGTGCTGGGATGTACAAAAGTAGGCGATGTCTTGCGTATCAATCCGGTGATACCCGAAACCTGGGAATCCTTCCGTCTCACCTACCATTATGAACAATCCACCTATCACATCACCGTTGAAAATCCCAACAAGCGGCAAAGTGGCGTTACGCGCGTTGCATTGGACGGAGAAATCATGCCTACACATGAGATCCCCCTCGTGAAAAACAGCGGCGAACATACTGTAACCGTAGTTATGTAAGGGGTACTTCAGCAGCAGGGCATCAACATTGTTTGGGTTGTTGAACGGCATACTGTACTCCTTAATCTGCCTCATCACTTTTACAAGAAAGGTGATGAGGCAATCTAAGGAGTTTTGAAAACCTACACCATGAGGGGCTAAAGTTCAGCCTCTAGCGCCTCATTACAGAGAAGGAGCCCCTTTACGAGAGCTCTTCTTTCTCATGGATGACAATCTTGGCCCCTACCCCAACCAGGGAGGAGAAGAAGGCGGGATAGGAGACTTCGGTGCATCCAGCGTCTTCGATTCTGACCTCACCGTCGACCATGAGGGCAGCAGCTGTCAGCGCCATCGCCACCCTATGGTCCCCATGGCTCGTTACCACACCTCCGTGCAGGGGTGCTCCACCACAGACGGTCATCTGGCCCGCCTCTATAGTAATCGTAGCCCCAAGCTTTCCGAGCTCCTCGGCCATGACCAGGACGCGGTCACTCTCCTTGACGCGCACATGTTCAAGGTTGGTGAAGGTCGTCTCACCCTCAGCATGAAGGGCTGCAACACAGAGGGCTGGCAGGGCATCAGGGATGTCTCCCAGGTCTATGACCAGGCCCCCTTTGAGCTTTCGTCCGCCTTTGATGGTCAGGTGTTGGTTTTCCACGTCTCGCTTGATATCAGCACCCATCTCAAGAAGAAGGTCCACAACACGCTTGTCGCCCTGGGAGTCAGAGAAGTCCAGAGCCGGTATGGTGAGGTCCGACCCTGAGGTCAGGGCTGCTACCAGGGGAAAGGCTACTGCAGACCAGTCGCTAGGGATGGTGAACGTTCCTCCCCGGTAGTGCTGGCCTCCCTCAAGGGTAAACTTGGTGTACTCTGGTTCGTTACTCTCTACCACTGCGCCAAAGCGGCGCATCCAGTCGAGCGTCATCTGCACATACGGCTTCTCCAAGGGGTTGGTCACCGTTATCTTGGTCCTCCCTGTAGCTAAAGGGGATGCCAGAAGCAAGCTGGAGACAAACTGGGAGTTAAATCCATCGAGGGTAACCTCTCCTCCAGACAATCCGCCTTTCACCAGGAGAGGGGGTGCATGGGAGCCTTCACGCATGATGGTAACCGAACACCCCAAATCTATCAGGGCATCGACGAGGACCTTGATGGGCCTGTTTTGAATCTGTTCATCGCCTGTGATGAGGGTCTCACCCTCTGCAAGGGTGGCTAAGGAGGTGACAAAGCTGGTGGTGGTACCGGAGTTCGCTGTATCAATACCGTTCTCAGGTGCTGTTAAGGGTAGGCCCCTACCCTCAACAGAGAGCTGATTGCCGCTTCTGGTTATCAGGGCACCAAAGGCCCGACCAGCGGCGATGGCACTCGCTCCATCTCCGCTCGTGAGAGGATTCTCTATAGTGCTCACCCCTTTGGCAAGGGTGGCAAGCAGGATTGCACGAATGGTATGGCTCTTGGAACCAGGGACGGGCATCTGCCCTTTCAGGGAACTTTTAGTAACGGTGACATACATAGTAAGAACCTCCATATAGGTGGACTTTCATCCAAACAAGGGCAAAACATCTGTTTTCCCTTTCGAATCTGCTCATGTGATCATGACAGTAATCTTCTCTCGAGGGTATTGCCTGCAAGATTACAAAAAAGTATCAAGGAATCTGCTCTGCTTGTCAATTATGACCAACAGAGAGATTTACATCAGCTGTAAGAGTATAAGCTATTATCTATAAATAAGTTACTTTTCAATAACTCTAAATAAAAAGAGAGTGGATGTTTCACCCAAGGTATAGCGAAGACAAACCCTCTCCTTAGTCGTATGCGGTGGGGCAGTTATTGTATGGTGAGCCCTGCACTATATTCAGGAGCTTGGCAGGGTTCCCAAATGTGCCAGATCGGGCCTGAGCTTCTCGGCACCATCGAGGAATACTGGGGTTACCTCCCCTACCGCCTTGTTGGTGATGACCAACATACGGATGACGCGTTCAAGCATCCCCTCGATCTCCAGCTCCTGCATACAGAACAGGGGCGTCGTTGCACAGTGCCCTCCTTGGCGCAAGCCTCCTGCGGGGTTGCGGCTCTTAAGGTCACTTGTCTGGGTAAGCATGAGGCAGGCTATGTCTGCCTCCTTGATGCCATTGGCTTCAAGGAGAGCTGTATAGAGTTTGCAAGAAGCAGCTTCAATAAGAGCAGGTTCATCGCGTTCCACGCAAATTGCCCCACGCACTGCGCTGATAAGAGGATTGTTCATAGGTATCTCCTGTTAGCTGACAACCAGACCGTCGGTCACCAGATTTTCTATAATAGCCACAAGGGTGCTGAGAGCAAAGACTCCCCCCATCCTCAGGAGCGTCAACACTATCGGGGAGAAGGGGAATATCCGGTCAGTGCTCCATACCACAAAGGAGAAGGCAATAATCCACAGCCCGAACAGCAGGTTGGTCCAGCTGATGAGGATAAGGGCAAACTGGAGAAGATCAATAAAAGTCTGGGTCACCAAAAAATAGCTGCTCGAAAGGTATACGAGGAAAAAGAAGAGGTAGAGCAGCATGGTATAGGTATGGACTCTGCTGGAGAAGGCCAGCAATCTTCTGGTATGCAACATAGGCCTATGGTACCACCTAACCTCTCTTTCGGGCAACCGGAAAGCTTACAAATATAGGGTCTCCCTCCACATGGACGGCCAAATGCTCGCCTGTACAGGAGTTCGAGAGGGAGAAGGAGGAGAAGCTCATGGGAAAGGAGGCCAGCGGCCACCTAAGATCTGCAGCAGTTACCCTAGCCTTCCCTTCGAGGGTTGCAGGGTACAGACTTACTGTCTCCCCCTTGGTACACGAGGTAAATTGTCTGGATGAAGCGACGAGTATATTGGTCTCGTAGCGGGTAAACCATTGGTCAGGCGGTCCGAAATGAGAGAAGAGCGAGTAGGTCTGCAGCAGGTGGTCGAGGCGGTAGCCACCCCCTCCCACCAGCACATACCCCTCGCTTGTATGCTTGAGAGCCTTCTCAATAGCTAAATAGGTGTCGCTATAATCTTTCTCTGCAGGGTGGTGTTCATGCTCGATCAGCATTGCCTCGTGGGCGAACTCAGTCGAGTCAAAATCTCCTATGACGTAGTGCACAGCAATTCCTAAGGCCCTGGCCTTGTCAAAGCCGCTGTCTGCTGCAATGAGGTAGTCCCCCACCCCTATAAGGTCGTCCGGGAGGGAGTCTGGTCCCCCTCCGCCTGTAAATACAATAGCCTTGCTCATTTTTTCTCACTTTACCTTGCTGGATAAGAAATATTGGCATACCATAGCAACATAACAATACACTAAGGATCTACTATGCCAAATACTCCAGAACGTTTGAAAAGCCTTGGCCTGCACACCGCTGACATTCTTCTTCCCAAGTCGGGAGTCGATCTTTCCAAGTGGGCAGTCGTTGCTTGCGACCAGTATACTTCAGATAAATCCTATTGGGAACAAGCTCAGGCGTACGTGGGAAGCGAGCCCTCTACGCTGAATCTCATCTTCCCGGAAGCCTATCTGGAAGATGCCGACCATGATGAACGCATTGAGAACATCAATGCCCACATGAAAGCCTATGAGAATGATCTTTTCGACACCTATGAAAACTGTTTTTTCTTGGTTCAACGCACTACAAGCACCTATGCCAATGGCCGGTGGGGTCTGTTGGTCCTCTTGGACCTCGAGCAGTATGACTACACAGTAGGATCACGCTCACTGATCAGGGCTACTGAAGGGACGATTCTCAGCCGCATTCCTCCTAGAAAGGAGATCCGCAAGAATGCCTCCTTGGAACTGCCACACATCATGGTACTGATAAGCGACCATGAAAAATCAGTCATTGAGCCGCTGGCTGCTAAAAAGAATTCCCTGAAAAAAGTCTATGATACCACTCTCATGGCAGAAGGTGGGAATCTCCGTGCTTGGGTAGTCGATTCAGAGGAAGACTTTGGAGCCATTGCTGATGCCCTGGAGAAGATACAGGCCGGCCTCGACCCAGAAAACCCTCTTCTGTATGCGATGGGAGATGGCAACCACAGCCTGGCTACGGCTAAGAGCTGTTGGGAGGATATAAAGGGAACGATCACAAAAGAGGAGTGGGAAGGTCATCCTGCACGGTATGCCATGGTCGAGCTGGAGAACATCTATGATCCTGGCCTTGCATTCGAGCCCATCCATAGGGTTCTCTTCGGTCTTGATTTCGCCACCTTCAAGGCTGAGGTGGAGAAGTGCGCCTCTTTTGTGGTGATCGAGAAGGTTGCCGACCTCCCTACCCTCCATACGCTCATCAACGAGCACAGTACGTTCCAGCGCTTTGGCTATAGAGATAAAAATGGCTACTACCTGTTCAATCTCTCAGGGGCAGTTGCCAACATTGCTGCAGGTACCCTGCAGGTAGTCATTGACTCGCTTCTGGAACAAGAGAAGGCCACAGTGGATTACATCCACGGAGAAGAGGTTAGCGCCACCCTTGGGGCGAAGGAGGGCAATTGCGCCCTCATCTTGCCAAATGTATCCAAAGATACCTTCTTTGAAACCATCATCAAAGATAGTGCACTGCCCAGAAAAACCTTCTCCATGGGAGAAGCAAATGAGAAGCGGTACTATATGGAGGCCAGGAAGATCAGATACTAGACTTCCAGAAGCGCTGATGCGTCATACTGGCCACATCTTATCAGGGTATACGGCTTTGTCGTGCAGTCAATGAGGGTCGAGGGGACAGTCCCTTGGTTTTGCGACCCTACGATAAAGGCCGGTACCCTGTCCTTGAAGGAGAAGATGATATCGGTGATATTGGTAATAGTATGATAGCCGGATTCGTTGACACTGGTTGAGTATATGGGCTTGCCGAGCTTTGTAAGGACTTCCTGCAAAAAACTATCCTGAGGGACGCGCACGGCGGTTGTCCCGCCTCCCTCTTTATTGAGCAGTATTGCAGTGAGGGCGCACGGCCATGCTTTTTCTATATCCTCAGGGACTATGCAGATCTCCTTGGCCTGCTCCAAGGTTGCCAGAACGAGAAAGGGTTTTGTCTCCCCACGGTACTTAACAGTCCGCAACGCCTCTTCAGCAGGGCCGACCATTGCGCACAAGCCATAAATGGTATCGCAGGGAAGGACTACCACCTGGTCATCTTGCAACAGCTGCACTGTCTTCTCTATTGTCCCTGGGACCTGCTTGTATAATACTTCTGCCTTCTCGATCATCTATTGCTATCTCTCCTCTTTATCCCTATGTACCATAATACCGTAAAAAGAGAAGAAAAAGCTAGGGCCATGAGGGCTATCAGAGGTTTGGAAAATCCGGTGAAAGATTGCTTTTTTTCAGGAGTGTGGGGAGTTTCCTTTGGGGGGACTTGCTCAGGCTCACCATCATTCACAAAATAGAATACTTTTTCTCCCTCCAACTGATAACCAAAACGGAAGGCTGCATCCTTGAGACCGTCCTCCGAAGACATATGGTTTTTTTGGTATTCCAGCAATTCGATTTCCATAAGAAGCGTCGCTTCCCTCTCTTTGAGCAGGTCCAATGTATCCTTGACTGAGCGTGCGTGAAAGAAACCTTCGTTGCCGAGCAGACCAAGAAGGATGAAATATGTTACTATGGTTACTACAATGAAAGCGGTGATCGATTTTCTTATCGTACGTTTGTTCATATTATTCTGTAAGTATGATACTATATGACCAATGTATGTGTAAAGTTTGCTCCGGGAGGTTGCAATGTCTGAAAACAAGCACTATGGACGTCAAATATTACTCAGTCTTTTCTTGACTGTTTTTATCCTATTAGGGCTGCTTTATCTTGCATCCAGATATCTGCTGCCCCTCTACTCAATCAATCAATCACAGATTTACGGTGTACTGGTAAAACTGTTCCCCCTGTTGATTGGTCTTATCATGATAGAGGTAGGGGTCCTGATCTCACGCAAGCGTGATGAGGACCTCTCTGACGAGATAGACAAGCTGCCACCCAACGCTTATGACAAGCCATTATATACCCTCCCCGGTGATGATCCCCTGCACCGTCACAGCGATGGCATGATACATAGCCAGTCCTTGGTAGATGCATACCATATAGTTGAAACTCCACTAGCTCCTGAAGATGAGCTCCATTTCCCCTCCTCCACGATACAGCCTCAAGTACCTATAGTAGAGCAACTCAAGCCAGAGATCACAGAAGACACGGTCACCCTCGAAAAACCTGAAGACGAAAAGGTAGAAGAGTACACTTTGGCAGCAGGAGAGAAAATGGCTGTCATCAAGACCTTCTCAGCCGACTTCCCCTCTATCCTCGCCAATGAACTGGACAGTGCGCAAGAGTTGAACTATGAATTGACCCTTGTGCTCATAGATGTAAGAAAAGGCCCAGCAGAACAGATTACAAACAAGATACTCATGCTCAGCGGTGAACTAGCCTACAGTTTCATCCTTGAAAACAACAGGATGGCGATGGTACTGCCCTTCTACAATGCAGATGAAGCCCGCTCCTTTACCCTCACGCTTCTGGAAAGCTGTAAGAAGGAGTTCACAGGATCATCACTACAGATAGGGTTTGCTTCCAGGAATGGCCGTTTACTTGACAGTTCGCAGCTCCTGCACGAAGCTGAAGCAGCTTGCATGCTTGAGGATGATAAGGTAGCAGAGGAAGTCCTGCAAGAGGAAGTCCTGCAAGA
>CAZPOJ010000096.1:0-10966 GCA_964588005.1 uncultured Sphaerochaeta sp.
AGATGCTGCCAGAGTCAGCTTCGTTGGATCCTTGGCCTGTACAAAGTCCAATACAGTCATTACTTGCACGATGCCAAAATGATTTAGGATGAAACCTATCAAGCTGACCACTACCAGAGCAACCAAGGTCGCCGGTACTGCCTTGGTTATTCTAGGCATTAGAACACTTATAGCCATGGTCAATAGGATCAAGCCTCCCATAACAGTCCAGATCAGGGTCTTTTGCTGCATGGGTAGGAGATGGCTCAGTTCGAACATCTCGAACTGCGAGCGAAATATGACAATCGCAAGGCCATTTACGAACCCGAGCATAACGGGATGGGGTACGAGGCGGATAAATTTTCCTAGCCTAAATACGCCGAACAATACTTGAATGATTCCCATCAATATTACAGCTGCAAAAAGATACCCCAGGGCAGATTCCATGCCTCCCACTGCAAGCCTTTCCCTGACCAAGGGAGCTAGGATTACTGCAACAGCTCCTGTTGCGCCGGAGATCATACCAGGACGCCCTCCGATCAAAGAAGTGACTAACCCCATGATAAAGGCAGCATAAAGCCCTATGATTGGATCGATTCCAAGAATGAAAGCAAAAGCTATGGCTTCAGGGACCAAAGCGAGGGAAACGGTAAGCCCGGATAAAAAGTCATTTTTAAGGTTTCTTGGTTTCGAAATCCTCAGAGAAAAGAGTGAATCATTTTGTTGTTTCATGAAGTTTAAAAGCCTTTAAGATATTTGTTATTCGAGGAACTCTAGCAGTTTCTCTACTATTATACAACAATCACTATATGTACACGTGAATTAGGAAGTCGAAACACGATTAGCATGTACTAAAATACGGCGAATAAGATGCCTAGGAAACAAAGCACATTCAGCAACAAAACAAAGTTCAGCACCGTGCTTGAAGCCATCAAAAGGCAAAGACAGATGGCTGAGACTGCACCAGAGAATAATGTTCATCCAAACCAGATTACTCAAGGAGAGAATCAGTTTCTTGGATAAGGGAGTTGTATCAAGCAATAATTCCCATTGTATCATCTGTTCCTAAATTGACACCGATCTCCTGGAACCAACCATTGGAATCATTTTTTCTTCCTCCTCATGTTCGTTCCCTTAATCTTCGAAGCGCGATCTGCTGGTCGGCAAAGATGCCTCCCCACTTGGAGAATTCAAGGTTTGTCGCAAGGAGAATCTGATCTCATGGGAGAACTCTTTGAGACGGATGGTGGAGTGTCCATGCGTGTCGATGTGTCACCATCTGTGCAATACGTACCACATCATTGTTATACATGGGAAAAAGGCCCTACAGTGCCATAATCCATATTGACCGCTCCTCATATAGATATTATTCTATATGTGAAGGAGCAGCATGATGGAAACGATCAACACCAAGGACAGCGGGCAGCTACAAAAACTCAAGGCGCTTTCGGATGAGACTCGGTTGGACATCATCAACCTGCTATCGACAGGACCCCTCTGTGCATGTGATATCCTCGTTTCCTTCAACATAACGCAGCCGACGTTGAGCTATCATATGAAGCTGCTCACTTCCAGTGGTCTTGTTTCAGCAGAGAGGAAAGGGAAATGGATCCATTACTCCCTAGAAAAGGAAGAAATGGATGGTCTACTGGAGTATCTGAAGCTCATTTCAACCATCCGAAGCGTCACCCTGGTAAAAAGTGGTGAAAAATGTTGAGTCAGACGGGACTGAACCCTGTATGGGGGTCGCCCACTGCTTTGTGCAGCTTGCGTGTTTGGAGGTACCTATGGCGGGTAAGGAAAAGGGAAGTGCTGGAATAGGGTTTTTCGAAAGATATCTGACGGTATGGGTTCTGCTGTGTATGGCAGTAGGAGTATTGATCGGTGTGTATGCGCCAGGGGTCCCCACATTCCTTTCCCAATTCGAATATGCAAACGTCTCCATCCCTGTGGCCATCCTTATCTGGCTGATGATCTATCCGATGATGCTCAAAGTCGATTTCAACAGTATCAGGGAGGTCGGGCAGAATCCGCGGGGGCTTGTGGTCACATGGGTTTCCAACTGGCTGATCAAGCCGTTCACCATGTATGCTATCGCGATATTCTTCTTCTACGTGATCTACCAATCATTTCTCCCCCGGGACCTCGCTCGTCAGTACCTTGCAGGGGCAGTGTTGCTCGGAGCTGCTCCCTGTACAGCCATGGTCTTTGTCTGGAGCCATCTGACCAAAGGCAATCCTGCCTATACATTGGTGCAGGTTGCTACCAATGACTTGATCATCCTTGTTGGGTTCGTCCCTATTGTTGGATTGCTGCTTGGCATCAGCGGTATTTCCATTCCCTGGATGACGCTGTTCCTTTCGGTTGTCCTGTTTGTGGTGATACCCCTCGGGGCCGGTTGGCTTTCCAGGGTACTCATCTCAAAAAGTCATGGGTTGGACTACTTTGAGAATACGTTCATTCCAAAGTTCTCCAATAGCACGATTATAGGATTGCTGCTGACGCTAATCATCATCTTCTCCTTCCAAGGCCAGACCATCGTGGACAATCCTCTCAACATCGTGCTGATCGCCGTCCCCTTGGTCATACAAACCTTCCTTATCTTCTTCATAGCGTATATATGGGCAAAGGTTTGGAAATTACCGCACACTATTGCAGCCCCGGCTGCAATGATAGGAGCATCGAACTTCTTTGAGCTTGCAGTGGCTGTAGCCATATCAGTATTTGGCCTGAGCTCAGGAGCTACGCTCGCCACGGTGGTCGGTGTCCTTGTAGAGGTGCCGGTAATGCTCACCCTGGTGAAGATTGCCAACAGGACCAAGGGCTGGTTCCCGGCGCAGGCAGCATAAGGGATGGCTGGGTGTATGGTATCAAGCTAAGGATGAAAATTCCTGTTCCACCCCTCTGTTGTGGGCATTGGCACCATATTTGAGAAGAAATCAGCCTATGCCGCTAGATACCAATCCCAGCATCAGGGAGGGCGTTCATGAATTTCACGACAGCGTTATCAGCTATGATATCCGCTTGCACCAAATTCTTGGTAAGGCGAAGGCCTTCCATGGTTCTGCATCTGCTAAGGGCTACATATGCCATTCCAGAGTCAAAAACCCCACCGGTAAAATCAATTTGCAATGCATCAAAGGTTTGCCCTTGAACCTTATGGATTGTAATCGCCCAGGCAAGGCGAACCGGGAATTGTGATATGTGCCCGATCTCTTGTGGGGCCAATGCATGGGTTTGGGGATCGATGGTGTATTTGATGACCGGCCAAACCTCCTTTTCTACAACATGTTGCCCTGTTCTTGTTGTGATGCTCAATGAAGTTTCCTTGATTTCTTCAACAATGCCCAAGTCCCCGTTTACCCATTTTTTCCCCTTATCATTCTTGATGAACATAACCTGGGCCTTGGGCTTTAGGTGAAGCTTGAAATCTCCGGGAAATACATCATGCAATGTATGCATGGGCCTATTCAGGAGTGCTTTTCCTTCCACTGTAGCCTCAAATGTTTGAGTGGTACCCTCCAACTTTTCGAGCTTTATGCGATTCATTCGATTGGCAGCTTCCCGAAAGGGGGTGACCTGGACAAAAGAATCAGATTCTGAGAATTCAGGATACCCATGGATAATCCTGTTGAAGTGGTCAAGGTCCTCTCCATGTGCCGATGCATTTCGTATTTTGGATAAAAACTGCAGGTACTCGGGTTGGTTCGTTCTGAACATTTTCTTGAGAGTGATTACTTTCAACGTACTTTTCTGGATGGCTTTGCTTGCAAAAAAGAAACGGATGCCCTGATATGTTTTTTCATAGTACTCTTTGACCGCTTTGTCATCAGCGAGAACCGGAGGCAGTTGATACAAGTCTCCAAAAAGGATTAGCTGTACGCCTCCAAAGGGCCTCTCATCCTTTCTGGCGAAACTCAGGGAAGAACTTATCGCATCGAGCATATCGGGTCGAAGCATGGATACTTCATCAATTATTAGTCTTTGCAGTGCCTGGGCCCTGTGGATGAAGCTCCTGGAGGGATTGGTCCAAGTCAGGGGGAGTATGTGAAAAGGCATCTGGAAAAATGAGTTTATTGTTTGGCCTCCTATCTGCAGGGCTGCTGTTCCTGTAAAGCTCAAAACCGCGATATTGTCCAGAAGTATTGTTTTCAGCAGTTGGATAAGCGTGCTTTTTCCTGTTCCAGGGTCCCCGGTGATGAAAATTGTCTTCGCCTCTGATTTGATCATCCTGATTGCTTCGAGATACTCATCGCTGATCTCTATATCAGCAGGAAGCTTCAGAATTCCTCTGCTCCCGATTATGTTCCTGAGATGCTCTTCTTGTCTCTTCAAGTGCATTGCATGAGCTTCCAACTCTGCTTCTCTAGCTTTCCTCTCTTCATCGATAGCCGTCAGCAGTTGTTGTCGTTTAGTCTTCCAATACTCAGCCTCCCTGTCAGACAACAAGAACTTCGTCACTTGATAGAGATCATCAGCTATAGCAGTCTCACATGATAGCCACTGGTTTTCTATCCCATACGATGTCGCGATCTCTCTTCGTCTCTGAGGAGGCAATGCAGCTCCAAGGGTTACAATGATTTTTCGTACAGAGGGAATAGAGGCGATATCGAGAATGTCCTGGGTACCTAGCCTTCTGTCCTGTAACAGGTTCAGTACCATTTCTGTGAACATTTCATCTGTTGTTTTGTTTTCTTGGTATGAGCGGATTTGCAGGATTATGGAGGGTAGCAGCTCTGAAAAGAGTGCTGAATCAAGATGAATTATGGTATCCATCACTTCGGCACCTTCATCCTTGGTAGATAAGAGAATCCACACAAAATGAGGGCGTTTGATGCATAGCCCTTTTTTAAAGGATGCTGAAACGGCCTTATGCACGATGCTGATTTTTCTTGATCCGTTACTATCGATGAAATTGTAGGAAAAAAGTTTCTTTTGGAGTTCTCCAAATAGGATGTTCATGCTCTTGCCCCATAACAGTATTGGCGGACACCACACCAGGCGCATAATCTTGTATTCCTTGCAAAATAGGTCTTGCTCTCTATTGTGGCAATGGTATCAAGCATCCAATTCCTCGTCCTTTCAGCTTCCTTCTGGGTAAAATTCCAGGACATTGTCTCCCCAGTTTTTAAAAACTGGAACTCAAGCGAACATGGCTCATACGTGTCATGCAATAAAGTGAGCGCATACAGATTTAGCTGATGTTTGGATACATACTGCTTTTTTCCTGTTTTATAGTCAATTATTGTTTTGGGATGCCCATCATCAATTCTGTCGATAATGCCCTTAACCATATAGCCGCCTACGGGTTTAAGTACAGTTTGCTCTGTTTCTAGGATATCAGACATATCCCTGCCTTTGTTGATGGCGATGAAGTTGCGGATATTAGCGATCAGGTCAATCTCATTGATAGGATACAGGTCATCCTCTTGCTCGAGTGCCTTTCCCTTGTATTGCATTATTTCCTTGATATGTAAAGATGCGAATTCCTGTTTTGAATTGCTTTTCACTTGATCCTTACTATAGAGTTCCAGCATTTTATGGACGACGGAGCCATGGTATGCAGCGCTTCCGGGAGGGTCAGGAAGGCCGCAGAGATATGCTAGCTCAAAATGCTTGTTGCACATTTTGAATGTATTCAACCTTGAATAGGATACATAGTTCTCCTTGAAAATCTCTTCAGGTGAGATCTGCCATCGGGAGGGCGAGGGTTTGCTGGATAGGTTGGAAGTTGTAGGAAGGATTGTACTTGTGTCCCTTGGTTTTACCCGGCGGCTGCTTGCAATGCCATCGGGTTCAATGACAACTGGATTTGCTCTGCCTTCCAATGGGGGGTATGGTTCGGTTTGAATGCTGGGAGTGCAGGATTCCCCTTGGCCCTTGATGGCACCAAGTTCTTGGAAATCTTTTTTTTGAAGCATATGTGTTCGATCTGGAACTGAGAAAGGTGTAGGCTCTGACTTGTTCGTATCGAGAGGTCTGTCAGGTTCTGGGAGAGGCTGTACAAGGGTAATTTCAGCAGAGGTCGGTTTTGCAGTGACTTCCTGTAAGATTGTTTTCTGCTTTGGTTGCTTTTGTATGTTTCTCAAATGCCGGATGCAAAAGATAATTGTGCTAAAGGAAATTAGATAGATTGAGATCAGTATGGCTATTTCTTTCATAGAATTCTCCTACAACAAAAAACTAAGCGGAGCATCCAGTTTAGCACATTGGTTCATGGCCCGGGGTATCGTTTACGGAAACCTATACATATTTCGCTCTTGGCAATTAAAACCTCTCTTCTCGATCGGGGCTTAAGCTGAGAGCCTGTTTACGGGGTATGAATTATACAGCTCCATTCATCTTCTTGCCCGTAGGAGACTCACACATTCTGATTTGATTGGGCATTGCATGCTGCTACATGGTCTCGCTAATTCAGTATAATTCTGTGAATAGGCACAATGGTGCCTTTTGCCTTTTTGCTTATGGCCTCCAGATCTTTTCTCCACTTCGCTACGGCCTCGGCTCGTAAGGGATTGGTGCTGTTCAAATGAATGAGCCAATTCAAGAAACTTTCCACTTCTTTTTGAGATAGGATCCCATGCTTGATTATTTGACCAAGCAGGTCTGATCGTTCTTGGTCATCGAGCCCTGTCATGCTTGAAACTGAGTAGCCACACTTTTTCATTATTGACTCTTGGGCCAATTCTCCAGAATCCATTCTTTTGGTTGAAAGGTATGTGTGCAAATCCTTCTCAAGCACTACGTCGCAAAGCGCACCCTTCATGAATAGTGATTTTTGCATGAAAATAGAGGAAAGAATGTAGAAGTGCTTACACTCCTTGCAACAGCCGGCAGGTATCAAGACTGAAGAGAGGCTTTTTTCATCAAATGATCTTGTAAGTAGTTCGGCTTGGATGGGCAGTAGCGTATGGTTTTTGTTTGAACAATTGAACGTCTGGACCCTGACAATGAAGTCTTGGGGCTTGATGAGGAAATCACCACTGCCTGTGGTCGGGGGATGATGCTGGTCAGATGGGGTTTGGGGTATCCGAAGTAACTTCTCTACTCTTCGCTTCCAATGTATCCATTGGGTTTCGCTCAGTAGTTCGGGCACAACGGCGCCTTTCATCTGCTCAAGATCTCTGGGGTCATATCCATTTTCCTTGATGATTCTCACCGATAGTTTGGGGCTTTCAATCATCAGCTTTCTTACAGGGGTCAGGGTATCGCGAAATCGCTTAAGAATTTCAATATGTAGGTCTGAGACTGGCTTGATGCTTTGGATAACAAAATCATTTTCATAGAAGTAATAATCTTCAGGGTCATCAGGGACATCAAGGAATAACCCATCCTCTTCTACGATGGCGATCTGGCCAAAGATTTCTTTGCCATCTTCAATCAGGTGTACATAGCCACCTTTTTTGAATGTGTTTTGAAAATGCCTACTTTTCCTTGATTGCTTTTTATTGTTCTGTTTGCCCTTCGACGGATTGCTGGACCGAGTAACTGCTGTAGCCAAGTCAAAATCTCCCTTTCAGCATGTGGTAGATTGCGCATAGCTCTCTCTTCCCCAGAAGGTGAGTGCTATGCATTGCCATGACTCTACACCAGGATATGTAGAATTGAAAGCAAACATTGAGGGTGTCGATCCCACAGAGAACTGTGGAATAACTAGAAGCCTACATTTGACGCTGTTCCTGGTTGTGGCGATCCCCAAGCCTTGGGCATATCGGATGCCCTCTTCTGCATGGGCAGCCTTTTGGGATGCTTGGCATGAAGGTAATGTATTCTTGTTTCCTGCTCACAACCTTCTGTCAAGGGCTTTTAGGTAATTGGCCCCCAATATTCAAGTGGAAATATATTTGAGTTTCATTGAAAGAAGAAAAATGGTACAATTGCACGTACAAAACATAAGGAAGAGCATGGAAGACAGGATACTGGAACGGAAAAAAGCAGGTGGGCCCCCTTTTGATCCGAAGACAATTCACATTGATACGAAACCAATCCCATTAGAGGCTGTTCTGAGAAGACTGAACCAGGGGACGATTTTCCTTTCCCCTGATTTTCAAAGGAATCTGGTTTGGGGGAAGAAAAAGAAAAGCTTGTTGATCGAATCCTTGATGTTACATATCCCTATCCCACTTTTTTATGTATCTGCCGATGCTGAAAACAACTGGGCAGTTATCGATGGGTTACAGAGATTGACCGCTATCAAGGAATTCTGTTTGGATAAAAGTTTTAGATTGTCAGGGCTAGAGTATCTGCAGCAATTTGAAGGGCACGCCTTTGATGATTTATCCCCGATTTTCATTAATAGGATATTGGAATCTACGTTTCAGTTTGTAATTGTAGAACCTACAACTGACGAACATGTCAAGTTCAATATCTTCAAACGAATAAATACTGGTGGCATCGTCTTAAACTCACAGGAGATCCGGCATGCAATGTATTATGGACCTGGGGTCCAATTACTTGATACCCTTGCAGTGTCGGAAGAGTTGGTATCAGTCTATGGAAAAGTAAAATTAAATCCAAGAATGAAGCGAGAGGAAATCATTCTTCGGAGTCTGAGCTTTATCCTGTTAGGATACGAAAGCTATGGCAAAGATGAGAGTCAAGATGGTTTTTTAGGCGATTGCCTTTCTGCGATGAATTCCTTGGGTAGAGAAGAACCTGTAGAATCTCCATTGAGGTTCTCTACATTGGAAGAACTATCGAATGCATTCTTGACTGGTGTCAGGCGGGGCATGAAATTGTTCGGGCGAGATGCGTTTAGAATTCCTAGGAACAATAAACGAGGAGCGGTAAACGGTTCTTTATTCGAAGTGATTACTGCACTCCTTTCAGAAATTGACGATGAAGAGTTTGAGACTTTACTGACACATAAGAAGAAAATACAAGCACGGCTTAATCAGCTGGTAGTAGAAAAAGAATTTTATCGCTCGATTTCCCGTGATGCTTGGAAACCTAAGAATGTTCATGAGCGTTTCATAAAAATTACATTGTTGATGAAGGATATCGTATGTTAAAAGAATTGGAAATACAAAACTTCAAGTCATTTATCTCAGAGAAAATAACACTGTCTCCGCTGACAGTTTTGACAGGACTGAACAGCAGTGGGAAGAGTTCTGTACTGCAAGCCATACGAATTTTCTCGGATTATTTCGCAGGAAGACAACCATCACGGCAGTGGAATACTTTGAAATCAAACCTTAGTGTCGATAAGTCCTTTTCAATCACTATTGATGCATCGAAAATACAAATTGATAGCGGTGTGGAATGCCTAAAGAACCTAAACCCCCTTCCATTTACCTATGTTCATATCTCTGCTGACCGTCGGGGACCGCAGGATACCTATATCTTAGGTGCTGCAATGCAGTCTGTTGAGATAGGTGAGGATGGGAGGCATGTCTATGCATACTTGGAGAAAAATGGCGCGAAACAGGTTTCTTCCAAACTTGCAATCGCACCTAATAAAGTTCGATTGTTAAAACCGAACGTTGAGGCATGGCTTCAAATCGTATCTCCGGGTGTGTCTATGGAGGGGGAGATTGATTTAAAACAGGATGAGGTTCATCCATATTTCAATAGGATACGACCTACAGAAACCGGGTATGGCCTGAGTTATGTCCTGCCGGTCATTGTTGCGTTGGTCGCACCCCAAGAACCTGGCACGGTCATCATGATTGAAAATCCTGAAGCTCATCTACATCCTAGGGGGCAAGTAGAGATGGGAAGGCTGATAGGGCTGTCGGTAGCCTCAGGCATGCAGGTGCTTGTAGAGACCCATAGTGAACATATAGTAGATGGGATTCGGATCAGCGTAAAAAAAGGCCTGCTGAATTCTGATGACGTGATGATGTATTATTTTGACCGAAAGGATTATGAATCGCCCTCTTCGGTACAGAAGATATCTGTAGCACAGGATGGCCGGCTGAGTAAGTGGCCTGCAGGCTTTTTTGATCAGTCTCTAATGGATAAAAGAGAGCTATTGTAACATGTTGCTCTTTGGAATGAATCCGGACAGCCTTCCTGCTTCAACCTGCCAAGAAGCCAAGGAAATGCTTCTCGCAGTCATACGTGGAATGGGCAAGCTTTCTATTGCAAAAGATGAAATCGACATACAGATATGTTACGATCCTGATCCGATTCAGGACTGCATTATCGGCGATAGTAAGTATACAATAGGTTCATTCCTGCGTGATGAAGCATTGTCTCCTGAGTATAGGGATGCTGTGGCTTTCCTGTTGGCAGTAACTGATCGATCACCAATTATTGATTATCTGGATGAAGTACTGTTGCATGAAATCACCTGTGACCGTGTTCTTATGTTTGGTGTCGAACCAGTTAGTTCCGAGTTCTTTTACTATGTAGCTCTAAGCCATGGATGCCTGCTGAGTTTCCCAACAAGCTCGCTTTGGTTGAAACCTCGAATCCCTCTTGAGATATATAGGGACGAAGGTGTACAAACATTTATCCTGGATAATGTCTGTGGAGATGATATCAGTGGTTTGCTTGATACCGAGGCAATCCTTGAATTTCAGTTCCTTCTGCAGGACCAATCACGATTTGTTCGAACTGGCAGATTCAATAAACGCAGCGTAATATACAAAGAAATTTATTCTGGCCGATTGTGGTATCTTGATGATTTCCATAGATCTCATTTCGAAGTATTTGACGCCTCCACTGGTGATCACCTCGGAGAAGCTTCTCTTGATGCTGGTTTCCTTGATACTTCGAAACGGGATTCTTCAAAATCGTTACATCTGTAGAGAATATTTCCAAGACAGTAAAAAGGTTCCTTGGTATGATCTTTTAACACAGAAAGAGGGCAGAGGTTTCCCTCTCTGTTCCAGCTCCTGAAATTAGTGCCTCTGGGTGTTTTCGGTATACCCCTCTGATATAGGCCTTTTGATTGGCCAACACCATCTTCATCTCGTTACCCCATACAACAAGAAAACTCCCTGCAATGCAAGGAGTTTTCTTATTGGGCCCAGAAGGACTT
>CAZPOJ010000097.1:0-10789 GCA_964588005.1 uncultured Sphaerochaeta sp.
GGTACCGATACCCCCACCCTCTTTGGAGGAGATCGGCAGGGGACCTTCAAAGCGTTCCTCCTCATCGCAGCTATTGGTCACCCCAATGGCCAGGCGCTTACCGTTGTACTTCGCTTCTACCTTGATGAACCGCTTTGCTCCCTCCGGGAGGCTGAGACAGGCGATATAGGCATTTTCAATCACATTGGAAAAGAGTGCAGAGAGTTCCACCGGTTCAATGGCAAGGACTTCTGGAAGGGTAACCTGAATCTCTATCGGAATACCCTCCTTTCTCGCACGCTCTGCCCACATGCAAAGGATGCTGTTCACCGCAGAGTGCAGGCAGTACTCCTCTTGGCTCACACTCCCTATGCCAATCTGCTCGTGTAAGTATCCAAGGGCTTCTTCTGTCTTCCCTGATTCAAGAAGGGCTATGAGGGTGAGCGTATTGTGACGCAGGTCATGCCAGCGTCGGTTAGATTTCTCAGCAGCATCCCTGAACAAGATATGCTGGTCGAGTTGTGCCTTATTCTGCAAGGTAAGAGTACGCTGCTGTTCCTGCACCAGATATTTTTCCTGGACCTGCTGGAACATATAGAAGATAACTATATAGGCTGCAGTCATACCCACTACAGTACCAGAGGTCACATAGAGAACCCCCATAATACTTGCTCCGATACCATACTGTAAAAAGGCGTTATACAGGATTGCGGAACCCAGGAGGGGCAACAGGCTAAAGACTCCCCACCCCTTTAGAATATCTTCCTGTGCATGCAGGTAGTGCTCACGAAACAGCGTATGGATAAGGTAGAAGACCGGTACAAACACCCCTATCCGTATAAGGTTGTAATAGATATACCCACCATTATACTGTTTTGTAAGCCATATGGCTGGAATAGATACCACGAAATTTATAAAGATGGTGGTTACGATGGTGAACAGGTCGCGCGCATCACGAAATCGAGATAGATACACATACGAAGCATAGGCTGGAACAACCATGATCGGGACATACCACTTCGCATACACGGTAAGGCCGGCAAACATGAGGAGTATGCTGCTGAAGAGTACTTCAACAACCAGCACTATACCAAAGATAAAAAATACCTTTTTCCTTGAAAACCGAAACTGTCCCAGATCAAAGACCAGTGCTTGTGAAATAAGTAAGGTTATCAAGGGAACAAGAATAGCAGAATAATCCATCACCGCTGCCCCTTCAGCGAGTACTGGGTATATCTATCAATGAGAGCCTTATACTGGCGTCGCTGCATCGGTAGCTGGGTATTGGTATCAAAGAGTATGGAGCGAGCATTTATCTCCCTGATCTTCCCCAAGTTCAAGATGTACGAACTGCCATACTTATAGAACCGTCCATCTTGAGAGAGCCTATCAAAGAGCTGAAGGGAGGTCATCCGTGTCCGCACACTCTTTCCGTCTGCAAGATGGATATGCTGCAGATGCTTTTCAGTCTCTGCATAGAGGAGGTTTTCAAACAAAATAGTATGCATACTACCAGCAGACTTCACTGTAAGTTTTGCTGTTTTTAGCTTTTCAAGCTGAGAAAAAGCCTTCTCAAGCGCAGAGTTGAACTGCTCAGGGGTATAGGGCTTTACTATATAGTGGGTTGCATGCAAGGCAAAAGCTTCTACGGCATGATGTTCTGATGTTGTCAGAAAGATGATCTCACACATATCTTCGTTATTCCGCAGGATGCGTGCCAGCTGCACACCGGTGACTTCCGGCATGTAGATGTCAAGAATTATGAGGTCAAAGCTACCCTTTCTCTCTATATGGGAGAGCAAAAGTTTTGGATCTTCGAACGTAGTGAGGGCAACCTCATGTTCCGGATACTGGGAAACAAAGGCGATGCAATAAGACCTACTCCTGGCAAGTTCTTCCTTGTTGTCATCACATATAGCAATCTTAATCATCGGCCTCATCACTTTTGCTCTTATACATACACACAGGTCATGAACGTATAAGAATCAAAACTCCGCTCCTGCTGATATTCTAAGCAGGAGGGAACAATTCTTTACTGCTTGCATAGGGTATCATGTTTTATAAGCAGAAACCACATAAATATGGTAATAGTAGTGTGATAGTAGCGTGAATTACTATCCTTTTACTACGATTGCCCTATTCTTCAGTCTTTGGTTTCACCTATACCCTTAATAATTTGATCCTTTGCGGATAAACGAAAGGGATATGGAACCCTTGCCCGCATGTAGGGCAATGACCGGGGAGGCCTGCTCTACAAAGAGAGGCTTCAGGCCAGTCTTCTTCTCGACGATCTCTGCAACAGAGAAGGCAAGATCAGAGCTGCCTATGTAGGACATCCCATAGGAGTGGATGCCCTCCTTCTTGTGGACACGCATGAAGTGTTTTACCAAGGCGGTAATGCTTCCTGCCCGGGAGAAGCGCACTCCAAGGATCTTGCCACCGCCTTCCTCTGTCAGGCCGACCATGGGCTTGAAGTTCATCTTCAAGATGAGTGATCCCAACCTCTTGGGTATCCTGCCTCCACGGACCATCATCTCCAGGGACTGCACCGATACCATGATGGTTGTGCGACCTGCAGTTTCCTTGATGGAGGAGAGCAGACTCTCTCCCTTGAGGCCCTCTGCTACCTGGCGGGCAGCGCTCTGCACTACCAGGCCCTGAGCTGATGCATTGAGGCGGGTATCGATGATATCGATCTTCGCACCCCGCTCCTGAAGGGGTTTCGCAGCCAGTTGGTAGGTACGGAAGGTTCCGCTCAACTTGGCGGCGACAGAGAGGACCACCACATGGCTGTAGTGCTGGGTAAGGAATTCAAGATGGCGCTGTATCTCCCCTACTGAGGGCATGGAGGAGGAGACTTTCTGCTGTGAGGCATCCATGATGCCCAACAGCAGAGGAGAGGAGATGGTGATGCGGTCAAAAAAGGAGGTCTCACCCACCTGCACGAGCTGCGGAATCCTGTAAATACGCAGATCATCGACAACATCCTGGGGAATATCAGCCGAGGAGTCAGTGACTATGACCGTGTCGGCGATGCGGTCATGGGCGGCAGCTTGCTGCATGAACATATCATCGACTTTTTGCTCTTCGATCTGGCTGTAAAGGGCGAGTCTTTCGAACATAAGGGCAGGATCATCAGTGTGCAGATGGATACGCATCTGGTTGTCGTGACTGCCCATCACCAGCGAGTCGCCAAGACCTGCCACAGCACTTCTTACCAGCTGCTTCTGATCTTCGGTGACCCTAAGGAGGGCCTCGGTGCAGTAGCGGAAGTGGCTCTTGTCATGGGTATGCTCTGATTCCAGGAGCTGTATATCCTGCTGCAGGAGTTTCTCGGTTTCAGAGAAGAGACGGGTGGGATTCAGGATGTAGAGGTCCACCCCTTCCAGGATGGATACAAATGCCTTGGCCCCGGCATCGACCACACCGGAGCGCTTGAGCAGTTCCATCTGGTTGGTTGTCGCCTTTTCGGCCTGCCTTGCTGAGCGCAAGGCCCGACGCAGGAGTACTGGAACCGGGGCATCAAGATTGTCTAAACTCTGCAGCTGGTTGGCCCAGCTCTTCATGACAGTCAGGATGGTCCCTTCCAAAGGGGTCTCCACCGCGCTGTAGGCAGCGGCAACAGCAGCTTTGGCAGCTTCTGCAAGGGCCTTGACGGTAAGCTCCTCAAACTCACGCGCGATGAGGGAAAACCCTTGGAAAAACTGGGCTATGATCATGCCGGAATTTCCCCTGGCACCGGTGAGGGCAGACTTGGCAAAGGTATTGGAAATATCGGCCACAGAGCCTGATCCGTCGGTATTTGAAAGGATAGCCTTCAGGGTATGGGTAATATTCGATCCGGTATCCCCATCGGCGACGGGAAATACGTTGATTGTGTTGATCTCATGCATATTCTCACGCAGATGGTAATACCCGAAGGTAAGCGATCCGTAGAGGTCTTTTCCTGTAATGTTCATACGCTCTCCTTTTCAGCTGAAAAGCTGAACTTTGGCTCGGTATGGTGCATGAGTCTTCTTATATTCGTCCTATGGGCAACAATGATGAGCAAGCTCAGTATACCAAGAAAGGCAAGCTTGTCATACGCAAGGACCCCACCTGTCATCAGGGTTCGGATGATGTAAAAAGGAATGAGCAACAGGTACGTTGTCATGGAGGCAACCGAGATGTATCGGGTGATGAGGGCGACCGAGAAGAAAACAGCGAGGCCGAAGAAGATGGCTGAGGGAAACAGCACAGCGATGACCCCTGCTCCTGTAGCCACCCCCTTTCCACCCTTATGTGTCGTGAGATAGGGGGTATAGATATGCCCCAGGATGGTAAGCATGCCGACTGCGAGCAGTGCCGTAGACGGCAGGGTAAAGAAGACCAGGCCAACCAGGGAGGGCAAGACACCCTTGAGCAGGTCCAGCACTCCCACCAGCAGCCCAAGACGCCAGCCTAGGGACCTGCTAAGGTTGGTCGCCCCAAGATTCCCACTGCCGCTTCGGCTCAGGTCAATATGCCTTTTAGAAGCTATAAGGTGACTGGTGGGGATGCCTCCCAGGGCAAAACCTGCGAGGCAGAGCGCTGCACTGATCAAGATGGTGCTCATTATCTCCTCTTCTTCCAGGGGATAAAGAGGGAGGTCTCCCTGATATACTTCTGGAAGTACGCCTCTTTGCCGTACTTCTCTTGCCAGGACTTCTCCAGCAAGTTCACACCACTGACAAACAACAGCAAAACTGTAATGAAGACCGGTCCCAGGGCCACAAGATAAAGAGGTCCGCTTAGGTAGGGCAGAACCACTATCAAGGTCCCCCACCATACCAGGATCTCACCAAAGTAGTTGGGGTGGCGGCTTGTTGCCCACAGACCGGTGGTAATGAGCTTGGTAGGATTCTTCTTCTTGAAAGTGGTCTTCTGATGGTCGGCAATAGTCTCGTAGATAAGGCCGAACAGCGAGATGACAAAACCGACTAGGAGAAACGGCATGTTGATGACAATGCCTTGTGCACCCATGGCAAAGGTGACCGGCAGCATGATAACCCACACCGCTGTTGCCTGCAGCAGCCAGAAGGCTCCGAAGCGGAAGAACGAGTCGCGCTTGTCGTCAAAGCGATGGTCGACTTTGGTAGCCAGGATCCTGCTCAGCAGGTAGGACCCCAGACGCACTGCCCAAAGGAGGACAACGACCAGCAGCATGGTTTGCAGCAGGTTCTTCTCTGCATGCACAATATAGATATAGGACGTGGCAAGGAAAAAACTCAAGCTGTAGGATATGTCGGTAACCACATCGGTCTTTCGGATAAATGCGTAGATAAAAAATACCGTATTGATGACAAATGCGATGATCAGAGTCTCAAGAAACAGGTTCATAGGATCCCCTTTGGCCTTGGGCCAGTGCAAGTGATATATAATAACAATACTCAATACCAATAAGAAAAACAATCTAAAGGGGGCTCTTATACCCCATATTCCCAAAAAGCTCTTCTTAGGGAGGTGATTAGCCACCAAAAAGAGAGCAGATCAACTCTTTTCTTCCTCCTGGCCGGGGTGTATCATGGAGAGAGGAGGCCCCTTGCATGAAGAGACGGACCGTAGCCCTTATAGTGACGCTTTCCCTCCTCCTTCTGATTCCCCTGGGCGGAAAAATCCTCCTGACGGTGACCACTGCTAACCTGGAGAAGCTACGGACCATACCCAGGGTTGATCCAGATCTTTCACTTCTCCAGGATGGGACCTACCGGGGAACATATGCAAGGTTTCCCCTGGATGTAGAAGTTGAGGTTGAGATCCAAAAAGGCAGGATAATCGCTATAGAGTTGCTCAAGCACCGTAACGGAGAAGGCACCCTGGCTGAAAGTATCCCCTCCCTTGTCGTAGAGAGCCAAAGCCTGCAGGTGGATACAGTCAGTGGGGCAACGTACAGCAGCATCGTCATCCTCAAGGCGATCGAGGATGCGCTGACAGGAACCTAGCACCCTGTACTATGCTTCTGCCGTTCCACGATAGAACACTGTCTCAATGACCTGTTCACCCACTCAGGAGAAACACGACAAGACTCGATGCTGTTCTTCATTGACATCGATCACTTCAAAAGATCAACGACACCTATGGGCATGAGGTTGGCGACAGGGTACTGTGCCACCTTGCATCCATATTTCAGCAGGCTGTCAAGGACAATGGTCGTGTGGGCCGATGGGGAGGAGATGAGTTTCTCATCATCCTGCAAAGAGGCGAGACTTCATCAGCAAAGGCCTTTGTCGATGGGCTCATCGAGCAGGTGCACTCCTGTGACTGGAAAGGGGCCAAAATTGATTACCCCCTACAGATCAGCATCAGTTGCGGGTATGAAAGGATAGGAAAAGTAGAGACAAAACAGGAACTGCTACGCAAGGTTGACCAGAATCTCTATGAAGCCAAAAGCAAAGGAAGGAACCAAGCCAGAGGAAACTGACCTTCTTTTCCTTCACCTTGGGCTGTGATACAACTCTGGGTTGTTGTTTATTGCAGAGCTTTATGCCTTTTGTTATAGTACGCTCTATGCAAAACAAGAAAAAACCCGTCATCCTCTTTTTTTTACTCATAGTGCTTGGCATAGCCGCTGTCCTCTGGTTCAATCCTGTGGCTACAAGCAACCCGCTCAGGACCATACTGCTCATTACTGCTATCACTGTTGTGCTGACCTTCCTCTTTGGCCTGGCAAGTGGCGACTACTCCTGGACTGACCGCCTGTGGAGTACCATGCCTGTCGCCTTTGCCTGGATCTATGCCGCCAGCGCAGGGTTTTCCCCTGCAATCCTGGTAGCAGCTGTGCTAGTCACTCTCTGGGGCGCACGACTTACCTTCAACTTTGCACGCCGCGGAGGGTATACCACAGCAGAGGATTACCGCTGGCCTATCCTGCAGAAAAAGATACGCAATCCACTGCTGTGGCAGCTCTTCAACTTCGGTTTCATAGCCCTCTACCAGCAACTGCTCTTTGTAGCATTCACCAGCCCCTTGTACCTGCTTGCCCGCTCTGGACCGCAAAGCATGACAGGCTCCCTCTGGCTGGCATCACTTTTATTCCTGGCCTTCCTGGTCCTGGAGACCATAGCCGACCAGCAGCAGTACACCTTCCAGCAGGCAAAGTACCACCTGCTCCCCAGGCAAGCCAAACTAGCAACACAGTATGTACAGGGCTTTCGGAGCAGCGGTCTTTTTGCCCGTAGCCGCCACCCCAACTACCTCGGGGAACTGGGAGTCTGGTATAGCCTCTACATCTTTGCCTCCCTGGCCATAGGGACCTTTCTGAACTGGAGCCTGGTTGGTCCCCTTGCCCTCACAGTGCTGTTCAGCATCTCCACCATCTTTACCGAAAGCATCACGGCAAAGAAGTACAAAGAGTACCACCAGTACAAAAAACAGGCTTCTGCGATCATATACAAGTTCTGGCAGTAGATTCATAGGGCACAATCATGTTAGTATCTAGTTGAAGGAGATACTATGAACCTAACAAGAATACTTATCGCTATAGCTGTCTTATCGGTTCTATTGGCAATTGCCCTACCGGCAATGCGCGTCGCCTCAAAACAAGAGGAACCCGAGGTACCACCTATGAATATACCCCAAGCTACAGATGAACGATTCCAGTTCAAACCACTGGACCAGTCCCTGCTGAAGACTCTTAACGCCCAAGAGCGGCAGGTGATCATCAACAAGGGCACAGAGCGTGCCTATACAGGAGAGTACACCGACAACAAGGAGGTGGGCACCTACTACTGCAGGCAGTGCGGCTCCCCCCTCTATTCGTCAGATGACAAGTTCAACTCCAACTGTGGATGGCCCTCCTTTGACGAGGAGCTCCCGTTTGCCGTCGACAGGCACCCCGATGCCGATGGATCGAGAACTGAGATAGTCTGTGCAACATGCGGCGGACACCTCGGTCACGTCTTCCTAGGCGAACGCTTTACCGAGAAGAACACGCGCCACTGCGTCAACTCCATCTCCATGGTCTTCAAGAAAGAAGCCCCCCAAGCCCGTGCTGTATTTGCAGGTGGATGCTTCTGGGGTGTCGAGCACCTTTTTGAAACTGTCGAGGGAGTCTACGAGGCAACTTCCGGCTATACCGGAGGCAAGACTGAGAACCCGACCTACGAGGATGTGCTCTCCAAAAGAAGCGGTCACCTGGAAGCGGTTGAGATCCTCTACGACCCTACTGTGGTCTCCTATGAGGAACTTGCAAAGTACTTCTTTGAGATCCACGACCCCACCCAGGCAAACGGCCAAGGCCCGGATATCGGAAACCAGTACCTCTCGGCCATCTTCTATCAGAGCCGGCATGAGTTCGACACCGCCGTCAAGCTCATTAACATCCTTGAGGAGAAGGGGATGAAGATAGCGACGACCTTGCGTCCTGCTGCAAAGTTCTGGGATGCCGAAGACTACCACCAGGACTACTATGTGCGCAAGGGAAGCCAGCCCTACTGCCACGCATGGACCAAGCGGTTCTAGAGCTTCTGGTAAACTGCTACCTATTAAAAGCAATAAAAATAAAATAAAAATAACAAAAAGAGTCTCCTGTTGGATTGTTCCAGCAGGAGACTCTTTTTGTTCCTAAGAAGGGTGAATCTACGACTACGAAGTCAGCACATCTGCGCTGATCAGGGCGCTAGCAACCACGTAGGAGCCTTTTTCCAAAGTCTTGGAGAGCTGGCCCGAGGCAAATACCAGGTCCAGGTGTCCCATCTCGGTGGCAACGGTCGCCACCATGCACGAAGTACCCTTGTACCCGTGTTCACGCCTCTCTACCGCCAGCACCGGAGCGGCAAAAAGCATCAGCTTCTCCTGTTGGGCATAGGTGTCCCGGCTCTCCTGGGAGAGACTCTCATCCCGGGCCATAATATAGTTGAAGGGTAGCAGCTTTCTGTCATCAAGGCAGGAACCCTCTCCGGTTGCCTTCTCATAGGAGGCGCGGCTGTCATAGACATCCATGGACTGGGGAAATGCACAGACCTGCAAGGAGAGGGAGGAGTCCTCCTCTATGCTCTGTAGGGTTGCCGCATGAATGAGGTCGGCGATGAAGGCGCTGCTCTCATCAGAATTGGTCATCAACAACGACACAGCGAGCACATCCCCTATACCGACACGGGCAAGGGGCTTTGCCATCCACAAGCACCCTCCGCTCATATGCATATCAAGGCCAGCTATCTCTAGGTCTTCACCCTGTTTTACCGTCCTATAGACCAGTTCCAAGCCACTGTCGAATAGTTTGCTGTAGTAGGCCCCCTGCACTGCAGCAGGGATTCTTGTAGCTTCCTTGAACCAGGTGAGCAACTGCTCCTGGTCGAGTGAATCGCCCTTGATAAGAAGCTCAAGTCCTGTATTAGCGAGATAAATAGCCATATGCATCCCTCCGTGGAAAAAGTGTACCACAATCTCCCCTTGCAGAGAAAGGGCCAAAACAATACTATCCCCTATATGAAAAGCAGTGACAACAGCGAAAGCCTCACCTTTGGCAGAGGTATCCGTGAAGGGTTTCCCATCTGTGTGGGCTACTTTCCTACAGCGATGGCCTTCGGCCTTGTCTGTAGGGATGTCGGTCTGAAGATGTGGGAGGCGGTACTTTTCTCGGTCACCAACTTTGCCGGCAGCGGACAATTTCTGGCCATCAACCTCCTTGCATCGGGTGCCCTCATCCTGGAGATCTTCATCGGGGTCCTCCTGATCAATCTACGCTATATCTTCATGGGAGCAGCTTTGAACCAGAAATTGGAGGATGGTATCCACGGCCCCAGGCGCCTCATGCTAGCCCACGGCACCACCGACGAGGTCTTCTCGGTGGCGGTGTTGCACAACCAAAAGCTCTCCTGGGCCTACATGGCAGGCCTTGAGGGGGTCTCCTATGCAGGATGGGTGGGCGGTACAGCCCTTGGCTTCCTCATTGGGATGGTACTTTCGCTGGAACTGCAGATGGCGGTGGGGGTCACCCTCTATGCTATGTTCATCTCCCTGTTTGCCCAGGAACTGCGCCAGAAAGGCTTGATGGTGCTCATCATCGCCGGCTTCTCGGCGATCATGAACTCCATCCTCATCCTCGGCCTCTCCATGGGCAGCGGATGGGCCTTTGTCATCTCCATGCTCAGCGCCTCCGTAGCAGGGGCTGCCATCATCAAGGAGCCGGAGGCACTGCCATGAACAGGAACATTCCAATCTTCGTCTATATCCTTGCAACAGCCTTGGCAACCTTTGCGGTACGAGCTTTGCCCTACTATACCAAGGCTATGCAAAAGCTGCCCCCCTTTGTAGGGCGGGCCATGCGCCTTCTTCCCATAGCAGCCCTCGGGCCGCTGGTCTTCCCCGGTGTCATCCTGGACTTCTCACCCCAGTGGTATGCAGGCCTTGTAGGCATCGGAGCCTCCTTTCTCATCGCCTACACCAAAGGCGGCATGATCTTCCCGATTCTCATCAGCATAGTGGCTACCTACATTGCCCTGGTGCTGTGACACAGACGACCGAAGGTCCTAAATATAATGCTCCCTGCAAAGAAGCGTCTCAGTACTGTCAAAATACAGATGGATATCCTTCCCCTTTATTTTCTGAGAAGTAAGCTTGAAGGGTTTACAGGGCAGATGAATGCTGATATTTTGTTCCTGCAGCTCTATAGGTTGCATGGCAGTCTCCTTGTTTATTGGTCGTACAACAAACATACCAGAGACTGCCTTTTCTATGCTATGCGTTTTGGAAAATAAGAAAAATTACCTACTTGACCACCAAGAATGCGGAAGAACCAATTAGAGGTTGCTGAACAACCCCTGTTTTCAGGCTGAACCTGTTTCAGCCTATT
>CAZPOJ010000098.1:0-10724 GCA_964588005.1 uncultured Sphaerochaeta sp.
GGTGAGCGACTTCAGGAAGAACTGGGATGAGGTGTACCAGGGGAAGACTATCCTGTATCTGTGACCACTAGGTGGAAAGCGTGCCCTGTACAGCCTTGAGCCACCCCTTGTATTTCGCCTCTGCCTTCTCTTCAGAAAGGAGGGGGAGATACTCCGTTTTCACCCTACCTTGGACCATTGTCTCGCTACTGTAGAGGCCCAACTTTTTTCCTGCTAGGATGGCAGGGCCTTGGCCTGAGAGTTCTTCAAGCGAAGCCACCCCTACAGTTGCCCGAATAATGTCTGCCTGGAACTGCATGAGAAACGAATCTCTTGTCGGTCCACCATCGACTTGTACCTTGTGTATGGGATTTCCGCTCTCCTTTTTCATAAGGAAGAGGATGTCTGCAATCTGGTATGCAATTGACTCTTCAGCTGCCCTAATGAGTTCATTTTTCCCTGTTGTCCTGCTCATCCCCGAGATAGATGCCCTGGCCAGCCCGTCCCAGTATGGTGCTCCCAACCCTGAGAAAGCAGGCACAAGATAGAGTCCTGGTGAATCATTGGCGAGAGCGGCCAGTTTGCCGGCCTCTTTGGGGGAGGATAGCAGTTGGAGATCTTCCACAAGCCAGGTTATGGTAGCTCCTGTATAGTTGATGTTTCCTTCCAGCACATAGGTAGGTTTCCCCTTGATGGACCAGGCGATGGATGTTACCAGGTTTTTTGATACTTTCGGTTTCGATCCGATGTTCATCATGATCGATGATCCTGTTCCGTAGGTTGCCTTAACCATACCCTCTGCTACACAGCCCTGGGCATACAGGGCTCCTTGGGAGTCTCCCAAGACTCCACAAATAGGGATCGGGATAGAAAGTATGCCCCCGAGGGTCGTATGGCCAAAAATGGCATCAGAGTCCACAATGGCTGGCAGTTGTCCTGTCTTGATCCCAAAAATCGTGCATAGCTCTTCATCCCACTTGAGAGTGTGTATGTTCAGCAACTGGGTTCTACAGGCATTGGATGGCTCTGTCAGCAGCACATGTTCTTCACTGAGGTGATAGAGCAGAAAGCTGTCCATAGTAGAAAGGACCAGACTGTTGGAGTTCGCCAACTCCTGTACTGCTGGCACCTCTTGAAGAAGCCAGGCAAATTTGGCTGCGGAGAAGTAGGGGGAGAGGTTGAGCCCGGTTTTCTCCTTGACCACCGTGGCATGGCCTTCCTTTCTCTTGCAGATAGCAGCAGCTCGTCCGCACTGCCAGACAATGGCATTATGTGCAGCCCTGCCACTATGGCGGTCCCACGCTACGGATGTTTCGCGCTGGTTGGAGACTGAGAGTGCTAGGATTTGTTCAGGGGCTATTGCAGCTTCAACAACAACTGTACGAATGGCTTTGAAGACGTTTGCTAGAATCTCCTGAGGATCATGTTCAACCCATCCCTTGTCATTGATGATCTGCTTGTGGGGAACATCAGAACGCTGTATGAGATTGCCCTCCTTATCAAAAAGAAGGGCCTTGGTTGTCGAGGTACTTTGGTCTATGGACAGTATGTAATGTCGGTCATGCATGGGCGCCTCGCTTGAGTTCGAATAGGGTGATAGCCGCATCCGTTATGCCCTTTGCATCAATGCCGTAGTGGGCGAAGAGCTCCAGGGAGTTTCCTGTGATCAGGTACTCATCGGGGAGGGCAAGGTTCTTCACCGGTACAAGGTGGGAACTGCTTGTTACTTGGGCTACGATGCTCCCTAGGCCTCCGTATATGCTGTGTTCCTCTACGGTGAGGATGGCTCCGGTATCACGGGCCGCTTCCCTGATGGCCTCCTCGTCAAAAGGTTTGAGGGTAGCCATATCAAGGACCCGTGCCTGAATGCCTCGCTCTTTGAGCTGTCCTGCTGCCTGTAGGGCATGGTAGACCATCTCTCCACAGGCGACAAGGGTCAGGTCCCGCCCCTCTCTCAGACGATTTGCCTTGCCCAGGACAAAGGGCAGTCCAGGGTAGTTCTCATCATAGATTATGGGAACCTCGCCTCGACCAACGCGGATGTATGTGGCATCGGTACCCTGTGCTATGACTTCCAGCATTGCACTGGTCTGCACTGCATCAGAGGGGAGAATTATTTGCAGGTCGGGAAAACAGCGTAGCGTTGCAATATCATGGAGCGTGTGGTGGGAGGCCCCCAGTGCCCCATAGCTTACTCCCCCACTAACACCAAATATCTTCACATTTTGATGGGAGTAGGCAACATCAACCTTGATCTGTTCCAAGGCGCGGGAAGTGAGAAAGCAGGCTGGAGCGCATACATAGGGGTGTTTGCCTACCAAGGCAAGACCTGAGGCAATGCCCACTTCGTTTTGTTCGGCTATACCGACCTCTATGAACTGGTCAGGCAGCTCATCTACATACGTATTCAGGCCACAGGAGCCACGCGCATCCGAACTGACGACAAGGATGTCGGGGTTTTTCTTAGCTAATGCGAGGAGGGTTGTAGTGAAGGCTTCTTTACAGGCTTTGTATTCATGCATGGGCAAGCTCCTTTTCAAGTCTGTCCAGTTGGTCCATGGCTCTGGCAAATTGTTGTGGATTAGGGACTCCATGATGCCATTTGGCTAGGTTTTCCATCTCCTTGACCCCTTTCCCCTTGATGGTATGGGCTATGATGAGAGAGGGCTTCCCTGTTTCAAAGGGTGTCTTTTTCAAACTGGAGACGACCTCATGCATAGTATTCCCGTCGATTTCACGGACGCTCCACCCGAAGGCAGTCCATCGCTCTGCTAGGGGTTCTAGGTTCATGACATCTCCGGTTGTACCGGATATCTGCAGATGGTTTCTGTCGACAATTGCGACAAGGTTGTCCAGCTTATAGTGCGAGCCCGCCATGGCGGCTTCCCAGACAGAGCCTTCCCCTAGTTCTCCATCGCCCATCAGGGTGAAGACGAGGTTGCTCTTATGGCTTTTTTTGAGTCCTATGGCAATCCCTACAGAGATGGAGAGTCCATGTCCAAGGGCACCGGTATTCATCTCAATGCCGGGAATCTCGTTGTTAGGGTGCCCGATGAGCCGGCTCTTGAACTGGCTGAAAGTCTTCAGCTCCTCTTGGGGGAAGAAGCCTCTAGCCGCCAAGACGGCGAGGTAGCCTTCCACACAGTGCCCCTTGGAGAGAATGAAATAATCACGGCCATCCCACGAGGGGTTCTCCGGATCGATGTTCAACACTTCAAAATAGAGCGCGGTCATGATGTCTGCCGAGGAGAGAGACCCTCCTGTATGGCCTGTATTTGCTTGGTGGATCATAGTTAGCAGGTCTCTTCTGGTTTGCACTGCTTGTAGTTCCAACTCTCTGGTCGTCATCTGTTTCACCTTTATACCGTACTTGATCTGACAATCCTTAGATTGCTCTGGTTTTTAATGAATCTATTCTTCCTTTGTCTACTGCATACTGGGAATGTCTTCACCTCGTAGGTATGCCCTGACATCCTCTTCAACCGGATCATAGAAATCAGGCTTCACTCCTATGTATTTGCACGCTTCATACAGGATGGGTACGATATTCTGATGGATGCCGACACAGTGGTGAATATACGGACCTGTTACGATTTTATCTTCCAGCCTCTTTATGTTGTCAACTTCAATCCAGAGATAGGTTCCCATACACTTGGGGCCGGAAACCCCTGTTGCATTGCCCATCAATAAGGAGTATTCACCGTTATCCCCATCAAAGCGACAGAGGGTAAGTTTGCCTCCTTTGGCTTCTGCAGTAAGGCTTCCAGGGTGGTCAAATGCAAGGGGGTACCCTAGCACCGGTTTTTCCTTTGCAACAGAGACAGGCCAAGGTCCACAGTGCTGGAGCAGTTCTCCATTGGGGATGTCCGGGTGCCTGATGGTCCAGTCTGCAAAGAATGAGCGGCTCTTGTCCATTCCCGCCGCTTCCACCAACAATGCCGTAATGGCCCCATGGATATCAGTTTCACAGACAACAGGGATTCCTTCATCATTGAGCAGGGCATTGGCTGCACAAGGCATGATGCCCAGCTCATCCTGCAGAGCGTTCCAACACTGTATGGCGATAGCCTTACAACCGTAGTGCTTGGCAAGGTCACTCATAGCCACCTTCAGGGCTGCTACAGTTTCAAGCTGTTCGTCAGTGATATTGATTATCATGGATTCTTTAACATAGTCGATGACCTTTTGCACTGCATTCTTTTTATCTTTTTTAGCCTCTTTGACAGCTGAGATAAGCTCAGGCATGGGAATAGGAGCAAGCTGGATATTGAAGCGTTCCAAAAGTTCCCCTTCGTTACACATAGTTGTCCAGAAGTCAAAGGGACGGGTGGAGATCTGAAGAATTCTGATGGACCTGAAGGACTTTACAGTGTTGCAGACTGCCAGAAAATCCCTGATTCCCCGTTCAAACTCAGGTTCCGTGACCCTGCAGTTAGTCATATAGGTAAAGGGAACCTGAAAGCGTCTGAGCACCTTTCCTGTTGCAAAGAGTCCACACTGCGTATCGCGAAGTCGTACCCCGTCGGGTTCGGGCCTCTCATCAAGAGGACCCCAAAGCAGGACAGGAACACCCAACTCCTTGGCAAGACGGGCAACGACATACTCGGTGCCGAAATTGCAGTGGGGAAGGAATAGCCCGTCAACCTTCTCATCCTTGAACTTCTTGGCGATTGTAAGCATGTCCTGATCATCGTAGAGGAGGCCCTCTTCATTGATGTCGGTTATATCAACAAACTCAATGTCCAGTTCCTTCAATCGGTTTGCAGTAATGTTACGGTATTTAATGGCATCGGGTGCACTGAATATACTTCTTCTTGTGGGGGCAAATCCCAGTTTGATAGTGGCCATGGTCTTCTCCTTACCTTCGAAATGTAGATGAGATGCTCAGTAATATCCTAAGCTAATATATTGGTATCGTCAATGAAAATATTTCGTTTGTTTTCATTTAGCTTTCATTTAGTTACTATTACAACTAGTTGTAAGGGGGGCTTTGTAGTAGCTTGCGAGGAAAAATAGCCAAACTCTTTCAGTATGTATGGCATGCTCCTTTGGAAAAGGTTAGTATTAGCTCAGTTAATGAAGTGATTACACATCAAATACACGGATAAACAAAAGTATTCTTTTCTTTTTGTTTGTTTTGCTGTATGCTTTCGAAGAATCAGGTGAGGTGAATAAAATGTTTCAAGATCAGAGAAGAGAAAAAATACTGCAACTGTTGCAAGAGAATGGTAGTTGCCGGGTTCAGGAACTCAAGGAACTTTTCAAAGTGTCGGAACCAACTATCAGAGCTGATCTTGTAAGCCTTGAGAAGACGGGCCTCATCACCCGACAGCATGGAGGGGCATTCATCAATAACCTTAGCTCACAAGCCGTTTCGTTGAACCTTCCCTCCCGAGGGAAGGAAGAGCAAAAAGCTAAGATTGGGCAGAAAGCTGCATCCTATGTTGGCAATGGGGATAGTATCATCCTTGACTCGGGGACTACGGTGTCTGAGATGATCAAGCATCTTGGCAGTCGCACCAATCTCAATGTTGTGACCAATGCATTGAATATCGCCCTTCATTTGGGGATGGAGCCGACAAACCATGTTCTGGTTGTTGGCGGGGAGTTCAAGCCGCCAACACTCTCCCTTACTGGGGAGAAGGGGCTCTCCTTGTTTGAGAATCTCTATGTGGAGAAGCTGTTTCTTGCTACTGGAGGCTTCTCCTTGGAGGCTGGTCTCACCTACCCAAGCTTCAGTGATATTGCCCTCAAGCGTGCCATGATAGCATCAGCAAAAACCATCTATCTGCTTGCAGACTCCAGTAAGCTTGAAAGAGTGCAGTTCGCTTCCCTGGGGTGTGTGGATAAGATCAAGTATCTGATCACAGATGATGGCATTGATTCAGAGTATGCCAAGAAGCTTCGTGCAGCAGGGATAATTGTTGTAGTTTGTTGATGTATACAGATGATAAGGCAGTAGGGGGAGATAATCATACAAATTGATTGTCTCCCCTTTAATTTTTCTTGAGGATAGCATGCTTTGCGATTCCTGATGGTGCAAGGCTGGAATGACTCTCCATCTCCTGGTAAAAAATCAAGTACTTTCTTTTCAGAAAGGAGCGAGCATAGCGAGTATTAGATATGCAAATGCTTTTTCAGGGATAATTGAATCCAAAAATAGTTATTTAGAAAATGTAAGCAAAGCGAAGCAAACGAAAACAAAACACTAGAATTAGTTACTTTTAGTTTGACATATGCTAGTACAGGTTGTATTCTGAAGGTGAATTTTTACCAAACGGAGGTTGAAATGAAAAAAATTACAAAGTTGGCAGTATGTGCAATAGCCATACTCCTCGTTGCCGGAACCGTATTTGCAGCAGGTGCAGCTGAGACTGCGGCTACTAAGAGCAAGCTTATGGTCATCATCACTCCTTCCCATGATAATCCCTTCTTTAAGACAGAAGCTGATTCGGCTGCGGCCAAGGCAAAGGAGTTGGGGTATCAGACAAAAATCTATGTGCATGATGATGATGCCAATAAGCAGAGCCAGTACATTGACTTAGCAATTTCTGACAAGGCGAGCGCAATCATACTTGATAACGCAGGTGCTGACGCAACAATCGCAGCTGTGAGGAAGGCAAAAGAAGCTGGCATTCCTACCTTCCTCATCGACCGTGAGATCAATGCCACTGGTATTGCAGTTTCCCAGATTGTCTCCAACAACTATCAGGGCGTTCAGCTAGTTGCTGAGTACTGGGTAGAGATGATGGGAGAGAAAGGCGAGTATGTAGAGCTCGTTGGTAAAGAATCCGATACTAACGCTGGTGTACGCTCCCAAAGCTATCATGATGTCATCGACCAGTATCCTGGGTTCAAGATGGTAGCAAGGCAGAGTGCAAACTGGAGCCAGCCAGAAGCCTTCCAGAAGATGGAATCCATTATCCAGGCTAACCCAAACATCAAGGGTGTAATATGTGGTAATGACACCATGGCAATGGGTGCTATGGCTGCTTTGAATGCTGCAGGCAAAGGAAATGTTATAGTTGTTGGTTTTGACGGATCCAATGATGTAAGGGATTCTATTATTGCCGGTGATATCAAAGCCACTGGCCTACAGCCAGCAGCGAGAATTGCTGAAATGGCTGTCGAGCAGGCAGATAAGTATATCAAGACTGGTTCTACCGGCCTTCCTGAGAAACAGTTGGTCGATTGTGTCCTAATCACCAAGGACAATGCTTCCAAGCTCAACAATTTTGCAATGACAAAGTAAACTGTATTATACTTGGGACGTACAGAGATGTGCGTCCCTGTGTGTTCTTATCCTACTTGTAAGCAGTAGGGCTGTATGGCGTTTCATGATGCAAGGAGTTCCAGATGTTTCGGAAAGTACCCCTCTTTTTTTTAATAGTACTGATTGCGAGTCTTGTTTTGTTTTCTTGCACGATAAAAAAGCATGATGAAGCGGATAAATCCAAGGAAAATGACGGGATAGAAATATATTTCGGCAATACTGGTTTTGATGCAAAGCAATACGTTCAAGAAATTTGGGATGCAGAGATTGTGCCTTATATCCAACAAAAGGCAGAACCTCTGGATGTTCTCATGCTTGGTCTTGAACATGATGCAGCTACGTTTTCTAAAGAGTTTGGCTATAGGGTTGGAGAAGAGGGTACATTCTATAATTTTGCGGTACAGGGCAGGGTTTTAGTTGTTGGAATCAACCAGGAATCAAGAAACGGCCTGATGTATGTTGATGCGTATCCTTATTCTGGAGAGAGGGAGTATGTGCTGCAGATCGGTCCCGTATTCAAAGGAACATCCATTAGGGATATCCTCGATTTCATCTCTTTGAATGATTTCGAAAATCAAGTTGAGTTCGCACGCCTTGCGAATGAATTGAACTTTAAAGTTCGTGATGAAATATTCGGTGACGTGGCTTTTGAAGAATTGATCGGCAGCGAGGTAGATATAACTGCGGTATTTACGTTTGATCCCGCAAATCAGGAACATGTGATGACTCCTGTTACGTTTACGCTGCTAGAGAAGGATGGTACAGCACATGGAGAATGAAATAATCATCCTGGAAGCATCTGAAATTACAAAGGTATATCCTGGGACTGTAGCCTTGGATAAGGCATCTTTCAAAGTACGGAAGGGCAAGGTGAATGTTCTTATCGGAGAGAATGGCGCAGGAAAATCCACCATGATGAAAATTGTTGCTGGAGTTGAACAAAAAACCTCTGGGAAAATTTTCATTGATGGGAAAGAAGCAAAGTATGATACCCCTTTGGAGGCAATTGGGCTTGGAGTCGGTATCATCTATCAAGAGCTTAATTTGTTTCCTAATTTGAGTATAGCGGAGAATATCTTTATGACCCGAGAACTTAAGAATAGGAAATATTCTATAGATCATAAGAGACAACTTGTAGAGGCAAAGAAGTATCTGGATGAGTTACACCTCTATATTGATACTGCCACATTGGTAGAAAATCTTCGGGTTGGACAGCAGCAACTTGTGGAAATTGCAAAGGTCCTTTCACAAAATGCTAGAATTCTCATCATGGACGAACCTACCTCTGCCCTTAGCGAAGAAGAGGTAAAAATCTTGTTTTCTATAGTTCGGGAACTTACTGCACAGGGTGTTTCTATTGTGTATATTTCTCACCGTTTGGATGAGATTCTTCACATAGGCGATTACGTTACGATCCTCCGAGACGGTAAGTTTATCGACGAAAAGAAAGTGGCCGATATCGATATTTCCTGGATAATCAATAAGATGACAGGTGGCAACAAAGTCGAGCGTGTCGAGACTGGTAGGCAGCCTGGAGAGGTTATCCTAGAAGCCAACCATATCACGATGCATAAGAAGTTTGGAGGTGGTCATATTCTTGATGACGTTTCCTTCCAGTTGCGAAAGGGGGAGATTTTAGGCATCTATGGACTACGGGGAGCTGGACGGACCGAACTGCTCGAGTGTCTGATGGGCGCTCATGATGATATTGGGGGGGAGATAGTGTTACATGGAGTAAAGGTCTCCTCTGCTACAATATCCGAAAGGATTTTGGATGGTTTTGCCCTAATCCCAGAGGATAGAAAAAATCTGGGAATTTTATCCAACCTGAATGTGTGCAAAAATATGACGATTTCTTCTCTTGCTAAATATACCAAGCGAACAGTAATTGATGATAAGCAGGAAGTTAAAGATGTAAATGAAGTCATTGGATATCTCAGAGTCAAGGTTCCCAGCAGTTCTACAATGATTACTTCTCTCTCTGGAGGAAATCAGCAGAAGGTGGTTATTGGAAAAAGCTTGCTCACCAAGCCTAAGATTCTTCTTATGGATGAACCTACCCGTGGAATTGATATAGGTAGCAAGCACGATGTGTTTGCCATATGTGAGCAGTTGGCCCAGGAGGGTTTGGGAATAATATTTGTGTCTTCCGAAATGCAAGAAATGCTTGCAATCCCTGATCGGGTCTTGGTGCTTGCGCAAGGCAGGCTAAAGGGTGAATTCATGAGGGATGAAGTTACGGAAGAGAAGCTTGTACATGCTTCAGCGATAGACCTCAACGCAAAGTACTAAATCAAAGGGATGGAGAAGGGAACATGGTGAACAAACCGAAAATCAAACAATTGGGTCTGAAAACAGCTGCGATTCAGCTGAGAACTTATATCGCCCTCATAGCACTTGTCGTAGTATTTAGTATTCTAAGCCCCAATTTTTTAAGTTCACAGAACTTGATCACCATTTCAAAACACGTCGCTATCAATGCTATTATAGCCATTGGTATGACGTTTGTTGTTCTTACCGGTGGAATCGACCTATCTGTTGGCGCTATAGCAGGGTTGAGTGGCATGATTGCAGGTGGCCTTATTTATGAAGGTCTTATTCTTAATGTATTTGGTGTAACTATCTACTACCACGTGATTATAGTGATATTGATCTCTGTAGTGGTTGGTGTACTGGTAGGATTCATCAATGGAATTCTGGTAACCCGCTTCAATGTAGCTCCGTTCATAGCAACCTTAGGAACAATGTATGTTTGTCGTGGTGCTGCTATGCTCCGGTCCAATGGAAAGACATTCCCAAACCTCCAAGGAAAAGCAGAACTAGGAAATACTGGATTTCCCTTTTTGGGCGCAGGACGTATTCTTGGCATACCCATCAGTGTCTGGCTTATGATAGTTTTGGTAGTTATTGGGGTCTATCTTTCCAAGCGCACCCCTTTTGGACGGTATGTCTTTGCTGTAGGTGGTAACGAAGATGCAGCTAGGTTGTCTGGTATCAAGGTGAAGAAGATAAAAACCTTGGTATATATGATAAGCGGAGGTTGTGCAGCACTGGTAGGGCTCATCATCAGTTCTGAACTTGTAGCGGCACACCCTGCTACTGGAGAGACATATGAGATGAATGCCATTGCTGCCACAGTTCTTGGGGGAACCTCTTTGGCTGGGGGTAGGGGCTCTATCAGTGGAGCAATCTTAGGAGCGTTTGTAATTGGCATCTTGAATGATGGGATGGTTATGGTTGGTGTTTCATCCTTCTGGCAGACAGTTATCAAGGGTGTGGTTATTGTATTGGCTGTCATATTTGACCAGTTGCAGGCCCTTAGCAGGAAAAGTGAACTAGCCTAACCCTCCTTATATCCTAGAAAGATACTAAGCCAGAAATCTCTCTTGAGGTTTCTGGCTTGCACTTTCTCAATCCTAGAACCTCATGATCCCCCATCTATCAACCACTTCAAAGCCGAGCCTCTTATATA
>CAZPOJ010000099.1:0-10660 GCA_964588005.1 uncultured Sphaerochaeta sp.
CAAGCAGTAATGCTGGTAGTTTCTTCATAAAATTCTCCTATTGGCGGTATGTGACCGAGAGCGTGATGGGGATGAAGCCGGCTAGGGCGTTGTCTTTTTTCAAGCCTTGTTCGTAGTTGAGCTCGGGGATGAGCCACAAGCCTGTTGAGATGCCAAAGCCCCAGTTTTCGCCGGGAAACCAGATGGCGCTTACTTCCACGTTGGTGTACAGCGTCATAAGGGACCCATCCTTATACTTGATGTACGCTCCTCCCAATCCTACCGAAAGGGGCAGGTCGAAGGTTCCCTGAATGGGGTAGTAGGAGTATTTGGCAAAGAACGGAACTGCCGAGAAGAACTCCTTCTCTGCTGAGAAGTTGAAGTTGTACCCGATTTCCCCACCTAAGGATGTCTTGGGGGAGTTGAACATCTGGTAGCTTATCGATCCGTAGCCACCCATCTTCATCCCGGTATTATCCTCACCAGGACCAAACTCGGTAGTGTTGTCCCCGAAGAAGTGGACGAACGTAGGGACGTTTGTGCCTACCCTGAAGGAGAACTGTTGGCTTCCAACATCATAGAAATCAACTGCAAACAGCGATAAGGGGAGCATAAGGGCTATAAGACATAGCAGGAAAAACTTTTTCATGGGTACCTCGTGTTACTTGTAAGAACAAAACGTTGCAATGCCCGTTACAGGTATTCAATCATACGAAAAATAAGGAGGTATGGAAACCTCTTAACCAGTATAGTAAGCAGAAAGAAGAAAGGCAAATCATGCAACCTTTCTGGAGAAATCAATAGTACCTTGTTCTTGCATTTGTTGCCATTACCTAGCATTTTGCTGTAGTCTAGGGGGCAAGGAAGGATAGCCATGCAAGTAATGTCAGGAAAAGAAGTATCTACAGCAGTGTATGCCGATCTGCACTCTCAAGCTGAAACCTTTATACACACCTATGGATATGCACCAAAGCTCGCTGTAGTCTTGGTCGGCAGTGATCCTGCAAGCCAAAGCTATGTGAGGAGCAAGAAAAAAGCCTGTATCTCCCTGGGTTTCGACCATGAAGATTATATCTTTTCCTCTGATATTATCCAGGAAGAGCTTCTAAGCCTGGTCAAGAAGCTTAACGCTGATGCTTCTGTACACGGTATCCTGGTGCAACTGCCCCTTCCCCCCCATATCGATACCGATCTGATCATTGAAACTATCGACCAGCACAAGGATGTCGATGGGTTCCACCCTATGAGTGTGGGCAAGCTCCTGATCGGGCTACCCACCTTCGTCAGCTGTACACCCCTGGGTGTCCTATCGATGCTCGATCACTACAAGATAGAGACAGAGGGCAAGCATGTGGTCATCGTAGGACGGAGCAACATCGTAGGAAAGCCCTTGGCAGCCCTTCTCATGCAGAAAGGTCGTGATGCAACGGTGACCGTCTGCCACTCACGCACCGCTGACCTCCCCTCGCTTACCTCCAGTGCCGATATACTTATTGCTGCCATCGGAAAACCTCATTTTATCCAACCCTCGATGGTCAAGGAAGGCTCTGTGGTGATCGATGTAGGCATCAACCGTGTGGAAGACCCCTCTGCCAAGCGGGGGTATCGCTTGGTTGGCGATGTCGAATATGATACAGTCTCCCCTCGTTGTTCTTTCATCACCCCTGTCCCTGGAGGGGTAGGGGTGATGACTATCGCAATGCTTATGAAAAATACTTTGCAAGCGGCCACCTCGCTTGCTGTCAAGGATACAAAATGATTCGTTCGTACTGGATAGAGACCTATGGATGCCAGATGAACAGTGCAGAGAGCAATGCACTGGAACTTCAACTCAAAGGGGCAGGTCTCGTGCCTGCCGTTACTGCAGAAGAGGCCGACTGCGCCATCCTCAACACCTGTTCTGTGCGCAAGAGCGCAGAGAACAGGATCTGGGGAAGGCTGGGCTTGTTTGCCCGTATAAAGAAGGAGCACCCCCTTACCCTCATCGTAACAGGATGCATGGCAGAGCGGTTGCAAGAGGAGCTCAAGGATGATGCTCCCCATGTGGACTATGTCTTGGGTACCAATGACAAGCAGAAGATTCTGGAGGTGCTTGTCTCCCCCGAAAGTGCCGAGCTCCGTGCACCGACCTATAGCTTTGGTGCGTCCTACTACAAGGAGGGCGAGTACTCTTCCTATATACCGATTATGAACGGGTGCAACAACTTCTGCACCTACTGCATCGTTCCCTACGTCAGGGGTCGTGAGATCTCGCGTCCTATAGAGGAAATCCTGGATGAGGTCCGTTTCTTGGACTCCAAGGGTGTAAAGGAAGTAACCCTGCTAGGGCAGAATGTGAACAGCTACCACTATGATTCTGAGGGCAAGGTGATCACTTTCCCCGATTTGTTGGAAAGGGTATGTTCCGTTGCAGGAGATATCCAGTGGATACGCTTTGAAAGCCCCCATCCCAAGGATTTCTCTTCTGAGCTCATCCGGGTCATCAAGGAGCAACCCAAGGTTGCCAAGCATCTGCATATCCCCATGCAAAGTGGGAATAGCCGTATCCTTGGCCTTATGAACCGCAAGTATACCCGTGAACGGTTCCTCTCTTTGATTGAAACCATCAAAGAGGAGATCCCTTCAGCCACGTTCGCCACTGACGTCATGGTTGGCTTCCCTTCAGAAACCGAGGAGGAGTATCAGGATACCCTCACAGCCCTCGATGAGATGGGCTGTATAGAGGCTTTCATGTACTACTTCAACCCCCGCGAAGGGACTGCGGCGGTCTCCCTACCAGGTGAAGTCTCTGAAGAAGAGAGGGGCAGAAGGCTCACCGAGCTTATCAATTTCCAACACAAGGTGTTTGTGCGGGAGAAGAGTCTGCGCACCCAAGGGATCGCCAAGGTTCTGGTAAATGCTGTATCGCGCAATGACAAGGGCCAGATGCTAGGAAGGACCGAGCACAACGAGATGGTGGTCTTTGATGGATCGCCCGAACCTGGGAGTATCGTTACTGTGCAACTCACTGGCTTGAAGGGAAATACGTATACAGGAGAACTTGTTGTCTGAGTTACAAAGCTTGCAATGCAAGCTTTGCATCCCGTATACTAGAGCCATATGAAAACAAATTCCGAGACTCTCCAGCAATTTGAAAAGAAATTCTCCATCCTCAAGCCCTTGATTCTCAATGCCAAGCGGATGACCGTCTTTACCGGGGCCGGGGTTTCCACCCTCTCCGGTATTCCCGATTTTCGCAGTTCCAACGGGATCTACTCAAAGAAGTGGGAAGGCCATGATGTGGAGCATCTTTTGAGCATCTCATTTTTCATGAAGCACCCCGATCTCTTCTACACCTGGGCTAAGGAGTTCTGGTATCATTTGGACACCTATGAGCCCAATGTTGTCCACACCACCCTTGCCAAATTGGAAGCCAAGGGGTATATGCGTTCGCTCTATACCCAGAATATTGATATGTTGCACCAGAAGGCAGGAAGCAAGAAGCAGTATGAGGTGCACGGCAGTGCCGCGCGCCACTACTGCACCAACTGCAACGCCCACTACACCTATGAGCAGATAGCCCCTATCGTCCGTAAGGATGAGGTGCCCCTGTGCACGGCTTGTGGGTCCCTGATCAAGCCTGATATCGTATTTTATGGGGAGAACTTGAATTCCCATATCCTGGGTCGTGCCTATGAGGATTTCAGCCACACCGACCTCTGTCTGGTGCTTGGATCCTCCCTTCGGGTACAGCCGGCTGCATCCTTTCCTCTCTATGCAACAAGAAACGGAGCGCCCCTGGTGATAGTCAACGCCCAGCAGACCACCCAGGATGGGGCAGCTACTTTACGCTTTATTGACCTTGAGAAGACCTTTGTAGCCCTGGAAAGGTGGGTTGATACCCTGGAAGCAAGAAAAACTATACTTTGACTAGCGAATGCCGTACAATTTGCGCATGAAGGTAGTTGTAGCAGATGATGAAGAACGAGTTTGTGCGCTTATCTGTGCGCTCATCGACTGGGATCGCCTGGGCCTTACCCTTTGTGGCAAGGCGTATGACGGCATCAGTGCGCTTGCCCTTATAGAAGAGGCGAGCCCTGACCTGGTCATCACCGATATCCGCATGCCGGGTCTTGATGGACTGGATCTTATCCGTAGGGCAAAAGAGATCCAGCCTACCTTGCAGTTCATCATCATCAGCGGACACAAGCAGTTTGATTATGCGCAGACAGCTATCAGGTATGGGGTTGCAGAGTATCTGCTCAAACCCATCAAGAAGCAGGAACTAGAACAGACCCTCATCAAGATGACTTCTCGTCACAGGCAACAGAAGTCCCGCCTGCTTGCTACAGAACAGTTGCAACAGCAGGTACACCAGGACAGGAGGCAGAAACGCTCGCTTGCCCTCTCCCATCTTCTTACAGAAGGAGAGACCACGCTACTTACAACCTGTTTTTCCCGTTCCGTCATCATGCGAATCATTGCCGTCAAGATGGATCTGCTCAAAGACTTCCATGCCCAAAGCTCTGATGCTGTTCTGACTGAGAAGATAGGGGAATATATGGAGCGTGAGGCTGCCCATCTTTGCTCTGACCACTCCTTGCTGTTGTTTGAGGGAAGCATCTACGTGCTGCTCTCCTATGCCGAGGAGCAAGGCGCTTTGATCCTCAAAGCGACCGATGCCCTCCTGCAATTCCTCAAGACGCAAGCTGAGGTGTTTGGCAACATCCTCTTCACCTTAGGGGTGGGGGTGGAGGTTGGCTCCTACGAAAGATTGACCACTTCGGTCCTCTCCTCTCAGCAAGCTGTTGCCCTTCGTTTGGTTTCAGGTCCCCTGAAGCGGTACATAGCCCAGGGGTGTGAAAAGGTACCTGTAAACACCCTTGTAAAACCGTTTGTCCTTGGGTTGCAGGGTGTGTGTGCCCAGAACTCTGAGGAGGAACTTGCAACGCAATGCACAGCTCTCCTGGCGGATATGGAGAGGCTGGCCCTCTCCCCCTATGCCAAAAGCCAGTTTGCCCTGGAGTGTTTTGACAAGGGAGCTGGCTTCATCATAGAACAGATGCACGCCTCTGCCCACAGGGATGCACGCCTTCCGGAACAACGTCAACGCCTGGAAAATGCATACTCCTGGGCCCTGTTGCAAGAGGCCTTTTCGTCAGGCATGCAGGAGATCTTCCGTTTGTATAGGGAGGAGAAGGATGAGCTGTTGAGTAAGCCCATACGAAAAGCTCAAGAGTATCTTGCCCTCCATTTCCATGATGAGCTCATCAGCCTTGAGCAGGTAAGCGAGGTGGTCAATCTCAACAGTTCCTACCTCAGCTCCCTCTTCAAGAAGAGTTGCAACAAGGGGTTTTTTGAATATCTGCTGGAATTGCGTATCGCTGAAGCGAAACGCCTCTTGTCCAATAGCGATTTCAGCATCGCCGAGATAGCACAGAAAGTCGGCTATCGTGATCCCAAACACTTCTCCAAGGTGTTCAAGAAGGCTTGTCATATCAAGCCCAACGAATACAGGAAGCTTTATGGCTAGAAAAATACACTATCTTGATGAACGTATCTCCCTTTGGATCGTTTTGTTGCTCATGCAAGTGGTGATGCTCTCTATAATGGCCTTGCTCTATCAGGCGGGGCGACTACACTCCTTGCTCTGGCTGTTGGCTCCTCTGGTATTGTTTTCAGGTAGTGCCCTGTTGCTCTATATCTGGATCATGGTCCCCTATAACCGTTCAAGGCATATTCTCCAGCTTTTTGCTTCCGGATACACCTTTGAAAGTATTATCGACAGGAAACTCCCGTTGGACAGGGAGTTGGAGGCAGTCGACGCAAAACTGCACACCCTGCTGAACACCGACCAGATTATGAATGCCAGCAAGCGACAAGCACAGTTTCTAGCCTTACAAAACCAGATTAATCCACACTTCCTCTACAATACGCTTGAAGGTATTCGCTCAGAGGCTCTTTTGGCTGGCCTTGATACTGTTGCCTCGATGACCGAAGCCCTCTCCACCTTCTTCAGGTACACCATCAGCAATGTGGAGAATCTGGTCACCTTGGAACAGGAACTGGAAAATACACGAAACTATTTTTTTATCCAGCAGTTCAGGTTCGGCAACCGCATGGCCCTTGAGGTGATCATAGATGGTGAGGATACCCAGGAGGTGCTCGCCTACCGCGTCCCCAAGCTCACCTTGCAGCCTATAGTGGAGAACTGCATCATCCACGGCTTGGAGTGCCAGGTAGGGCAAGGGTTGCTCAGAGTCCATATTGAGACAACCCAGTCTAGGCTTTTGGTCACCGTCAGTGACGATGGGGTAGGAATGCAAAAATCCGTGCTGGAGAGGATGCACCGCAACCTCTCGGTGCGCAGCCTGGACTATATGAAGCGAGACGAGAGCCAAGGGGGCATCGCACTGGTCAATGTGAACAACCGCATCAAGTTGCTGTTCGGCGAGCAGTACGGCCTTACGGTGACAAGCCAGGTGGGGGTGGGAACTGATGTGCTTATCTCCCTTCCCAGGAGTGTGGGCTCAGAGGACAAGCATGAAGCGTGAGGTCTTCCGCCTGGAACAGGTATCGCTGCCTCCCTATCTTTTTGACATCAACTTGCACCTCTATGCAGGGGAGATAGTGGCCCTCATAGGTATCAATGCCCTGGGGATAGAAGAGTTGCTTACCATCTTCCAAAAGAATATCCCCATCCATTATGGACATGTCTATTGTAACGATATCCTGGTAAACGACCATCTTTCCAGCTCGAACAAGCACAACAAGGTGACAGTCATCCAGCGTGATTCCACCCTCATCGACACGATGACGGTGGAAGAGAACCTGTTTGTCCTGCGTAAGGGGTTTCGCTCGCACCTGATCAACCAGAAACTGCTCTCCAACCAGATGAATCTGTTGCTCCAACCGCTTCCTGTACAGATTCAGAGCAGGACCTTGGTTGGGGACCTCAGTGCATTTGAGAAACTGGTCATAGAGTTTGTAAAAGCCAGTATCAATGGCGCCCATCTGGTGATTTTGCATGAGATCTCGAACTTTGTCAGTGAAACAGACCTGGCAAGACTCGAGCAGGTGATGCACTATTTCAAGGAACAGGGTATGACGTTTCTCTACCTCTGCAATCATCACCAGGAGGCTTTTCGCTTCTGCTCGCGTTGTTACCTCATGCAGGAGGGAAGAATCATCAAACACCTCTTTCCCTACCAGATGACCGATGAAGTCATCGCCCACTATAGCAACGTATTCGAACAGAGCATGGAGGTATCCCAGCGACAGATGCAGTATGAGGGAGCCCAGAATACACAAAAGCCTTTTCTGGTTTGTCAGAACCTCTGGTACAACACTATGCATGATCTGAGCTTTTCAGTGCACAGGGGGGAGACTGTGGTGCTTCTCGATAGTGAGAACCTCTGCATAGGGGATCTCTTTTCCCTCTTCCAGGGAGTGGCAATACCTGAAAGGGGAGCGTTGACCCTTGCAGGAAGTGCCCCCTCAAAGGACGACAGGACCATCTCCCTGATCGCAGCCAAGCCCTATGAGAGCTTGTTGTTCCCCCAACTATCTGTGATAGACAACCTGTACTTCACCAGTGACGAGAAGATTCGTCACCTGTGGTTACGCCCCAGGAGAAGAAGGGCGATTGCAAAGGAGCTGGAGCCGATATTTGGAAAGGACCTCTATAAAAGTAGCCTGCACGACCTAACCCAGGAGACGCTGCATACCATCGTCTATCAACGGGTGTTGATGCAACGTCCTTCCTTTGTCTGCGCGGTGCAACCCTTCGCTTCTGTGGACATGTTTCAGCGGATCTCCCTCATCCGGTACTTTGATGCCTTCAAGAAGAGAGGGATGACATCCCTCATCTTGGCTGTCTCCCTTTCTGATACCCTGCAGGTAGCCGACCGTCTGGTTATTCTTTCCGAAGGCAGGGTACAGCGGGTACTCACCCGCAGCGAATTCTCCCAATATGGGGGAATTGCCGGCTCAATACCCCAAAAATCCAAAGAATAGACACCCTATTCCAAACTTTCACTGCCTAGCGCCGTGGAAAATGCCGTGGGATACTATGTGCATACAGGAGTAGCATGGTATGAGTGAAAGCCCGATCAGTGTTGAAATGCGCAATATAACCAAGACGTTTCCTGGGGTTCGCGCCTTGGATGATGTCTCTTTTACCCTGCAGAGCGGTGAAGTCATGGCCTTGTTGGGTGAAAATGGTGCAGGCAAGTCTACCCTTATGAAGATTCTCAGTGGGGTCTACACCCGGGACAGGGGGGAGATGACCATCTTTGGAAACCCCATCGAAGGGGATCTTAATCCGAAAAAAGCCCAGAGCCTGGGCGTTTCGATGATTCACCAGGAACTGAACATGTGTAATCATCTCACTGTTGCACAGAATATCTTCTTGGGCAGGGAGCTTGTAACGGGCACCGTACTCAACGAGCGGGAGATGAATCGTGAGGCTAAAAAGGTGCTTGACTCCTTGCAGATCGACATACAGCCTGAGATGTTTGTCGGTTCCCTTGCCGTTTCCAAGCAACAGATGGTGGAAATCGCCAAGGCATTGCAGGCAAAGTCCAGAATTCTCATCATGGACGAACCTACCAGTGCCCTGACCAGTGTCGAGATACAGCAGCTGTTTACCCTGATAAAGAAGTTGAGGGATACAGGGGTCAGTATCGTCTATATCAGCCACCGTCTTGAGGAGCTGCAGCATATTGTCGATCGGGTGACCATCATGCGTGATGGAAAATTCATCACCGAACAGCCTTTCAAGGATTTAAGTCTCAACCAGATCATCTCCTTTATGGTGGGCCGTGAGATTAAGGAGAAGTTCCCCCGTATCCCTGCCAACAAGGGCAAGCTGGCCCTCTCCATACGGAACTTGCAGGCAGGCAGGATGGTCAGGAACATATCGCTTGACCTCTATCAGGGTGAAATCTTGGGCATAGCCGGCCTGATGGGGGCGGGTAGGACTGAGACGACACGGGCCCTGTTTGGTGCCGATCGCAAGGAGAGTGGGGACGTTGAGATCGAAGGGGTAGCGGTACATATCACCTGTCCTGAAGATGCTATAGCAGCAGGGCTCGTACTGGTTCCTGAAGACAGAAAGCGTGATGGGCTCTGTGTAAAGCTCTCGGTGAGGGAGAATATAGCGCTTCCCAATCTTGATATCATCTGCAACAAGGCGGGTATCGTCAATCGCAAGCGGGAACGCGCTATGGTGAAGAAGGCGGTCTCCGACCTGCAGGTCAAGCTTCCTACCAGTGAGGTCAACGCATCCTCACTGTCGGGAGGGAACCAGCAGAAGGTGGTTGTAGGCAAGTGGCTTGCCAGAAACAGCAAGGTCGTCATCTTTGACGAGCCTACACGCGGTATTGATGTCGCTGCCAAGGTGGAAATCTACAACCTGATGAATGAGCTGAAGAGAAATGGCATTGCAGTGATGTTTGTTTCCAGCGAGATGCCTGAGATCCTGGGGGTCTCAGACCGTATCCTGGTCATGTGTGACGGCAGGATCACCGGCGAGCTCGACAGAAGTGAAGCCACCCAGGAAAAAATAATGGAATACGCAACTCAGTTTGAAAAGAAACTGGATAATTAGAGAGGATGGGGAAGAGAAGATGAGCAGAGAATTTGAGAATCCATGGAAACGAATGATGGCCATACGTGGCATTGGACAGGTCCTTACAGTCACAGCCGGGCTTATTGTGCTCTATGTGGCGTTTGGCATTATGAATCCGGTATTTTTCTCTTCAAGGAATATTTCGAACCTCTTGAGGCAGATAGCCCCCATCCTGCTTATCGGCATCGGGCAGTCCTATGTCCTGATAACCGGTAATATCGACCTCTCCATAGGGTCTGTGGTAGGGATGAGCTGTATGATCAGCGCAACGATGATGACCAAGGGGATCAATCCCTGGGTGGCAGTGGTCGTCACCTTGTTCTGTTGTCTTGCCTTTGGGCTGGCCAACGGCCTGCTGGTCTCCTTTGCAAAGCTGCCTCCCTTCATTGCCACCTTGGGAACGATGACCATCGCACGTGGTATAGCCCAGATAGCAAACAACAACTACAACACCGACAGCATCGGTGAGGCAGCCCAGGGCTTCAGGGACTTCTTCTACTACGGCAAGAGTTTTGGGCTGTACAACACCATCTGGATAGCGGCGGTGCTGTGGATAATCTTCAACTTTATCCTTATGCGAACGAGAAGCGGCCGTCATATCTATGCAATTGGTTCAAACGTAGAGGCTGCCAGACTCAGCGGGGTCAATGTCATCGGTGCCACTACCAAGGCGTACATGGTCTCAGCCTTTGTCTCGGGAGTTGTCGGGCTCATAACCAGCGCTACCAGCGGTATGGGAACCATGGATGCTGGAAACAGCTACGAGTTGTATGCCGTTGCCGCTTCGGTAATAGGGGGTATCTCCACCTTGGGCGGCCAGGGCTTGCTCTTTGGCACGGTCATTGGCGCTTCCATCTGGGGAGTCCTGCAAAATGGTTTGCAGTTTGCAGGTGCTCCTGTGGCGATCAGAAACATAGTCATTGGAATCATCGTTGTTGTCTCGGTCCTGTTGGATGTAATCGTCCGTTCGGGAAAGGGTCTGAAAAAGAAGCGGATCGCTTCTGCTGTATGAAACTAACACTGAGGTGTAGTAGATAGAAAAAGGAGTATTGCTATGAAGAAAATTGCAAT
>CAZPOJ010000100.1:0-10556 GCA_964588005.1 uncultured Sphaerochaeta sp.
CTTTGAGTCCAAAGCCTTGAAGATGCAGGGGATGCATGCAGTGCACTCATCGGACTTGCCCTACATGTTTGGCAACTTGGAGAATAGACTCATACAACCTATGTTTATCCTCGACCGTGATATGGAGCCCATCTATGCTGTAGCTGAGGAGATACAGCGGGACCTCATCACCTTCATCCACACCGGAAGGCTCCCTTGGCCTCAGGTGAGCGAGGACCACGCTATTGCCAAGCGCTATGACCAGAAGTCGACCATAGGGGCCATGGTGGAACCCTCTATTGAAGAGCTCTACCGATCGACACAGTATTATGAGCGCACTATCAAGGGCCTGGGAATCTTTAAGTTGGAAGGGTAGTGTTCTTGTCGCCTAGTGTTCAGACTCTTTCTCTTTTTGCCCCACGACCACCTTGTTGATGTCTGCAAGAGAACTTTCCAGATGAGCTAACATATATGCTGCGGCCTTATGCGGATTACGCTCTTCAATGGCATTGATGATCAGCTCATGCTCTTTTATGGTATTGTCTGAGTTACTCTTGACTGAAATAGATTTGTATCGATACTTTCGAAGATCGCGTGCTGTAAGGATGTTTATTTTATCCAGGAGAGGGTTATGCGCCATAGCGCATATTTGGGTATGGAACTGTTCATCAAGGTCGGCAAGGGCCGATACATTGTTGGTCTTGTTCTCTTCTATGAACTGCCTATGAATTTCCTTGAGTCTCTCCAGTTCCTCTTCTGTACCGCGTTTGACGGCTTTGGAAACCTGCAAGGTTTCTAAAGCCTCGCGTACCTCAGTAGAATCTTTGAGGTTGGGAGCTGATTCTATGAACCATGTGCGGATGGTATCGTAATCATGCCCCTGGTTATCAAGGACAAACGCCCCTTTGCCAGCCACAAGTTCAACATATCCCTCAGCTTGTAAGGAACGCATCGCCTCACGCACTGTGGAGCGACTTACATTGAGCATCTCACACAGCTTGATTTCTGTGGGGAGTTTTGACCCGATGGGGTACTTGCCTTCGATAATGGATTCCTTGATTGAATTCATTACCTGGGTAGTGACTGATATTCGTTTTATTTCTTTCATGCTTGTCTGATGACAGACTATCAGAAGTTTCATGAGGAGTCAAACAAATACCAAATCTAGAAAGTAAAATGTAAAAATCACTATGAGAATAAACAGTAAAAAAATAATGAGTCGTAAGATGGAACTTTGTATTGACAAATCATGAATGCATGTTACTCTCAATATTGCATGATGTCAGACAATCTTACATCGTACAATATTTGGAGGTTTTATGAAAAAGCTAATTTTGTTGCTTATTGTTTTGATCGTAGGGACGACCTTCGTCTTCGCCAAAGGTGCACCTGAGAAGGCCACCACAGGAGACAAGCCCGTCTCCTTGACTATCTACTCTCCTGGTAACGTGAACTCCGTGCCGACCAAGACCATCCTGAAGTACAAGGAACTGGTTGAGAATGCTTCAAACGGAACTATCAAGATCACGGCTAATCACTCTGGTGAGCTTGGAAATGATGCTGAAGCCCTACAGTCAACACGCATGGGGACCATTGATATCATCTTTGCAGGTACTTCAGGCTTTACCAGTTTTTACGACAATGCGAAAATCCTTGACCTTCCTTTCCTGTTTAAGGACGCTCAGAGTGCGTATGAGATTGTGAATAGTGACATCGGTGAGCAGATCTTCGCTAACATGCCCTCAGTAGGTCTCGTCTACCTTTCAGAAGGGGACAATGGCATGCGCCATATTGCAACCACCAAAAGACCAATCAATAGTGTTGATGACGTGAAGGGCCTGAAAATCCGCGTGCCTACCAGCAAGATGTATTTGGACGTGTGGAGTGCTTTAGGTGCAACCCCTGTTGCTCTTTCTCTCAATGAGCTTGCCATTGCCCTTGCAAATGGTACCGCTGAAGCACAGGATAATGCAACGTATCACCTGGTAGCAAACGCCACCTATGATGACATTAAAGAGTATAGCTTCATCAACTACATGTGGATGGGTTGTACTATGGCAATGAATGAGAAGGCATGGAATAAGCTAACTGCTGACCAGCAGAAAATTCTGAAGGAACAGGCTATTGTTGCCGCCAAATACTCCTTTGACACAATCGAAAAGGATAATGTCTCGGCAACAGAAGTTCTGAAGAAAGCAGGAATTAACTTCAATGAAAATCCTGACGTGCAAAGTTTCAAGAACAAGCTTGGTGGTGCTCAGTACTACAAGCAGTATGCTTCTGAAAAATGGTATAACCAATCTGTCATAGATGCAATTCTTGCTAAATAAGTATGTATTGTACAGGACGGAGTGGCTTGCCATTCCGTCCTGTTGTATACAGTATAGGTCTGTTTATTCCAAAGGAATCTACCCAATGAAAAATATAAAAAAGCTCCTGGATGCATTTGTTTCCCTGGTATCGGTTGTACTTATGTGTTTGGTTGCAGGAATTGTACTGCTGATGCTCAATGAGCTATTCCTGAGAAACATTCTGAACAAATCATTTCGAGGCATGACCGAGCTTGCAGGCTTTATGTTCTTATGGATGGCTTTCCTTGGTGTCATTGTCCTTGATGACCAAAATAGGCTCATCGCCTTGGATATTTTCTACCTTCGTACCAAGGGATCATTCAAGGAGCTGCTGTGGTATGTCCATAAAGTGGTTGCTATGGCACTTGGGATAACTATGATAGTAGCATTTGTAGGACTCTATCCCTATATAAGTACCGAGTATTTCTCTTCCATGCCGAAGTTTGCCAAGGCTTGGCAGTACCTGCCCATGGCTATAACCGGTGCCTTTCTCGCCATCAAGGCCTTGTATGACATCATTGAGCGCATACTGAAAATTTCTCACAAGACCGTTGTGGTTGCAAAGGAGACAACATGATCCTATTCTTTGGTAGTTTTTTTGTATTACTGCTTATAGGGGCGCCTATCAGCATCTCCATCGGAGCTAGTGCTGTCCTGGGTTGTCTCAACTTGGGCTATCCCATCATGGTAATTGGACAGAAGATGGTCAGTGGCATCGACTCGTTTCTTCTTATCGCTATACCCTTGTTCATTCTTGCAGGCAATCTGATGAATGCAGGAAAGATCACCGAGAAGATTTTTGACTTTTCCAAACGAATGGTAGGGTGGATCCCCGGAGGTCTTGGTCATGCAAACATCGTAGCAAGTTTGATCTTTGCCGGCATGTCAGGTAGTGCCGCCGCAGATGCAGGGGGGCTCGGGACCATTGAGATGGAAGCGATGACCACCAACGGCTATGACAAGGATTTTTCTGCATCTGTTACTGCGGCATCTACGGTCATCGGTCCCATATTTCCCCCAAGCATTCCTTTGATTATCTATGGATCGGTAGCAAGTGTGAGTGTCTCCCAACTCTTTATGGGTGGTGTCATTCCTGGGCTCCTCATGGCTTTTGCCTTGATGGTCCTGGTCTATATCTTTGCTGTAAAAAGGAAATATCCTCGTTTCCCCTTTAGTTTGGGCTTGTTGTGGAGCCAGTTTCTGCAATCAATTCTTTCAATCATCACTCCTTTGATAATTCTCAGTGGGTTTGTGCTTGGCTGGTTTACCCCCACCGAGGCATCCAGTGTAGCTGTTATCTACGCCTTGGCAATTGCAGTGTTTGTCTACCGTACCCTGGACTGGAAGACGTTCAAGGAGTGTTTGTTGGAATCGGCGATCACGTCAGCCAATACACTCTTTATTATCGGTACCTCCATGCTGTTCTCGTATGTGCTGATCAAGGAAGGGGTCTCGTTGCAGATAGCTAACTTTATCCTAGGTATTAGTGACAGCCCGTACCTAATCCTAATGATCATCAATGTGCTGCTCCTGGTGTTGGGGATGTTCATGGAACCTGGGGCAATCCTGACGCTGATGCTTCCGGTCCTGCTTCCCATCGTAAAGATTCTTGGTATCGATCTTGTCCACTTTGGTGTGGTGATGGTACTAAATCTCATGATTGGGCAGGTTACCCCTCCGTTTGGGGTCTGTTTGTTTATCATCAGCGACGTGGGGGATGTTCCTTTGAACAGGTTGTACAGGGGAATTTTGCCATTTTTGATTCCCTTGTTGATCGTACTGCTTATGTGTACCTATATACCACAGATAGTGACGTGGTTACCGAACATGTTGTTGCTCGGTTGATAGAATAAATTTCTAGTATTAAAGAAAAGGAAGTAAAAAATGAAAGATACATTGTTTGATGTTTCAGAGAAGATTGTGGTCATTACTGGTGGGCTTGGACAGATTGGTGCTGAGTTCGTTAAAGAGTTTCATAAACGCGGCTCGCATGTAGCGGTATTATCCCGTTCAGCCAATGCTGAAAAAGCTGAGCAGGTGTTTGGAAAAGAGCTCGCTGCAAGTGAGCGCATTGGTCTGTTTTCCGTCGATATTACCAATAAGCAGTCTATCAACACCGCACTGGACTCCATTGAGAGTAGATGGGGAGTTGCCGATGTGCTCATCAATAATGCTGGAATCGATACCCAGCCCAGTGCTCCGCCAGAGGTTTCCGGTCCCTTTGAGCAGTTTCCTGAAGAAGTTTTCCGTGAAGTTGTAGAAACAAACCTTACCGGAACCTTTTTGATGACCCAGGCAGTAGGGGCCCGTCTCATAGCGGCCAACAAGCAAGGGTCCATCATCAACATCGGCTCAATCTATGGGATGGTCAGCCCTGTACAGGAGATTTATGCCTATAAGGAAGAGATGACCGGTATCCCGTTCATCAAGCCAGTTGCCTATTGTGCTGCAAAATCAGGGCTCTATAACTTGACCAGATACTGTGCGACCTACTGGGCTAAAAAGGGTATTCGGGTCAATACCCTCACTCCTTCTGGAGTCTGGAGAGAGACCCAGGATGAGCATTTCCATGCAAACTATCACGCTAGAATGCCCATGGGACGGATGGCACAGGCTGATGAGTTCAATGGTTCGGTAATTTTCCTAGCTTCTGATGCTTCCTCCTATATGACCGGCTCCAATCTGGTCGTCGATGGAGGATGGACCGCATGGTAACCTTAGAAACGAAAAAGGCTGAGATTTTCTCAGCCTTGATCACCCCAATGCATGAGAGCGGAAGGTTAAACCTCCCCGCTCTCAAGGCATTGGTTCGTCATGAAATACAGCATGGGGTAGAGGGTTTTTACTGTTGCGGCTCTTCTGGTGAAGGCTTGCTTCTGGATACCTCTGAGCGAATGGCTATCGTTGATACCCTTTCACAAGAGGTCTCCGGCAAGGTCCCTTTTATCGTGCATACAGGCTCCTTGAGCACAAATGAAGCGATAAAACTCTCCTTACATGCCCAGAACTGCGGGGCCCAAGCGGTTTCGCTTATCCCCCCGATTTATTATCACTATAGTGAAAGGGAGATACAGCACTACTATGAAGATGTTGCTGATGCTGTAGACCTTGGGGTCATTGTGTATAACATCCCCCAGTTTACCGGTATCTCATTTTCAAAGGATAACCCTCTGTTGCATAACCCGAAGATTGTAGGGATCAAGCACACCTCCATCAATCTCTATGATTTGGAAAGGATCTCCCAGGCATTTCCTGAGAAAACTCTCTACAATGGGTTTGATGAGATCTGGCTCTACAGCATGGCTGCGGGGGCGACTGCGACCATCGGAACGACGGTCAATGTATGCCCTAAGCTCTACCGTGCAATCCGCGACTCTTTTTTGGCAGGCGATATGCCAATGGCCCAGGCCCTGCAACACCTGGCAAATGATTTTATCGAGACCTTGGTCCAGCAGGGGATTTTCTCGGCAACCAAGTACTGCATGGAGCTGCAAGGTCTTGAGATAGGCCCGTGTAAAAAACCCTTTGACAGGCTCTCTGAAGACAAGAAGAAGATTGTAGAGACTGCGCTACAGAAGATAGAGGGATACCTTTAGGGTTATAAACTTGACCGTATGAGCTTCCTGGCGTAGGGTAACCCTACAAAGAGGAGGCTCATATGCCAAAGAAGTTTGGATCGAATCTGGAAGGGAAGGTGGCCCTTATCACCGGAGCGAGCAAGGGCCTGGGCCTTGGGCTTGCCAAGATCTTCGCCTACGAAGGGGCGAAGGTAGCCATAGCATCAAGGGACATGGTCCAGCTGGAGAGCTTGGCAAGGGAGATTCAAGAAGAGGGGGGAGTGTGTGAAGCCTTTCCCCTGGACCTGAGAAGTGTTTCTTCCATCCATGAGTGTGTAGAAGCGGTGGAGCAGAAGATGGGTAGCATCGATGTCCTGGTGAACAACGCAGGCATGGGCAACCCCATCCCTGCAGAGAAGATCACCGAACAGGACTGGGACTGGATGATGGACCTCAACCTCAAGGGAACCTTCTTCACCTGTCAGGCAGTAGGAAAAAAGATGCTAGAAAGGGGTAGGGGAAGAATTGTCAATATAAGCAGCCAAGCTTCTGTTGTTGCAATACCTGAAGAGGCTGTCTACTGCGCCTCCAAGGGAGGGGTAAATATGCTGACCAAGACGCTCGCCGTTGAGTGGTCGGGCAGGGGTGTCACCGTCAACGCAGTCGGCCCTACCTTTATCCGCACCCCCGGCACTGCCGAGCGGTTGGACGACCCCACTTTCCTTGCAGGAGTACTTGCAAAGATACCCCGAGGCAGAGTGGCTACCATCGAGGATGTAGCCTCTGCTGTGCTCTATCTCGCCAGTGACAGCTCCGACATGGTCACAGGAACGCTCTTGCTCGTCGATGGAGGGTGGACGGCCCTCTAGTACTCTTCAGATTGCAAGCTCTCAAAACACCCTATCAGGTCAAGATACACCTCGTTGGTTGTTCCTGAGGGGATGAAGAGGTTCAGGTGGTCCAGGGCCCGGGTTATGGAGACATAGATGAGGTTTCTGAGCAACTGCTCATTGGCCTTGGTGTCATACTGGCTCTGGGTCTTGGGCTCGCCTCCTAGGCAGAGCAGCACGACAGGAAAATCCAGCCCTTTCGCCGAGTGCAGGGTACTCATCCGTATCGCTCCCCTCTCTTCAAAGGTAAACTCCTTGTCCAATATTTCAGAGACAGCGTACCCTGCCTTTTCCAGGCTGCTACGGATAAGGGGGAAGTCCTTCTTTGACGGGGTGAGGATGCAGATGTTCTCCCGCTCATACTCCAGAAGCGAAGAGAAGAAGGCGACTCGGTCCACAAGGGCTCTCATATGCTCCTTCTTGTTGGTGAAGCGGAACAGCTCGGGCATGGGCCCATCGCGGAAGGCGAGGGCCTCTGTCCGGCTGGCCTCCTCTATCCCCTTAGCCTTGAAGGCCTGGGCGAAGGAGTGGATCTGTACCGAGTTGCGGAAGTTTGTCCGTAGCATCTTTGACCTGCCTACCACATCAAGACCTGAACGGGCAAAGGAAGAGCCAACCTGGTAGATAGACTGCTTGTCATCACCACAGAGGACCACACACCCCTTGCTGAGCAGTTTCAAAGCTCGCAAGGTGGCTGTCCCAAGATCTTGCGCCTCATCGATGAACAGCTGGTCAAACTGCACAAGAGCCTTTGCTTCCTCCCCCTTGAGTAGCTTTTGTAGGAGGATGGGAATATAGGAGAAGCACAACACGCCCATCTCCTCCATCGCCTGGACAACAGCATCACGCACTAGCCAGACCTTCTCCCTCTGCGCTCGCTTCAGGGGTTTTTTCATTCCCTTACGCGCGATGAGGTCAAGCAGATACTCCTCATAGGAGATATCCTGCTTGAAGAGAAAGAGGTTAATCTCCTTGGCAAGCTGCTCGCCGCTCATCCCCTCAAAGGCATGATCGTTACAGAGTCCCTAAGGATCTCTGTGCTCGGTCTTACATGGGGTAGGAAATCCTGCAGCCTTTCAAGCAGGAAGGCATCGACGGTAGAGACTAAGGGACGCTCTTCTCCTTCAGAGAGGATGGAGACCATATACCGGTTGAACTTGACCAAGGTGTTGGTAAAGGTCAGCAGGGCAACCTTTGGCGCAAGGGTTGCCCTGGAATTTGAGCGCATCGCCTTCTCCATCGCCTTGATCAGGACCAGGGATTTGCCGGTCCCTGCACTGCCTTTGATAAGAAAATCCCCATCAAGATGGATCTGTTCCAGTATGGAGGCCTGTTCGCTGGTGAGGCGCAGCATCAGGTTTTCATATGAGCCACGAGTCCTGGTGAAGACGGTCATACGCCTGATGGCATCCATATACTCCTGAGCTTTCTCCAGGCCTTGGATTCTTTGCTGCATTCCCTTGATCTTCTCCTGAGTCTCAAAGCGCTCCTTGCGCAAGCGATCGATCCTCTTAGTGCTGGAACGTTGTCCCTGTTCCAGCTTTTCCAGCTCCAGAGCGTTCTTCTCCAACAGGGTGTTCAGCTTCCACACCCTCTGCTTTTCTTCGGTAAGGGTGGTGACCTGCTGTGCTAGTTTGACGTTGTGCTCTTTTTCGTAGGCATAGAGATGCTGCATTCGTTCATACTCCATCGCTAGCGACCCCAAGGATATCCTTTTGTCCCAGGAGGAGAGGTATGCCCTGATGGAAGCGAGCCTTTGTTCGCCTCCAAGACCGGCCAGTTTACAAAAGCACTCCAATTCAAGGGTCGCCACCTCAGCTGTTGAGACCTCAGATGTAGAGAACCTGTGTCGCACCTCATTGGTCTCAATATGGGTATGCTTCAGCTCCTTGAGGATAGGGTACTCAGGGATATAGCCAGGATCGTTCTGGCGGCACTCCTCAAGGAATCTGTAGACCAGGTCGTTGAACCCGATCTCCAAGGTAGTAAGGGCGTAGCGTTCTCGTAGCCTAAATTCCCTTAATTTTGTAACCATGAGATTGAATTGGGTGCAAGCTGCTCAATCACCTCCCTTTGCTTCTTCGTAGATTCAGTAATCAGGGTTCCATATTTGTTGCTGTGCTTCACTTCACAAATCCCAGACAAATCTTCAAGTATATTTCTTATCGAGCTGTTGGTTGATTTATACAGCCCCAGATTGTTGCGGCAGGAGTACAACAGGATTGATGCGATATACTGCATGAACATCCGTGCTTTTGCATTGTCACCAGAGTGGACACGCAATCGTTTCATATCAAGGGTGTTCTTCATGTCATCAAAGAACTTCTCCACAGAGTCACGTTCCCTATACAGTTTCAGCGCAGCAGGGGCCTCCATCTTTTTGTTTGTGAGGATTATGAACATTGGGGAAAAGCCTCTCTCCTTGGCAACAGCAGCCTCCTCATCGAGGATGACTGTCCGCCCTTTCTTTGGGGTTTCCCTTATTGTAAAGTAAGGGCTGAAGGATGGGGGAACCTCAGAGATGTCGCTTCCTGCAACCAACCGGTCATAGTAGGTGTTGAGGTTTTCATTGAATCGGTCCAGCCGGCTTTCAGCCAGCCGGGAGCAATAGAAGATATGGGCATAGCACCTCCTGTTGCCCTCGCTTCCTAGCAACAACAGTTCGGTGGTGGCATAGTACCGATCCTCCTGATAGAAGAACATGTTGGAGGGGATGCGCATGGTATCCCGGTGCTTTTCTGACAAGTCTTTCAGCAAGTTGCTTCTGCTTTCACTCATCATAAGGAACTTCAATCGTATGTCCAACAGGCAATTGCGATTTTCCTCACTGTCAAAGCCCTTGTCCAGCAGGAGCAGGGGGGAAGCCAAACCCAGATGCCTGAAATGCACCAGCTCCTTCTTGAGCGTAGCTACATCAGCAATGTTGCCCGGCAACATCCTCACAGCGATGGGAAGCATCCTAGAAGAGCTGAAGAGTCCCAGTATATTCACCTGCTCCAAGCGTTCCTTGTCCCTGTTGTACCCGTATTTGACCAATTCGTTCCCTTTTGAGTATGAGCTCACACTGGTCAGATCCATACAAAGCGTATCGTCTTTAGAAAAGTTTTGGGCCCACCGGGCATAGAACTTTTCCATCTCGCCAACCTTGATTGACGAGAGGAACTTGCTGGTCGCCTGGCTGCTGAGCACAGCGGCCCCGGGGGGGAGCTTTTGCGAAGAGGCCCAGGCAGAGAAGTGTGACAGGGCATTGCCCCGTACAAGAAGATATTCTGCATAGGCCAGCATCTGGGATCCCCTGTCTTTGCCAAAGGAGAGCGTCAGGCATCGTGTGAGGCCACTGGTCTCCGCAATGGAAGAGAGTACTGCAGTTGCCCCGATCACTTTGCTTGATACTGCAATCTTCTCCCCTGTAGGGGCGAGGTTGTGCATTTCCCTATAGCGGGCATTGGGGATGAACTTGCCTTCCGGGGATTGCTTGCCTATGCATACCTGCTTGTTGAACGATTCCTTTTTCTCCTTGTCATAGGTGGAAACGCACTCATACACATACCTCGTGCCGTTCACTGTGTGGATAGCCCTATAGCCTGGCTTTTTCTTCTTCTGTTTGCTCATGGTTACAAATTATAACCATGTTTAACATGCATTGCAACCATTAAACAGGGTTTTATTCCTATACCATAGGAACTTACACTAATTCATGGTTACAATTTCGGGGGATTTTAGGTCGTAGGGTACCTTCAATGAATGCATGGACAGCCAAGGTGAAGATGGCCGCATCC
>CAZPOJ010000101.1:0-10537 GCA_964588005.1 uncultured Sphaerochaeta sp.
AAGGGACTTGCTTCAGCATGGGATGTCATCAACGAGCTGTATGAGGACGATTGATGGTGGCGTGCAAATCCTGTACCAGTGGCAACTCTGTCTGTCTTCAGAATCTGCCCATCTTCCAGCACCTTGAACAGAATCAGATAGCACGGGTGCAGAGCCTTATCCGCCAACGCAACCTCTCCAGTGGAGAGGTGCTGTTCCACCAGGGGGACAAGTCCAATCGCCTGATCATCATACGATCTGGTCTGTTGAAGCTTGTACGCTATGGCAGTGATGGCAAGCAGGTCCTCCTGGAAACGCTTTTTCCTGGAGATTTCTACGGGGGGGACCAGCTGTTCAGTGAGAGTCTCTGCAGGGAGAGTGGTATTGCAGGTGACAGTCTGGGTATCTGTACCATTGCAAGCAGCGATATCCGCTCCCTAATGCTCAGTGATCCTCACATCGGTCTTTCTGTGATGAGCTACCTCAATAGAAAGCTTGAGCAGTACCGCCTGCAGGTAGAGATACTGGCAACCAAGCCCGTGGAGAAACGTCTTGCCATGTTCCTGTTGGAGCGACTTCATCGCACCGGTGGCAATACCGTACTGCTCTCCCAGGAGGAGATAGGGGATGCTGTCAATCTTACCAAGGAGACGGTCAACCGCAAGCTAGCGAGGATGCAGGAGCGTGGTTTGGTGTCGGTTGCAGGAAAGAAGCAAATTATCATACTGGACAGCTCTGCCTTGGAGCTGCTTGCCTCAGGAGAGCTTGGGTGAATGGGTGCTCTCGTACCGTTTGGTTACTGTATTTCACTGCTTACCTTTCCCTTCTTTTTCTCTTTGTTAAAGAAGGTTTTATGAAGCTAAGTTGATTTGAATCATAGTGAGCGCTTCTGTTCCAGAGTACCCTGGTAGTAACAGGAGATACTGTATGACAGACAAGCGACTATCAGAATTGGTTAAGGAGTCCCCCTTTGCCACCATATTTCTCAATGAGAGAGGGATCGACTACTGCTGTGGAGGGGAGCACATGCTCTACAGTGCAATCGCTGAAGCCGGGTATGAGCGAGAGGAGTTTCTCGCCTCCCTTGCTCTGTTCCTGCAAGACGCACAAACCAAATACAAGGCGACTGTAGACCCTTCTCTTTATGAAATGAGCATTGATTCGCTCATAGACCACATAGAGGCAACACACCATCTTGGAGAGCGTGATCTCTTGGATGAAGTAGATACAAAGCTCAATATAGTCCTACGTGCCCACTATAAGGGCCATAAGGAAGAACTGTTGGCTGTTCACTCCTTGTTCGGTGACCTTCGCAAGGAGCTATTGCAGCATTTTGTTGAGGAAGAGGAAGAAGTGTTCCCTTTACTGAGGGAAAAGGCTACACCGCGCTCCTTGGAGATGGTACAATCCTTAGAAGATGACCATGAAGCGGCAGGTGCTTTGATCAAGAAGCTGCAGAAGGCAACAGGATCGTTTACCCCGCCCCCTGATGGGTGTCCTACCTATATTGCCCTGTATGCTCTGATGAAAACACTGGTTGAGGATGTATTCTTGCATATATATAAAGAGAACTCGATTCTCTTTCCGAAATATACAGAAGGAGCGGAACTATGAAACGACTGGTAAAAAACAATGTATGGTGGGTTGGAAAGATCGACTGGGAACTGGAGACTTTCCATGGGGATGACTATTCAGTCAACCACGGCTCTTCCCAGAACGCCTATCTTATCCAGGAAGAGAAGACTGTGCTCATCGATTCCGTCTGGAAACCTTATGAAAGGGAGTTCAGGGAGAACCTTGAGAGGGAGATTGACCTTGGCAAAATTGACTTTATCGTAATGAACCACGGGGAGGTCGACCACAGTGGAGCCCTCCCGTACCTGATGGAGAAGATTCCCAACACCCCCATCTACTGCACAGCCAATGCCGTGAAGTCCCTGGTCGGCCAGTACCACCATCCCGAATGGAATTTTAAGGTGGTCAAGACTGGTGACAGTGTTGATATTGGCAATGGCAAGAGCCTGGTATTTGTTGAGATGCGCATGCTTCACTGGCCTGACAGCATGGCAACCTATATGACAGGGGACAACATCCTCTTCTCCAACGATGCCTTTGGTCAGCACTTTGCCGTTGAAGAACTCTTCAACGATAAGGCTGACCAGTGCCTGCTTTGGGAGGAAGCCCTCAAGTACTATGCCAATATCCTTGCCCCCTTCTCCCCGTTGGTAAAACGTAAGATTGAGGAGATTGTTGGCATGAATCTTCCTATCGACATCATTGCACCAAGCCATGGAGTCATCTGGCGTGACAACCCCCTGCAGATAGTAACCAAGTATGCCGCATGGGCAGATGACTACCAGGAAGACCAGATTACCATTGTCTACGATACCATGTGGGATGGCACCAAGGCCCTTGCCCACTCCCTTGCCAATGAGATCCAGCAGCTCTCCCCTGATACCAGGGTGAAGATCTTCAATATCTCCCAGACGGACAAGAATGATATCATGACCCAGGTCTTTATCTCCAAGGCCATCGCCGTCGGTTCCCCCACGGTGGGACAGAGCATCCTCTCCTCGGTTGCAGGATGGCTTCATTTCCTCTATGAGCTCAAGCTTAAGAAGAAAAAGGCCGCTGTCTTCGGCTGTTATGGCTGGAGTGGTGAAGGTGTAGAGGTGTTGGAGGAGCATCTGGTCAAGGCCGGTCTTGAGGTTGTCGGTCCTAAGGTCAAGGTGAACTGGAATCCCAAGCATGATAACCTGCTGGAGATGAAGGGTATCGCAGAGGCCTTGCTCACGTAATGTAGTTGTTCTCTTTTAGCTAGAGGTACTGTGGGAGCTGCCCTCTCTTCTTCGAAGAAGGGGCAGCTCTTCTGCATTTTGATGATTGCAGGCTTTCTTTGCCCATGATAGAGTTCCCGTGGAGGACTTATGGACAGTACATGGCACCAGGCTCTGAACTATGAAACTTTGCTGAAGGCGAACAAGAACTCTGAAGCAAAGGCCCAAGAGGCCTTTACTAGGGCCCTAGTCCTTTTAGATACTACAGAGCCCCTACTGCAACACCTCGGAGAGTATGCTTCCTTGCTGAATGTAGCTCAGGAATATCTCAAAGAAGCGTATCTTACCTGTCTTCCTGCTTTTGAGGCGATGGACAGGGCGGTGCAGGTCCTTACCTGGGAACATCCCCTTTGGCCCAAGCAGGTGAATAGCTTTGCCTACTGCCCCCGGTTCCTCTATGTGCGTGGCAATGCCTCGCTGTTGAGCCAGCCATCGCTGTCGGTCATAGGAACAAGAAGCCCCTCCCCGGAGGGAAAGAAGCGGGCAGCAGAATCTGCCATAGCACTGGGCAAGGCTTCTTATGTTGTGGCCAGCGGGCTTGCCCTGGGCATTGACGGGGTGGCACACAAGACTGCCTTGGATCATGGGTTTCCCACCTTTGCAGTGCTTGGGACACCCCTTACTTCTTGCTATCCTCCTGAGCATGCACTGCTGCAGGAGACCATAGCGACTCGAGGTGCCCTGGTAAGCCGGTTCGCCCCCTGCAATCCAACCCAGAAATATTTTTTCCTGCTGCGCAACCGCCTGATGAGCGCACTTTCGCTGGCCTCCATTGTGGTGGAAGATCGTGATAGGGGAGGGGCGGTGAGGCAAGCTGCCTTTGCCCTGGAACAGAAGAAGTACCTCTTCCTCTATCAAAGCAGCCTGGACAACCATAGCTCCCTCTGGCCAAAAGAGTTCGCCTACCGTCCGAGGGTTTTTGTGGTAAAGAAGGCTGAGGATATCCCTAGAGTCTTGGAGAAGGCGGTCAAGAGCAAGCTAGAGGTAGGAAAAGTAGTGCAAAAGAGCGTTCAACTCGAGCTCGGACTCTAATCTGCCTTGACATACATTCGTTGGGGATACTACTATCATGACATATGAAAAACCAACTAACAGCAAACCAACTACGACAGAAATATATTGATTTCTTTGTGTCAAAAGACCACGCACAGATCAGTGGTGCTTCTCTGGTCCCTGAAAATGACCCGACTGTCCTTTTTACCACAGCCGGGATGCACCCGCTTGTACCCTATATCCTGGGGGCCGAGCACCCCGCCGGTAATCGACTGACCAACTACCAGAAGTGCATCCGCACCGGGGACATTGAGGTCGTTGGCGATCCTCACCACCTCACCTTTTTTGAGATGCTGGGCAACTGGTCCCTTGGAGACTACTATAAAGAGGAAGCGATCGATTTTAGCTATGAGTTTTTGACCCGTGTGCTGGGTATCGACCACTCCTTGCTTTCGGTGACGGTCTTCGCCGGTGATGATGAGGTCCCCCGTGATGAGGAGGCTGCCGATGCATGGAGAAAGCACGGTATCCCTGATGAGAGGATCTACTTCCTACCCCGTGAGGATAACTGGTGGGGTCCAGCTGGAGAGACCGGTCCTTGTGGACCTGACAGTGAGATGTTCATGGACACTGGGCGTACCTCTTGTGGTCCTGACTGCCGTCCCGGCTGTCATTGCGGCAAGTATTTTGAGATTTGGAACGATGTATTCATGGGCTATAAGAAGAATGCCGACGGCTCGTATACCGAGATGGAACGAAAGTGTGTGGATACCGGAATGGGTATCGAACGCACCATAGCCATCCTCCAAGGCAAGAAGTCCGTCTATGAGACCGAGGTCTTTATCCCCATCATTGCAGGTATTGAGAAGCTGAGTGGGAAAGTGTATGGCAATGACGAGGATACCGATATATCCATACGTATCCTTGCCGACCATGTACGCACCAGTGTCTTTATCCTGGGTGACCCCAAGGGTATGGCACCCTCCAATGTGGGGCAGGGCTATATCCTCAGAAGGCTTATCAGGCGTGCTGTTCGTCATGGACACAAGCTGGGCATCCAGGGCTCGTTCCTAGGGGATCTGGCCAAGATTGTAGTTGGCCTTTACAGCGAACCCTATCCTGAGTTAGAAGCCAATACAGAGTTCATCTTCAAGGAACTTGCCGCAGAAGAGACCAAGTTCTCGGAGACCCTCCAAAAGGGTGAACGCGAGTTTGAGAAGATGCTTCCCAACCTCTTGAAGGGCTCCTCCCGCCAGTTGAGCGGACGGACAGCTTTCAAGCTTTATGATACCTATGGCTTTCCTGTTGAGCTTACACGCGAGCTTGCCAAGGAGCATGGCTTCACCGTTGATGAAGAAGGTTTCAAGAAAGCTTTTGAAAAGCACCAGGAGATTAGCCGCAGTGGTTCTGAGCAGCAGTTCAAGGGCGGCATGGCCGACCATAGCGACAAGACCACAGCCTTGCATACCGCAACACACATGCTGCACAAGGCACTAAGAGATGTACTGGGCGAGCATGTAGGGCAGAAGGGTTCCAACATCACCGTCGACCGCCTTCGCTTTGACTTCACCCATCCCGCTCCCATGACCAAGGAGGAGATCAAGAAGGTTGAGGATTTGGTCAATGAGCAGATCGGGCGCAACCTGGCCGTCACCGTTGAGAGTATGACTATAGAAGAGGCCAAGGAGGCTGGAGCCATTGCTCTCTTTGAGGGCAAGTATGGCGAACAGATAAAGGTCTACTCGGTTGGAGACTACTCCAAGGAGGTTTGCGGCGGTCCTCATGTGGAGAATACCTCAACGATGGGCCATTTTAAGATTAAGAAGGAGCAGTCCTCCTCTGCCGGGGTGAGAAGGATCAAGGCAGTTCTGGAGTAGGGGTTGGTTCTTCTCCAAGAAAGAAGAATAAGAGCTCTGAGAATACAACGAACAAAGCCATAGAAACAAAGCACAAGGGCAGACCTGAGGTCTTGCCCTTGTGCTTTGTTTGGCCTAAGCTATCTTCATGCAAGTTCCCAGTTAGATGACTAAACCCTAGCACATCCCCCCTTGTCCTAGTCTGGATACCTACCAGTCACCTTGTTGTGCGGAGCTTACATGCAAAAACCAAATACAAAGGCTGTGGTACTGATGAGCCTCAGCGCCTTCTTTTCAGGCATGGTCTTCTATGCCCCTGTAGCGACCCTCTATCGTCAGAATAGGGGGATAACGGTATGGCAGATGAGTATCATCGAATCTGTCAGTCTCGCCCTGATGATGGCCCTTGAACTTCCCTGGGGGCATATTGCCGATAGGATAGGGTATCGGCGTACCTTAATCCTGTCGTTTTCTTTCTTGTTTGTCTCAAAGATAGTGTTCTTTGGAGCCAACAACTTTTTTCTGTTTCTGCTTGAAAGAATTCTGCTCGCTATAGCCTTCAGTGCCCTCAGTGGTGTTGATATAGCATACCTGCACCGATGCAAGGCAGGACATAAGGAGCTGGCTCAGTACCAGGGGAGCTTGTTCCTTGGACTGTTTGCAGTTGCCCTGATCTTTCCCCTGTTCACCGAGGTCTATACCCAGAGCGCTTTCCTTACAATAGGCAGCCACCTATGTGCCTTGCTCTTCATCCTCTTGCTTCCCCGAGAGGGCAGGGCAGAAGAAGCATCCTCTCTTCCAAATAGGAGTCTGGTAAAGACGATCACTGCCTTGGTACAGAACAAGCCTTTGCTGCTCTATATTGGGGGTAATTCAATGTTGTTTGGGATAAACCAGGTGGTGACCCTCATCTTGGTACAGTTGTGCTATGTGAGGGTGGGTCTCCCCCTGTCGCTGTTTGGCCTTCCTTTTCTCCTGTTGGCAGGCATCTCATCAGCTGGTTCTCTCCTATCAGCTCCCTTTGTTGCCCGGATAGGGGCACTACCCGCAACTGTAGCTGCCTTTCTTCTTTCCTTTGCAGGGCTGCTCTTGCTCTCTTCATTACACGGGGTGGTGGTTGTCCTTGTAGGCGCTGTCTTGGTCCGTGTTGGGGTGGTCCTTGTGCAACCCCTCTATTTTTCAGTGACGGCGAAGGCTTCTGAAGGGGCGGCCCTTGCAACAGCGTTGAGCCTCAACTCCCTGGTGGGCAGTTGTATGGAGATGGTTCTGACTCTCATCCTGGGTTTTCTTGCAGAAACCAATCTAGCCCTTTCCTTGCTGATTGCTGGGGGATTGCTCCTTGGTGCCTTGGGTGCATTATATTTCTGTCGTTCAATTCTGGAGAAGTCATAACCTAGAAAAACAGCGGGTGTTTTGCTATGCTTTTCGTATCTGACTTTGTCTTGGAACAAGGAGGAGCGCTATGGAAACTTTTGAAGCTTTTCTGGCTGCGATAGACAACCAGGAACACAGACAGAAGATAGAAGCTATCTTTGCTTGGGTCCAAAAGACCTTCCCGAGCCTTGTGCCCAAGATTGCCTGGAACCAGCCGATGTTCACCGACCATGGCACCTTCATCATCGCTTTCAGTGTTGCCAAGCATCATTTTGCAGTTTCCCCGGATGTTACTGCCATCAAGCTCTTTTCAGAGGATATAGCAAAGTCCGGGTACAGCCAGACAAAAAACCTATTCCGCATCAAGTGGGAGATGGCTGTGGACTATGCCCTTCTTGCAAGGATCATACGCTTCAATATTGACGATAAGAAGGAGTGCAAGACGTTCTGGAAGAAGGTGTAGACTCTCTTGACATTTCCAAGTTTGAATTTCAGACAACACACAACGTGAAGGCAACAATTCACTGCTGAAATTGGCACTACAATGGATAAAGAGTTCCCTACTTGGTAATAAGTAAGGAATATAGTATCCATATGCCACTTGATATGGAAATATCTTTGGAAAAAACCCCCTGCCTTGATCACAGGAGGTTTCTTATCCATAGGGACTGATTGTTAGTTTTAGATTATTGAGGGTCAGTCCTCATCATCCTCATCATCTAGGAAGTCGTACTCCATACCCTTGTTAAGGGGGACAGCAAGCTGCCCACAGGCACCATTGATCTCCCGTCCCCGTGAACGTCTGAGGGTGTATTTTACATTCCAGCGGTCCAGGAAGTGGGCAAAACGATCAATCTCCTCCTCTGAGGGGGTCTCCCAAGGCATGTCCGGTGCCGGGTTCCAAGGAATGAGGTTTACCAGTGCATCAAGATTCTTCAGGTAGGAGGCAAGTTTCTTTGCCGACTCTTCATCGGTATTGGTGTTGTGCAACATGCAGTATTCGATGGTGAATCGTTTTCCTCCGAGCCTCTGGTAGTGAAGCAGTGCTCGTTTCAGCTCATTGAGGTCCCATTTCTGGTTTACCGGCATAATCTTGTCCCGCATCTTGTTGTCCGCCACTACCAGCGAGACGGCAAGCTTGACCGGCAGCCTCTGTTCGGTAAGCTTTAGGATACCCGGTACAATACCACAGGTACTGATGGTTATCCTGCGCAAGCTGATGTTGAACCCCTGCTCCTGGTGAAAGAACCTTATGGAGCGGGTCACCGCTGCTATATTGGCTAGCGGCTCGCCCATACCCATGTAGACTATGTGGGTAATGGGCTGAGCAGTCACCCGTACAAGGTGGGTGTACTGCTCGATGATCTCTTCTGCCGCAAGGTTGCGTAACAGGCCCATGGTGCCTGTGCTGCAGAAGGTGCACCCCATGGCACACCCGACCTGGCTCGACAGGCAAGCTGTATGACGGCCTTTTTTATCCACAAGCAGGACACACTCGATGATGGCTCCATCATGGAGGCGGATGCCCATCTTGGTCGCTCCGCTTTCGTCGGTATCGGTTGAGGCAACCATCGACGAGGAGATGGAGGGCATCAACTCTGTCAGGCGGTCACGCTCGAGCTTCGGGAGGTTTGTCATCTCCTGAAAGGAGGTGACTCCCTTGATGAGCCATGCGTATATCTGTCTTCCGTAGAAGGCCTTGGGTAGTTCCAGTAGCTCGGTTATATCCTCTGCACTCAGGCCGTAGAGGGATAGGGGTATTCTTTTCTCTTGTTCCATCTTGCCATTATACCTATTTCAGCATGGAAATGATAGCGATTGCTACACCGGTAATACCTTCACCACCGAGTAAGCCACTGGCAATAAGCCCCGACTCCTCTCCCAAACGCTCTGATGAGTACTTTTTGGCAAATATCTTTTTGAGCAAGGAGGAAAGAACCGCCCCAAGGCCCATGATCGAGGAGATGTATATAGGGAGATAGACACCCAGCCCTAGGGTTGCCGAGGGGAGCTTGCTCAGATACAAGAGGATTCCGACGACACACCCGATGATGAAGGCCGGCACATGGCTGAGGCCCCCTACCATCGCAGCAACCGCTGCCGCTTGGGGGGCTGGCAGTTCTGGAGTGCCGAAGCCCCCAAAGGAAGCTTTCATGATAAGCAGTACAAAAACCGAGAGGACTGCTCCTACCACGCCCCCTATGCCCTCGCCAAGGATCTGCTGCCTGGTATCGGTACCCAGGAGGTGTCCACTTTTCAGGTCGTTCATGACGTCTCCGGTAAGACCGCAGGCAACCGCAGTCACTGCTGCTATGCTAAACGATGCGATGAGGGAAGGGTGGGTGAAGAACTGCACCACCAACAGGACAAGTATGCCGAATATCTCCATTGGATTGATGCCTGTCTGTCCTGTAAGCATCCCTGAGAGGTAGGTGGTCAGGTAGATACCTATGATGACTATGATCGCTTCGGTGAAACTGATCTCTGTTCCTACAGCAAGCAGGATGATCGAGAAGGCCAGGACGATGAGGACCATGTTCCTGGTCCTAGCAGGCATCTGCTTGGCCTCTGTTTGTTTCTTGGTTTGTTGTACCCTGGAGATGATCGCCTTGATGAAGACTCCCAGTCCGGTTCCTATCATCAGGCCGATTCCCAGGTTGGAGCGGAATATATCAGCTTCAGCCATGGAGGCAAAAAGCCCCGTTCCCACGCCTATGGGAATGAGGAGGTAGTAGCCCAGGATGGCTCCCCCAAACCAGATGAGGGCAAAAAGAGGACCGATGATCGCCCCAATGCCCATCGCCATCGGGGATACCCAGATGGAGAAGGCGGGAAACAGGGCTGTTCCCTTGAAAAGGGTAAGTAGGGCAGGAATCTTACCAAAGCCATCACGAAGTGCTGTGAAGATGACCGATCCCCCCATGGAGGCAAAGAGGGTCTTTGCCCCATGGCCTCCTTTCACACTGGCTTGCAGGGTGTTATAGGAAGCTAGTCCCATCGGGTAGGGCAGTTGCTCCTCTTCAATGAGCTTTTTGCGGAAGATGGCGGAAAAAAGTGTGCCCAGTATGGCACCGACCACCGCCAGTATAATCAGTTGCAGGATTGAGAATGAAGCCTCGGGGGCTATCATCCAGAGTCCGGGGAGGGTAAATGCCAGACCCCCTGCTACCATAGCTCCGCTACTCATGATGGTATGCGTTACGTTGATCTCCTGCAGGGAGGAGTTCTTTGCCTTGCTCAGTGCCGCCATGCTGACCACAGTGACGAATATGGTTGGCCACGGAAGGGCTCCCATACGCAGTGCCACATACATGGAGCTGGCTGTTATGACCACAAGGCCCAAAAGACCTACTATCATTCCTCTTAGGGTTAGGTGTCTATTCATGGTTTCTTACACTTCCTTTGGTTTTGTATAGTATCTAGGATTGATAAAAAAAGCCAGTATTCTTCCCACTCCCTACCAGTATATCATAGGACCTACGCTAGGTAAGCCTTGGT
>CAZPOJ010000102.1:0-10532 GCA_964588005.1 uncultured Sphaerochaeta sp.
TTTTTCTTTCTCTGGGTTCTTCAGTTTCTCCAGCTCTTATTGCAGCTCCAGCTGTTGAGTATCCAACAACCCGCATTACTCAAGGTCTTCCTACTCAACCTTGAACTCTACAGGAAGGGACCAAGAGTCTCCCTTGTCATCACTGATGGTAAGGGTAAACAAGAGGGTACTACCAGAAGGAGCCTTGTCGGAGATGACAAACCTAAAGGTGTTGTGACCACCACGTAGAGCTTGCTCAGAGGAGGTGGCGAACCTGCTGTTGTTGGTCCCATACCTGTTGGCAGGGAGCTGGCCTAAAGCCAAACGGTCCACCAACATCGTGACATGCTCACTCTCTGGCTCCAGAGTTGCCACCAAGCCCTTCAAATTGAGGTTGCCAGTATTATGGAGCAGGAACCCCACTGCAAGCTGGGTACGCTTGGGAAGCGCCTCAGCGGAATAATAGAGAGGTGCTATCTTTGGAACATGCAAGCTCTTCCAAAGAGGCTCGAACAAGGCTCCCTTGCCCTGTACGGTATAGCTCTCCTCATCAGTAAGCAGGGTGCCTGTTCCCCGGTCATACCATCCGACAAAGATTGCTGAAGGATCAGCGGTAGTCGCTTTGGGTACCACTACCTCATTGCCCTCCTCAACCCCTCCATACAGGGTCTCTTCCCCTTCTTCGGATACAAACCGCACCCCAGTATCCCAAATGGCATAGAGTGTCTGGTTAGTATACGGCATGGGGATGGTTTCGCCTGCCTTGTAGGTCAGCTCATCGGGGGTAAGGCCCCATCCTTTGAGCACTCCTACCTGGTGGCTGTTCGATCGCAGTTGGGTATAGTCAGGCAAGGCAACCTCAGAAAGGGGTGCTTTCTGAATCTGTTGGCGATAGCTGTAGCGATAGCCCTCTCCCTGGGCGGAAAAGTCCAAGGTGAGTACAGGATTGTAGGAATCACTTCTCTGGTAGAGCCAGGAAGCATACTCACTTCTCTTGGGCTCTGCTTCAGCCATTATGCGACCAAGCAGGAGGTTGCTCTGTTCGCCCTTCATCTTGAAGCTCTTGAGCTTCTCCAACCAGGCGTAAGCCTCGCGGTAGGAGGCAAGGTCGCCCTTCTCCTTAGCCTTCATCATGTCCTGATACGCCTGCTGCATATCACGAGCCAGACCATCATCAAACTTGTCGTAAGCATCCTTGATGCTCTCCAAACTCTGGTTCTGATAATCCAGGGCCTCTACATCATTGAATAGTCTCTCTGCGTTGGGGGCTGCTATCAATAGGGCAACACTCACACAAAGCAAAGAGCACAAGGTGAATAGTTTTTTCTGTATATTCATCTTCTTCCTCCTTACCTTTGTATATATCGTATATATCCATATACTAAAAATTAGTAAAATCGGCAAGTTCTTCTTCACATTTTTTCACTCTTCCAACAGTGATATACTGTCTCTGGCAAAGGTGAGCACCCCCTCATCGCGCAAAATGGCCAAAGCCCTACTGAGGGAGGTCCTCTCCACCCCGAGGCGGTGAGCCAGCTCCTTCTTGCTGATGGCAAGCGTAATAGTCCGGCTGCCCTGCTCTGCTACTTGCTGCCTGAGGTAGTCAAGCAGGTTCTCCCTCAAGGTCTTTGAAGTCAGGTTGGTTAGGGTGGTTGAGAGGGCATGGGCCTTATCCGATACTATCTGCAGCAAACTCTCGGTAAAGAGGGTATTCTCCTTGCAGAGAAGAAGCACCAGAGCCCTGCTCAGGTGCAAGACCTCGGTCGATCCCTCGGAGACAACAGAGAGGGGGAACTTGTTGGAAGTGCCAAACAGCAAGGTAGCCCCGAAGATATCGCCCTCATTGAGCACCTGAGCCTTGAAGAGGCGTCCCTCCTCATCAAGGCTCTGTAGCGACACGCTTCCCTTGAGAATGATATCCAAGGAGGAGCATACCTCCCCGGCAAGAGAGATCATCTGGGTCTTTGCATAGCGCTTGATGCTAAAACGTTCCTTGGTAAAGAGGAGTGACAGCTTCGCTGGGGAGAAAGAGGAGAAAAGATTGATTTCAGTGAGACGCTGGTATTGATTAGCCTGCATACATACTCCAAAGTGTTACTTAAGTAACTCTGTACTAGTATGTATCAGAGTATACTACAAATACTACTGCCTAGGAGGCCCAGCATGTTAGAAAAAATTGTCCCCTTTACCATACCCCAGAAAAAGGTAATCGAGCAGCTCGTTGGAAATGACGAGGTTATGATCAACCACATCGCCTTGGAGAAAGGAGATCAAGTTCCCATCCACTTCAGTGACTCAAACGTATACCTCATCATAGTGCAGGGAACCATAACCTTTATATTCGACGACCAGGAAGCGAACCATCATGCACATGGCTCTATTGTCCATGTTCCCTTCCATACCAAGATGAACATAAGCAACACCCATGACGAACTGGGTGAGTTCTTTATCATCAAAGCCCCCCACCCTCGCAAGTACAAGGAATCCCTCAAGTGAAAAAAGTAGCACAAAGAAGCATACAAGTCCTGTTCCTCGCCCTTTTTGTCGTATTGGCAGTCGTGGGGAAGATCCAGATATGGATGATTATTTTTGTCGTCTCCGCCTTGGTTTCCCTGGTCTTCTCCAGACTCTACTGCGGTTGGATCTGTCCTATAAACACCGTTCTCAAACCGTTGTCCTGGACCAAGAAAAAACTGGGCATCAAGAGTTTCAAAGTGCCTGAGTTCCTGAAAAAGACCTGGGTACGGATTTTTATGCTGGCTTTGTTCCTTGGGATCCTGATTTTTACCCTCAGGACAGGGAAGAAACTCCCTGTCCTGCCCATCTCGGTGGGCTTGGGGTTTGCCCTGACCCTCTTCTTCCCAGAAGAGCTCTGGCACCGATACCTCTGCCCGTATGGGGCGATCCTCAGCCTGCCGAGCCGCAAGGCAGCGTACGCGATGAGGATTAACGAAGAGACGTGCATCAGTTGTGGCAAGTGCAAGAAGATCTGTCCTTCGGTGGCGATAGCCAAGGAAGGAAAGAAGTACTCCATCACCAAAAATGAGTGTCTGGTCTGCAGGGAGTGCGTTGATGTCTGCCCAACGGGAGCAATAACCTACCACAAGTAGATTGCACCAAGCACTCGGTTACAACAGAGCTACGATAAGGACACGAAAAGGGGAGCGCCACTGACGCTCCCTTTTCTTGGTCCTAACCAGATGTATTTAAATGGTAGGCTTACTTCTCTTTCTTGAAACACATGAACCAGTCAAGGCAGTACTGATCTTCCTGCTTGGTCTCCATGCGATCCTTGGCAACTCCACAGGAACCTGCTGGGGGAATGATCACATCCTCACCTGGTCTCCAGTCTGCTGGGGTTGCGATACCTTCGCTATCGGCCTTCTGCAAAGCCTGTACAATGCGCTTGATCTCATCAAAGTTACGACCGGTTGATGAGGGGTAGAACAGGATGGTCCTGACAATTCCCTCGGGGTCAATGATGAAGACAGCTCTGACAGCCTGGGTTGAGGACTGGGACTGTACCATACCGTACTTGCGGGATACATCCATCTTGATATCTTCAATGAGGGGGAACTTGACCTCGACGTTCTTCATTCCCTTCCACTCCAGCTCCTCAATCTTCCTCAGCCATGCGATGTGGGCATAGAGGGAGTCGATGGAAAGTCCGATCAACTCAGTATTAAGAGCCTTGAAATCATCTGCCATGGAGGCAAAGGTCATGAACTCAGTGGTACAGACTGGGGTAAAGTCAGCGGGGTGTGAAAAAAGGATCGCCCATTTTCCTGCGTAGTCTTCGGGGAAATTGATATTTCCTTGGGTTGTCACTGCATGAAAAGAAGGTGCCTTATCACCGATCAAGGGCAAGCCTGGGCTAGTTTTAATTTCTTCCATTGTTTTTTCTCCTATATATACTAGATATTTTGTATTACACGTGTAGTATAGCATAAACCCCTTATAGTATCAAGTCCTTATTGATATAGAATACTGTTAATTGCTTTTAGGTATCTTCCTTCCTCCTCTCTGACAGCAATTTCGGCTTTATCTCTTTCGCTTTCTGGTTTTTAGAAAAAGCAATCCCCTTGTTATCAAAGCCGAGTAAAGGTATTATACGTCTAACTGATAAGGAAGGTGACTATCAAGAACAAAGGAAGCATAGTACGCCGATTTATTGTGGGCTTCAGCATCATAGCACTCACAATGTTGAGCATAGGGACCTTCAAGGCCACCTTGCACAACAAGGCGATGGAGACAAGCCAACTCGTAGAACTGACTCATGAAATACTGCATGAGTCAGCTCTGCTGAAGATCTCCTACCAGAATATCCTCCTGCATAAACGAGCCTTCTTGCTTACAGGAGAAGAGGATCAACGTCTCCAGATTGATGGGTACATAGACTCTTTTGTGCAGCATCACAGCAGGCTCTCCTCCCTTACCAAGGGGATCGATGGACAGCAAGAGAGCCTTGCAACCCTGATGCAGAAATTCCTGGAGATGCACAACATGGTCATCACCCCAATGCTCCAGATGCGCTCCCTGATGGAGAGCTCCCCCCAGGACTTTATCCAAGGGGCCCAGTTCACCGACAAGTTCAACCTCACCGAGACCTATACCAAAGAGCAGATAACCCTCCTGGATAGCATCGGACAAAGTGCCCAACAACAACTTGCAGAGCAACAGGAGACAATGGAGCGGTGGTATCTTTACGATACCATCCTGACCATTACAGGTCCTCTGGTCATCCTGCTGGTAATCTTTATTACAGGGCTCTTGAGTGCAATGAAGATTACTACCTTCCGAAAAGAGCAGGAAGCCTACCAGAAACAACTGAAGGATAGCCGCGACCGATACAGCAATGTCATCGAGGGGGCCAATGTAGGCACCTGGGAGTGGCATGTGCAAACCAACGCCCTCTCCGTCAACGAGAAGTGGGCAGAGATGCTGGGCTATACCCTTGAAGAGCTCAAGCCCATCACATTCAAGACATGGGAGGGAAGAATCCACCCTGAAGAGTATGAGCTGTCAAGAAGCCTGACGCAGGCAGTTGTTGCAGGAGAGAGAGAAACGTACAACTTTGACCTGCGCCTACAATGCAAGGATGGTTCCTGGCTCTGGATCCATGACCAGGGGAAGGTCATCTCCTGGGATGAAGAGGGGAAACCGCTCTTGATGACAGGAACCCATACGGGTATAAACGAGCGTAAGCGAGCTCAGTTTGCCCTAGAGGCAAGTGAGAAGGATAGTCGCATGCTCATTGATTCAATGATCCAAGGCCTCGCACACTGTGAGATTATCCTGGATGAGAGTGGCAAGCCCCAAGATGTACGCTTCCTTAAAACAAACCCCAGCTTCGATTACTATATGAACGTTCCAACAGGCTACCTCGTTGGCAAACGACTGCGAGAGGTCATGCCCGAGATTGAGGAGTATTGGATCGATCGCAACTGTGAGGTCGCCCTCACAGGAAAGAGCGTCTCCTATGAGGCTTATAACAAGACGCTGGACAAGTACTTCTTTGCATCCACCTACCGCTCCTATCCAAACCAGTTTGCCATCATCCTTGATGATATTACCGGTCGTAAGAGACTCGAACAGCAGATATTCTATGAAAAGGAGCTGTTCGAGACAACCTTGCTCTCCGTTGGCGATGGAGTCATCTCAACGGATGCCGAGGCTAAGATTCTCTTTATGAACAAGGTTGCCGAACAGCTTACCGGTTGGCGAGCAGATGAGGCCAAGGGAAGAGCCTTCACCGAGATATTTAAGATTGTCTGTGGGCTAGAGCGAAAGAAGTGTCCAGACCCTGTGGCCACGGTCTTGGAACAAGGCGGTCCTGTCAATATGCTTCAAGACACCATCCTCATCGCACGTGATGGCGTTGAGCGCTACATTGACGACAGTGCCGCACCCATAATGGATAGTGAAAGGACCATCAAGGGGGTGGTGCTGGTCTTCCGCGACAGCACCGAGAAGAAAAAGGAACAGGATAAAATATTGCAGCTGAGCTATCGTGATCCCCTGACCGGGCTCTATAACCGTCGCTACTACGAGCAGATCAAGAAGACGGTGGACAACGAGCCTTACTACCCCCTTACCCTGGTCCTGGGGGATGTGAATGGCCTGAAGCTTACCAATGACGCCTTCGGCCACGATGCCGGGGACCAGCTCCTGAAAAAGGTTGCTGCAGTATTTCGTAAGACCTGCCGGGAAGGTGACATCATCACCAGACTCGGAGGGGATGAGTTCATCCTCCTGCTTCCAAAGACAGACGCCCTCAATGCCAAGATAATCGTCGACCGCCTCAACGAAGCCCTTTTGAAGGAGGAGATCAGGGGCCTCAGGGTCTCTGTCTCCTTTGGTTACGCCATCAAGGAGAAGGATTCGATGACCTTTGATGAAACCTTCAAGCTTGCTGAAGACAGCATGTATGGAGAAAAACTCTCCAAAAGCTCAGCTTTTAAGAAACATGCCATCGACACCCTCCTTGTACAGCAGTTTGAAATAAACCAGTGGGAAAAGGAACACAGCATCAAGGTAGGGCAGTTGAGCAAGCTCTTTGCCCAGGTTATGGACTTCTCCAAGGAGGAAGTCTGGCAGGTTGAGCGGGGGGCAAGCCTGCATGATTTAGGAAAGATTGCCATAGACGAGAGCATCCTCAGCCAGCGGGAGACCCTCACCCAAGCCCAATGGCTCGAACTGAAACGCCACCCTGAAATAGGGTATACAATACTGCGCTCGGTAGGCGAGTATGCCCCCTTTGCAGAGTATGTGCTCTACCACCATGAAAGGTGGGATGGAACCGGGTATCCACAAAAGCTCAAGGGAACTGAGATTCCCAAGCCTGCCAGAATGATAGCCATTGTGGACTCCTACGTTGCTATGATCAGCGACAGGGCCTACAAGCCACGTCTCACTCCCCAAGAGGCAATAGAGGAGCTATATGCCAATAGCGGCACCCAGTTCGACCCTGACCTGGTACCCGTCTTTGTGGATAAGGTGCTCAATAGCACCCACTCTGAAGGTGCCTCATACGCACTCTAGCAACAAAATAGAGGGTCTTAGGAAGGAAAAAATGTCCAATATTCTCATCGTTGGCGAACAGTGTTTCGCCTGCACTGCCTGTTACCATATCTGTCCTGTCTCCTGTATATCCATGGAACCAGATGGAAAGGGATTTCTCTACCCTGTTGTCGATGAGGACCAATGCACGCAGTGTGGCCTTTGCCTCCAAGTATGCCCCTCCTTGACCAATGAGGGCATAGGAGCAGCCCTATTCCCCGATACCCTTGTCTATGCCGCCAAACATACTGATGCCTTGATCAGAGAACAAAGTGCTTCAGGAGGTGCTTTCACCGCCATATCAGACTTTATACTGGAACAAGGCGGGGTGGTATATGGTGCTGGCTTCACTGAAACAATGACGGTATCTCATATGCGCGCCATAACCAAGGAACAACGTGACCACCTTCGTGGTTCCAAGTATGTACAAAGTGACCTGGGGGAGGTCTACAAAGAGGTGGAACAAGACCTGGGGGATGGGAGGCGAGTTCTTTTTACCGGTACGCCCTGTCAGGTTGCGGGACTGCGAACCTACCTACAAAAACCGTATGACACACTGCTCCTGGTCGATCTTCTTTGCTACGGGGTCCCTTCGCCCAAGATTTTCAGCGAGTATGTGGCTCACGTGGAAGAAAAGGAGGGTAAAGCTCTCCTTGGTTGCTCCTTCAGGGACAAGCGCAAGGGGTGGAGAAATCTTCTCCTGCACCTTGATTTTGGCACAAAGGAGACCCTCCTTGATGCTCCTTCTTCACCCTATTACTCCTTGTTTCTCAAAAGCACCATCCTACGCCCCTGTTGCTATGCATGCAAGTTTTGCTCCTTCGATCGGGCAGGGGATATTACCATAGGAGATTTCTGGGGTATCGAGGATACGCTACCCGAGTTTGAAGACAAGCAAGGTGTCTCCCTGATCTTGGTAAACTCCCCTAAGGGAGTATCTGCCTTCCAAGAGTTTTCACCACATTTGGAGTATATCCAAAGCACCCAGGAAGCTTGTCTGCAGCCTCCCCTTTTCAAGCCAACGCCTCCAGGTAAGGAGAAGGATGCTTTTTGGAACGAGTATGCAGCATATGGATACCCCTATGTAGCAGAAAAGTATGGTGGTAGAGAATAAAAGAAGAACGAGAGCATGTTGGTCTATAGTAGTTTATGACTTTAAAACAGAAAGTTCAGTAAAAACCTTCATCTCAAAAGCCCAGATACAGTTTTCTGGGGTTTTTTCTTTCCTATATTTGTCCACTTAGAATCTTTCCCCGGGCAACCAACAGACGGTTGCTTCTCTGGTAGCTCAAGCCCACCAGGACCAGCAGTATCCCTGAGACAATGAGCAAGCTCTCTATGGAGACGATATCGGCAAGGGGCCCATACAAGATGATACCCAAAGGAAGGGAGAAGCCGGAGATCAGCTCAACGATGGAGAAGACCCTTCCCATCTTGTTCGGCTCCACTATCTCCTGGATCAGGACGGTCTCCGCTGTTGCGAGGATCGGCATAAAGATGCCTACAAATCCCATAACCACCAGATAGAGCCAAAAAGGCTTGGCGATGCCCAGCAGGGTAAAGCCAATGCCAAAACCAACCCATGCCAGCGCTATGGTCTTCACCTTGTCCTTGAACTGCCCCTTGACGGCGATAAAGAGCCCACCCAGGAGACTTCCTGCTGTCCAGGCTATCTCATTGGCTGTGAGTTTCCATATCTCCGACCCAAAGGACCGTTCCACCAGTAAAGGGGTGAGGATGGCAGCTGGAGTGACCAGGAAGAAGGCAAAGGCGTAATACAGGATAAGACGCTTGAGCACCGGGTTGCCAAAGGTATAGGAGAGCCCTTCGGCCATTTCCGCTCGAACAGAGAAGGCTTCAGCCTTACGCTCAAGTGTTTTTACCTTGATAAAGGCAAAGACCAGGATGGCAAGGCCAGCTGTGACGACATCGAGCAGGAAAGCCCAGGAGATGTTCATCAGGGAGAGCACCAAGCCCCCTACAGCCGGTGAGAGCAGCAACAAGACCGAGCGAATACTCTGATTGATGCCCTGTATCCTGGTGAGGTGTTCCTTGGGTACAAGCTGGGGGAAGATGGCGTTGACCGCAGGTCCTTGGACACCTGAGCCCAAGGAGCGTATGACCGAAACGGCAAGGAGCAGCTCAAGGTGCTGGTACCCCATCCTGAAGAAGATGAACAGAGCAAGAGTAGCTAGGGCTATGAAACCATCACTGAGCATGATCAAGAGCTTACGGCTATACCTGTCCGCCCAGACCCCGCTGTACAGGGAGATCAGGAGAGGGGGAACCATCGTGGCAAGGGCAACACCCATCATCCATGTCCCGCTGGAGGTCTCCAGCGTGACATACCAGATGATGGCATAGCCAACGACAGAGGAGCCGAAGATGGAAAGGTTCTGACTGACAAGAAAGAGCAGTATACTTGGGGTAAAGAGCTTTTCCCTCTTCTTGTCCTCTATGGTGTTCATGGGTATTCCTTCCTAGTGGTGCAATAGGAATTGACTATACCAAGAAGGGGTATGGAAATACAAGCCCAATGAACAGGCAGGGTCAACGAGCCCTATACCACCTCCTAGACTTTCCATACCCCCTGCTCCCTCATCTTCTTGTTGGTTCTCTGATACAGGAAGCCTACCAGAGCCATGAGAATGCCCGAGACAACAAGCAGGCTCTCTATGGAGACTATGTCAGCAAGGGGGCCATAGACGAGCATACCCAAGGGGATGGTGCTTCCTGAGAGGACCTGCACAATGGAGAATACCCTTCCCATCTTATTCGAGGGAGTGATCTTTTGGATCATGACCGTCTCTGCTGTGGTAAGGATCGGCATGAAGATACCCACCAGCGTCATTATCAGGAGATAGAGCGAGAAGAAGGGGGCAAGACCCAACAAGGCGAAGCCTATGCCCAGGGCAATGAGGGAGATGGCGATAGCCTTCACCTTATCGGGGAAGTGTCCACGAAGCGATACCAAGATCCCTCCTATGAGGTTTCCTAGCGTCCATGAGACCTCATTGACCGTCAGGCGCCAGACCTCGGGGCCAAAGCTCCGTTCTACCAACAGCGGGGTAAGAATGGCAGCAGGGGTGAGCAGGAAGAAGGCAAATGAGTAGTAGATGATGAGGGTGCGAAGCACTGGGTTTCCAAAGGTGTACCGCAGACCTTGGAACATGGCATGCACCACAGGGGTATCCCTCTTGGCCCGTTTTATGGAATCAACCTTGATAAAGATGAATATGAAGAGGGCCAAGGTAGCCGTGAACACATCCAGCAGAAACGTCCACGAGAGGTCCATAAGACCGAGCACCATCCCTCCTACTGCGGGGGCAAGCATGTACAGCACCGATGACAGGCTCTGATTTATTCCCTGGATGCGTGTCAGGTGCTCTGCAGGGACCAGTTGGGGCAGGATGGCACTCACAGCAGGGCCTTGGACACCAGAGCCTAGCGACCGTATGACTGAAACGACCAACAACAGCTCAAGATGCTGGTAC
>CAZPOJ010000103.1:0-10500 GCA_964588005.1 uncultured Sphaerochaeta sp.
GAAGAAGCCTTTCTAAAAAAGAAATTGTAAAACGTAAACCGGAGATAGATCATATTTTCAAGACTGGCAAGAGTTACTCTCGCCAGGGTTTGAAGTTGGTTGTAAGCCATAATAACCTTGACTGGAACAGAATTATTGTAATTCCTGTTCGTCACTACGGAAACTCTGTGCAACGCAACAGAATTCGTCGTCAGATCAAGGAGATATGGCGTCAGGCTAAACCCCGTATGCGCCCCGGTTACGACTTTGCGTTTATCGTATATCCAGGAAAGGTTCCAGACCATGAAATTCAAACGAAGCAACTCATATCTCTTTGTGAAAAGGCTGGAGTATTTCTCCAGCCTTAAGGTACTGCTATAGTCCCTCATCACTTTTTTGTATAGTACCCTTCGAATAATCCTATCTTTCCTGTGATTTCTTCTCATGTATCAACCCATCAGGAGCAGATATGGATAAAAATACCATTCTAGCCATTGTCCTTTCAGTTGTGGTCATAACAGTTGGAATGACCATTCAGACCACATTCTTTGCCCCAGATCCTACAGCAATGCCCCAGCAGAGCGCTGTACAGACAGCACCTGGTACACAGGGCAGTACCTCTACTACCTCATCTCTTTTGGCTCCTGCAGAGAATGCTATGGTCTCGGCAAATATTGCCTGGGATAGTGGGTTGCCAGGATCCCTTGTTGCTGTAGGAGAAGTAGGGACTTCAAATCCATTTATTTACAAAACTCCCCTGTTTACCATTGAGTTCAATCCAGTCGGTGCGGCGATCTCCTCATTCAAGCTGAACAAGCATCTTGATGAAGATGAACCTGTCGAACTGCTTTTCCAAGGTGAACAGAGCAATGATGCATTCTTGCTCTATGCAGGTAATGACAAGTCCAACCCCATCGACGCTACCTTCAGGCACGCCATAAAGGGCAACAGGGTTGTCTTCAGCCAGGATTTTGAGATGCTCAATGCCGAGGGCAAGACCACCGGGGAGTATTTTACCGTCAACAAGACCTTTACCTTTGGGGAGAACGACTATCTTTTCCAGGTTGATATCAACATGCAGAACAGCGTGAACAAGTCAATTCCCCTCTCCTTTGAGAATTATGCCTATACCTTGGCTTTTGAGCCGCAGATCGGCCCCTCCTTTACCTCTTTACCGAACAACAACTACAACTACCGAAGGTTCTACATAAAGGAAGACGGCTCTACAAAGAAGAAGCAGATCAAGTTGAGCAACGGCCTTTACAACACCACCGTGCCTATCTCGTGGGTAGCGCTTGCCGGCAAGTACTTCTCTATGATTGCCATCCCCGATGCAACCTCTTACGCCATCAGTTTGAGCGAGACCACCGAAGCGAGTATCCCGATGGAGTCGAGCATGTACTTCTCCAGGCCCTCCATCAAGAGCGCCTCGCAGACAGATACGTTCCGCTTCTACGCAGGGCCTCAGATCAAGAGCTTCATGAACATCTATGATGATGCAAGCCTCAACAGCTTTGGTGTATCCAACCTCCAGCTGGAGAAGGCTTTGGACAGCAATACCTGGCTTGGATGGCTTGAGAATATCCTTAAATGGATCCTCAACTTCCTCTATAAGCTCATTCCCAACTATGGTGTGGGTATCATTATCCTCACCTTCCTGTTGAAGCTCGCCCTCTATCCTGTCACCAAGAAGGGTATGGAGTCTACTGCAAAGATGTCCTCGCTTTCACCGAAGATGGCGGAGATCAAGGAGCAGTATGCTGATAACCCGACCAAGCAGAATGAAGAGATAGCAGCCCTGTACAAGAAGGAGAAGATCAATCCCATGGGAGGTTGTCTTCCCATGCTTGTACAGTTCCCGATACTTATCGCCTTCTATGGCCTGCTGAACAAGCACTTTGAGCTTCGTGGGGCGATGTTCATTCCAGGATGGATACCAGACCTCTCCATGCCTGATACTGTATTCACCTTCCCCTTCACCCTTCCCTTTATTGGAAATGAGTTGCACCTGCTTCCCATTATCTACACAGTCAGCATGATCTTCTCGATGAAGATAACCCAGAATGCACAAACTGCGGGTAGCCAGCAGGGCATGATGAAGTTCATGACCTACGGCATGCCCCTGATGTTCTTCTTTGTCCTCTACAGCGCACCTTCTGGCTTGATCCTCTACTGGTCTGTCATGAACGCCATTTCTATAGTCCAGCAGGTCTATACCAACAAGAAGAAAAAAGCTGAGAAAGAAGAAGAGGTGGCCAGCAACGTCAGGACCTTTCCCGGCCCAAAAGGGAAACGAAAATAGGGCACACAATAGATTTTAACTTCGGGGGGGAACTCCCCTCCGAAACGGAGTAAACATATGATGAAAGAATTCGAAGGACGTACCGAGCAGGAGGCAATTGCAAAGGCAATTGAGGAACTGCATATTGAACGAGAAGACTTTGATGTAGAGATTGTCGAACCGGTCCGTAAGGGACTTTTTAAGAAAAGCAATGTAAAGATCAGGATTCATTTTGATGATGGCACCACAGCCGTCGAACCTGATACCTATGAACCCCGTCTTGGTGATGGGGCAGCTATCGACCACCCGGTAAACAGCGAGCTGGAACAGGATGTCCTGGTATTTGTGGCCACCATGCTGCAGAAGATGGGATATGAGGGAAAGGTCACCATTGGTTTCCGTAAAGAGAGAAAACTCGGGCTGAATATTGAAAGTGACAACTCAAGCATCATTATCGGAAGAAAAGGAAAGAACCTGGATGCAATCCAGCTCTTGGCAAATGTATTCGTAGGCAAGACGGAACCCGACTTGAAGATTGTCGTCGATAGTGAAAACTACCGCATGCGTCATGAAGAGCAGCTTATCCGTATGGCGTTCAAGAGTGCCGAACAGGTCAGAAGCAGTGGCAGAAGCCGCCTTCTTGAACCGATGAACCCGTATGAGAGAAGGCTTGTCCACACAGCACTCACTGATTTCGGTGGCGTGGGAACCAAAAGTGAGGGGGAGGGGTTGTACAAGCAGATTCGTATTACCACCCAGCGCACTGACGGCAACTCCCGTGCAATGCAGTAGGCTTTCTTAGCTAAAGCATACGAACGAAGCGAGAAAATAACAGAACTTACTAACCCTACATAAGGGTACCGATGGAGGCGATGCAAAAAGCATCGCCTTCACTGTCGTTATAGGGGATCATGCTCTAAGTAGCATAGTAGCATGTTACACAGTGCATCCTCCCACTTCTCCTTTGTGCCAATCCCTTTTACACTGGAAGAGGAGAGTTCAGATGCAGATAGCCGGTTTACAGAAGATGACCTTGCTCGATTATCCAGGAAAAGTAGCGTGCACCGTATTTTTGGGAGGGTGTAATTTCCGCTGTCCTTTCTGCCATAACCCTGATCTTATAGAGGATCTACCTCTTGATCTTGGTAGTACGGAAGAGGATTTTTTTGATTTTCTCTCCCTGAGAAATGACTTTCTCGATGGGGTGTGCATAACAGGGGGTGAACCAATGCTCTCAAGGGGGTTGGAACCTTTTATCAAAGAGATTCGAAAGAGGGGCTTTCTGGTCAAGCTCGATACCAACGGCAGTTTTCCTGAAGAGTTGGAACATTTGGTAAAAAATCACCTTGTAGACTATGTTGCCATGGATATCAAGAACAGCCGGAAGCACTATGGCAAGACGATAGGGATTCCAGGCTATGACACTGCACAGGTGGAGCAAAGTGTAGCTATCCTGATGGAGGGAAGTCTCCCCTACGAGTTCAGAACCACGTTGATCGGCGAATATCATACAGAAAGTGATATGCACGCTATCGGGAGGTGGATACAGGGGTGCCGCTCTTATTTCTTGCAAAGCTTTGTAGACTCGGGAAATCTCTTGGGAAAGGAGGTCCTGACACCCCTCTCTGAAGAGAAGATGCACTGCTATAAAGCTCTTTTACAGAGGTATATCGAACCTGTATTCATTCGGGGATTATAATTGTACTATGGGCTAAAACTCTACATATTGTGGTATATTCGTTGAACTGACTCTATATATGGTGTAGTCTATCTACATTCACAGAAAATTATAGGAGAGCGAGCATGTACCAAGTCATCAAGCGTGATGGTTCGATTGTCCCTTTTGACATCTCAAAAATAGCAGCGGCCATAACAAAGGCTTTTGTAGCACAGAATAAGCAGTATACCCCCAATATCATAGATTTTCTTGCCTTGAAGGTTACCAGTGATTACGAGCCTAAGATCAAGGATGGAAGAGTAGGCGTTGAAGAGATCCAGGACAGTGTAGAGTCAGTTCTCGTACAGGCCGGCTATGCTGATGTAGCAAAAAGGTACATCCTCTACCGCAAGCAGCGGGAAAAAGTCAGGAATATGAAATCCACCATCCTTGACTATAAGGATACAGTGGACGGCTACCTGAAACTGGACGATTGGCGCGTCAAGGAGAACTCTACGGTCACCTACAGTGTAGGAGGCCTCATCCTCTCCAACAGTGGAGCCATCACAGCAAACTACTGGCTTTCTGAGGTCTATGATCAGGAGATTGCTGATGCACACAGAAATGCTGAGATCCATATCCATGATCTTGCAATGCTTACCGGCTACTGTGCCGGGTGGTCGCTGAGCCAGCTGATCAAAGTCGGTCTTGGCGGTGTCTTTGGCAAGATCACCAGTGCACCGGCAAAGCACCTCTCCTCACTGTGCAACCAGATGGTCAACTTCCTGGGTATCTTGCAGAATGAGTGGGCCGGAGCCCAGGCCTTCTCCTCCTTTGACACCTATCTCGCTCCTTTTGTAAAGGCTGACAACCTCTCCTACCAGGAGACTAAGCAGTGTATTGAATCCTTTGTCTTTGGGGTAAATACCCCCTCAAGATGGGGGACCCAGGCTCCTTTCTCCAACATTACACTCGACTGGACTGTTCCTTCAGACCTCGCCGAACTTCCTGCAATAGTGGGAGGAGTGGAGATGCCCTTCCTGTACAAGGATTGCAAACCTGAAATGGATATGATCAACAAGGCGTTCATCGAGATCATGATCGCAGGAGACAGCGAGGGGCGAGGCTTCCAGTACCCTATCCCCACCTACTCCATCACCAAGGATTTTGACTGGTCTGAGACAGAGAACAACAAACTGCTCTTTGAGATGACAGCCAAGTTCGGCACTCCTTACTTTTCCAACTACGTCAACAGCGATATGGAGCCCAGTGATGTCCGCTCGATGTGTTGCCGCCTGAGGCTGGACCTCAGGGAGCTGAGAAAGAAATCCGGGGGGTTCTTCGGCAGCGGTGAATCCACCGGCTCCATCGGGGTAGTGACCATCAACATGCCCAGAATCGCCTATCTTGCAAAGGATAAAGAAGATTTTTACAAGCGTCTGGACAAGATGATGGATATCAGTGCCCGATCCCTGGAGGTGAAGAGAACTGTCATTACCCGCCTGATGGATGCAGGTCTCTACCCCTATACCAAGCGCTATCTCGGTACGTTTGAGAACCACTTCTCCACCATAGGACTGGTGGGTATGAACGAGGCGTGTCTCAATGCAAGGTTCCTGGGCAGAGATATAGGTACGAAGGAGGGCACCTCCTTTGCCAAGGATGTGCTGAACCATATGCGTGACCGACTTTCCCTCTATCAGGAAGAGTATGGGGATCTGTACAACCTTGAAGCCACCCCTGCAGAGTCGACAACCTATAGGTTGGCCAAGCATGATAAGAAGACCTTCCCCCTTATCAAGACAGCAACAAGCGAAGAAAATGCCCCCTACTATACAAACAGCACCAACCTTCCTGTGAACTATACCCAGGATATATTTGAAGCCCTCTCCATCCAGGATACTCTGCAGACACTCTACACCTCAGGGACGGTATTCCACGCCTTCCTTGGTGAGCGGCTTCCCTCCTGGCAGAGTGCGGCTGCCCTGGTCAAGAAGATTGCAGAGGGCTTCAAGCTTCCCTATTACACCCTCAGCCCAATCTATTCGGTCTGTAGTGACCACGGATACCTTGCTGGTGAGCAGGCTCTTTGCCCGCACTGTGGCAAGGCAACCGAGGTCTACAGCCGTATAACCGGCTACTATCGCCCGGTGAAGAACTGGAATGATGGAAAAGCCGAGGAGTTCAAGGAGCGAAAGCTGTACACCATCACCGAAGAGAGCACCCAGGATACAGTCTTGCTGTTCACCACACAGACCTGTCCAAACTGCAAGATCGCCAGGCGCTTCCTCGATGAGTCGGCCATTTCCTATACCGTTGTGGATGCAGAACAAGAGAAGGAACTCTCCAAAAGATATAGCATCATGCAGGCCCCTACCTTGGTTGTGCTCAAGAGAGGAGAAGCGACCAGCTATGCCAATGCCTCAGCCATCAAGGCGTACGCTGAAAAGGTCTGTTGATGGACTAGACGATCTTTCCCATTGGACTTCTGGCTGAGAGAGTAGTCCAATGGGTAGTTTTCTAAAAACCTATAACACCTGTCTATAGTTCGAATACCTTCACCAAAAACACCTTGTATACTTGGTATACGAGGTGTTTTGTCCAGTTTGTCAGAGAGAAGACCATATCTCCTATAGGTATTGATAAGACTGATCTGTGTGTTATAACATCACGATCTCCCTGTAAGCATCACAACCTTTGTTTCAGCACTACGGGTTAAATACATACATTTTAATCTGATAAGAAGAATTTTTTACCATTTATGCCGTGTATGCTACCATTTATGCCACTGACCTTGTTTTTACCCAATGACAATTTATGATGATATCAGGATTCTTTACTTGCACAATGTCAATCCTGAACTTGCAGTTAAAGTTAAATCCTTTTCTCTGTTTTCTGACTTCTGTTGCCGAATAGGTATCAGTTGTATTTTGGGGAGGGATGATGTCTAAACGAGTCTATTCACTGTTGTGCATCGTGGTATTACTGGTAGGTTCCATGGCACCGTCTTTTGCTTCGGAAAAATCCGTTCGCATACAGGTCCGCCCAGCCTCGGAGAGTATCCAGGCTATTCGTTACCAGAGGGGCATCCTGCCGAACCAGACCTGGAAGAACATCCCCCTCGCCGGAGCGCTTCTTGAACTGGAAGATTTCGCCAGTGAAGAGGAGTTCCTTTTTGTCCAGCAAGCTGTAAAAATGGATGCATGGGGCAGTCTCTTTGCATACCAGTACGACAAGCAGGAGAAAAGCTGGTCCCTTGTACCCTATCCCCCCAAAACCAACCTCAGGTTCAATATCAAGGCCTCTGATGGAAGTGTACGGCAGATCCGCTACCAGTATGGATCTGAACCGGACGGGAGTTGGCAGACAGCAACCTCCTCGATAGCTGTAGAGGGCTTTGACAGCAGGGAGGAGTTACTGTTTGTCCAGCAGGCAGTGACCGAGGACTCCTGGAGCGGGACCTACACATACCGCTACGACTATATCAACGGGAGCTGGTCGCTTCTTCCTCCAGAGAAGCCGGAGAGGCAACCGAGCCACGGCCGGTCCTTCGATGTGAAGGGGTATGGCTTGCTTCCTGCCGGGCGCAGCAGCAACTTCTACTCATATTTGCTGGGCGGAGGGATCCAGATGAATGGCCCCCTGGGCAAGGTGCTCGGACATACCGCCCTCACCTTCAGCAAGGGACCCGCCAAGAGTGCCTGGGTAAAGTCGCAGCAGTCCCTGGGCTTGTCCCTGGGTATGGCCGATCCTATTCGCCTTTCCGACAAGGTGGATATAATCCCCGAACTCGGCTATGGGGTGATATTCCACTTCCTTGAAGCTGATTTTGATAAGGATGGAACCTACTCCCTTGAGTTCTTTGTCGACCAGCAGGTTCGTTTTTCTCTCTATCTTACCTATGCACTCAACGCCGGGCAGAAGCTCTTCATAGCTCCCCTGGCTGTTGCGTTCTTTGAGAAAAATGATTTCGGGTTCATGTACGGATGCCAGGCCGGCCTTCGGATCTCCCTATAGGTGAATGCAATGAAACAAACATACAAGAAGATTTCCAAAGCTCTCGTGATCCTCGCCACGGTCTTGCTCGTCCTGATCGGATGCAGCGACATGATGGTGAAGATAGGTGATATCGTCCTAAAGATTGAGGCCGAAGACACTATCAGGACCTATGTCGAAACATATACCGTTACAGGCAGTCTCCAAGGCAGCAAGTCCTCTTCCCTCAGCTTTGAGGATGTGAAGCCCGACCAAGAGGTGCTTGTCCCCAATATAGCCCCGGGAAAGTGGACTTTCACTGTTGTCGCCTTTGATGCAGCCAAAAAACAGATAGGAACAGGAACAACAGAGATAATCCTGGCGGAAGGCCAGAAGGTGGACTTGCGGGTACCTGTGCTCTTTGACCCCCTACCGCTGGGCATCGGCGAACCTCTCTTCCCTGAAACCCTGGACAAGGTGTATGACGGGACAACCACCCTCACCGTCACCGCAGGGGCCCTCTCCGGCCTGGTGAGCGGCTATGAAGGGGTGCGCGCCGAGGCCAGGGCAACCTATGCCGACAAGGGTGCGGGAAAAGATAAAGCCGTCACCGTTTCGTATGACCTTGTCTATGATGATGCAACCATCACCAACAAATACGACTCCCTAGCAGACAACACCGCCTACACAGGGGACATACACCAGAGGCAGCTGACCATAAGCGCCCCAATCTTCCCTACAACAAAGAACAAGGAGTATGACGGCACCAATACCCTTGCTGTAACCGCAGGTGATTTCACCAACCTGGTTGAAGGTGACGACGTCACCGTCACAGCCCATGCATGGTATAGCGACAAGAATGCAGAAGAAAACAAAGTAATTACCATTACATACATCATCGAAGGCTCTGATGCGGCCAACTACATCACCCCTGTCACCGATACGAGTCACAGCGGCAGTATTGCAAAGAAGCCCCTCACCTTCACCATAGCGGCAAATGACAGGAAGTATAATGGGGATACTACAGCCGAAGGGGCCATCACCCTTGCAGGGATGGTCCCCTCCGATGCAGGAGCGGTGGGTGCAACAGGCACCTTTGCCTTCTCAGATAAGAATGTAGGTTCGGAGAAGACGGTCAGCGTGACCGCCATCACCCTCACCGGGGGCGAGAAGGACAACTACACCCTGGCGGAGAGAGAGGCCGCAACCACGGCGACCATCAGCAAGAAGACCTTTGATATGAGCGGAATAACCTTTGAGGATGTATCCCGTATCTATAACAACGAGGCCTTTGAACTAGCAATAAACGGCACCTTGCCTGAGGGCGTGAGCGTCAGCTATAGCGGGAACACCGGTAATATTCATGTGGGTACCTATGAGGTCACCGCCTCATTCAGCGTGGACGAGGCAAACCATGAGATTATCGACGATATGGTGGCAACACTGACGATCGAGAAGAAGGTCCTTACCAGGGAAGGGACCTATCTGAAGCTTTCCAAGCCATACGACAAGAATCGCACCGCACTCTTTACCCTGGACCAGGAAAAGAGTGGAAAGGTCAGAGGCGACAAAATCAATGTATCCATTGAGGCTTACTATAGCGATGCTTCTGTGGGACCAAATCGCATCACTGTTACCTATGCCCTGACAGGAGACAATATACGCAACTACACCAGGCCTGAGAACTATATAGAACCTGCCGGTGTGATCATGCCGATACAACTTACAGTAGAATCCCCGAGCCTCGAAGTAACAAGCAAGACCTATGACGGGACTACAGCCCTGGGCACCACCTCTGTAACTCCTACAGGCGTCCTTCCCGGCGATACTGTCGCCCTTACTGCAACGGCAACATATAGGGACAAGAACGTAGGGACCGATAAGGCAATACTGGTCACCTACGCTTTGGATGACAACACAAACTATCTTGCTCCGAAAGCCTCTACGGTATATGCAGGGGTCATTACCAAGAAGGTTCTATCTGTAAAACCAAACAGCACACAAATCGCACCGAGCAAAATCTATGATGGCACTCTTGTTGCCAAGGTCCTGGATGCCGGGAACCTCGTTGGAGTTGCAAGCGACGACAACGTCGTGCTGGGAGCAACAGCTTCCTACCAAGACAAGAATGTACTCCTTGATGGGGATACTCCTCAACCAAAACCGGTAACTGTCCTATATTCCCTCAGTGGTCTTCATGTAGGCAATTATACATTGGAAGAGACTTCCAATAGTGCAGACTACAGTGCGACGATTACCAGGAAAGCACTTGGTTTGCATGACGACACTACGCTGGTCGATACAGAAAAGTCCTATGACGGGACAAGAAAAGTCCTGGTCCGCAGCAAAGGCATCCTTGACGGGCTTGTAAGCGGTGATGAGGTTACCCTGGCTACAGAAGCCCTCTACGCGAGTGCAGATGTAGGAGCCAATAACCAGATAACCGTCTCCTATACCATTGATGGAGATGATAAGAATAACTACAGCGCTCCAGCAGCTAATACAAGAAGCTTCACTGGAACTATCACACCCAAGCAGTTAAGTGTAGGAGCACCTAGCTTTACAAAGAGAAACAAAATTTATGATGGTACCACAAGTTTTAATGCTG
>CAZPOJ010000104.1:0-10326 GCA_964588005.1 uncultured Sphaerochaeta sp.
GACTTCATCTACTGCAAATTCTTCTGTTACAAATTCGTCAGTTGCAAATTCGTCATCATCTTCCATTGGTGGGAAAATGACCTCTGACTCTGCTTTAGCACTTCCACTGAAATAAATTCCATCATATGACTGCTGGAGATAGAGCGTATGCACCTTTGAACCATCGAGGCCCTTTTCGGTATGGCTGGTGACCGAAGAATCAACAACAGTCCATTGGTCTGGATGTTCACCATTAACCTGATAGCGGAAAACGGTAACATCGGGATCATCTAGCATCCACTCCCATGTCACCACTACTGGTGTAGCAAACAAGGATACTGAAAACAGTATCAAGGCAACCAGTAAAAAACTACGTTTCATCATCATATACACTCCTACTTTAACTATTTCTTGGTACTAACTAACCAGAATCAATATTTCATATCATATACTTCCAATCGTAAAATAACAAGCGAAACATGAAACAGTGCTACCACCAGCGATATAAGATGGCTATATTTAGGTGATGGCATCGCTTGCAATCTCCCTTGATACGATTGCTGTGAACACGATAGAAACCATCACACACCCTCATAGAGGTAAACCCTTTTCAAGAGCTTAAAGTTACCTGTATTCGATTGCATAGTGTAACCAGAGAGGGCTTTTAGTGAAGGGACAACCAAGACACTCCCTGTGCTGGATAGCGAGTCTCCCAAAAATCCTTTCCAAAGCCAAGATGCACCCATCGATCGATACAAGCATCTGTCCTCGCTTGTCCTTCCCAGGTGCAAATCTGCTCCTTACCTGTGGAACAAATGAGCACCTAACTATATGCTATGCTCATGACCAAACGACAATACCATCTTGTAGAACTCTTCTACATCATCACTGGATCTTTTCTGACTGCAGTAGGGATAGCGCTTTTTGCTGCCCCGGCCAAAATTGCAAGCGGAGGAGTCAGCGGGATAGCAACCATCCTCTATCACACGCTGGGCTTTGATACCGGGCTCTCTATCCTTGTGCTATCCATACCCCTTTTCCTCCTGGGAATCGCCATTTTTGGCAAAGAGTACGGCATAAGGTCCTTGGCGGGCACCCTCTTTCTCTCACTTTTCACCTTCCTGTTGAACAGATTCTTCGGATATGCAGGATTGCTCTCCTATGAGAATGTCCTTTCGGTTCTGCTTTCAGCTATATTCGGAGGAGTTATTATGGGTGTTGGCATCGGTTTGGTCATGCGTAGTGGAGCAAATACAGGGGGGACGGACATCGTTGCCCAGATCTTGGCAAGATTTACCCCTCTTTCGATGGGCTCTTCCCTTTTTCTCGTTGATGCACTGGTCATAGGAGCGAGCGGTTTTATTTTCTCCCTGGAGATGGCCCTCTATGCGACCATAACCGTTTACATTACAGCTACCGTCATAGACCGCGTAGTGCTCTCATTCGGCACAAGCTCGGCTAAGACGGTTTTTATTGTAAGTGAAAAACTGGAGAGCATACAAAAGGAAATCCTTGAACAGCTCGGTCATGGAGGGACGATTCTCAGCGGCACCGGCATGTACACCGGCCTGGACAGGCCGGTGATCATGACAGTGATAGAAAATCATAAGGTTGCACGCCTGACCAATATTGTCCATGAAACTGACAAACAGGCCTTCATGATAATCCAGGAGGCCTATAAGGTCCTAGGTGAGGGATTCACGCCCATAAAAGAGGCGGCCTGGGCCGGCCTTTCAGATGTTACGCAGAGCAGGCCCAAGAAACCACGTTGATCAGTACTTCCAGAGCTTCTCGGGGTAGTACCCCTTGATGATCTTGTTGGCAAGCTCTTCCTTGACGATGTCCCGGTCAGCACTGTACGTCATGCCGAACCACTTCTCATTTGTCGTATAGAATCGTATCTTTCCTTCACCCTTTGTCACCAGGTTGCTTGCACCATTGGGTAGGTAACTTTCACCCTTTTCAGTGCTGACATTGTCCTTGATAAACTCATCCCAATAGGTGGAGAAGCTGTCAAAGGCAGAGGGTGCGAAACCAAAGAAGTTCATGGAAACCCACTCCTTGCCGGTAAGCTTCACATCCTTGCCGTCGATATGGCTGATAATAGCATCGTCGGCATACCCAATCTTGGTATTCTCCTGCATGCTTACCAAGTAGTCATCCTTTACTGTGCAGATGGCACGGGAGACCGTTCCACTGTGGCTCATGGTATTTTCAAGCACATACCCGACCATGGCATGTTCACGACTGTCATTCTCAAGGGCACTGAGGTGCTTGCCCATGATGGAGAAGGATTCACGACCATAATAGTCGTCGGCGTTGATAACTGCAAACGGTTCACGCACAGCTTCTTGCGCACAAAGCAGGGCATGAACAGTTCCCCAGGGCTTGGTCCTGTCCTTTGAAAGCCTTATCTGTTCTTCAGTGAGCAACTTGTCCTTGCTCTGGAACACATAGGAAGCATCCATGTTTTTCGCGATGCGGTCAAACAGGCGCTCGCGGAAATCTTTTTCAATATCCTTGCGTATGATAAAGACAACTTTACCAAACCCACTCTTGTTGGCATCATAGACACCAAAATCAAGCAACGTCTCGCCGTTCTTACCCACAGCATCAATCTGTTTTACTCCACCATATCGGCTCCCCATTCCAGCAGCCAGTACCATCAGTGTCGGTTTTTTCATATTACAACTCCTCTTTCGCCTGTTTCAGTACCCACAGTGTAACTCTTCTATGAAGAATAAGTCAAACGAAGCTTGGCACTATTATTGGCATTCAAGCTCAGCTTGGGGTATGCTGGCCAAAAGGAGCAACAGATGAATAATCTTGACTGGTATACAAAAGTGACCTGCTTTTGTAAAGCATACCAAAGATGCACAGAGTGCCCATTCTTCCTGATCAACTTCCAGGATTCACAACCTTCCACTGCAGAAAAAACATGCTTTACCTCAAAGCAGTCCCTTGAGCAACTCTCCACCTGGCTGGCAGAGCCTGTTATCCAAGAGTACGATCAAGGGGAGAGTGACGTAAAAGAAGATACACAATGGCTGAAAGACCTGCTCAGAGGACAGTTTGGTGATGAGGATGATAGGGATGCATTCTACCTAGACGATGACTTTACCTAGATTACCTGGATGCTCAGCTGTATCGCAGCAGAGTACCACCCGGTAGCAAAGATATCAGGATTGAAGTCTGGGATGTCTGCTAAGATGTCACCATTTTCATAGAGAACATCATCGTTGCCCGTATAGACACCCCGTACTCCCAGGCTCTTGTCCACCTTTTCTGCACCGAAGACACTTACAGCCCCCGGTGTATTGCTGACCACCCGCACAGATATGGGGAGCATGCTCTGCTGGCCCGGCTCCTTAGGGAAGCCCGGATCCAGAGTAAAGGCGAACTGTTCTTGCTTTCCATCCTCACCAGGGTTGATGAAAAGATGAAATTGTGAGGTACTGTCATTGGAAGTTATCATATATGATCCCACCTTGACGGTGGAGTTTCTACTATCGACCAAGTTGAAGTTCAACGCATCTTCAGACTGTTCGACTCTAAATATTTCAGTTACAGGCATACGCCCTTGCAGTTGCATGGTAGTAAAAGAGAGAGGATAAGCAAAAAGACCGCTTATTCCGACCATCAGCAAGAGGGTTGCCACTAGCAAGTTCTTTTTTTTCATGTGCAACTCCTTAAGTAGTAGGACTACCTAGCATTAGTGTAATCAGCAACAAAACAAGTGTCAAGAGTAAAGGTTAATGATCATGATAAGAATATATGAAATATTAATAAAACATATATTTTCTTTTAATAAAACAATATACAAGAAATATATCTGATGTCATAGGGTACGTGACCCGTGACCCTTGACAACCTACACAGCAAACAATTACGATAAACGAGTTTATGGGCCCGTAGCTCAGATGGATAGAGCGTCTCCCTCCGGAGGAGAAGGCCGTGCGTTCGAATCGCGCCGGGCTCATCAAAGGGGAAGTCTTCACAGGCTTCCCCTTCTTTTATTTCCTTTATTCAGAACGATTAAATAAAAGCATGCAAGCGGATATCCCTACTGCTCGCCCCTACCCTGATCTCAAACGGTCCCTCACCTGGGACGAACTTCCACGCATCAAGCCAGTATCTGACACTTGTCAAAATTATCCTTGCAATAATAAAGATAGGACCTATAATCAATGGTAAGCATATCTGTTTGCCATAAGCCGTCTTTGGAGATGCGTCTTGCTACTGGTTCCCATGCCTTCAATGTCGTCTTACCCATGATTGTTCTCCCGATATGATGTGCGGCCGACCTTTACGACTTTTAGAGGAGGTTTCGTATCACCCTGCAACGGAGCAAGAAAACACATCAGGTTCCACAGGACTCTCCTCTGCCACTGTCCAGTTGCATCGCCAAGGTCTTAGAAGATGCTTCGAGGGGAAATAGGCCAGGACTAGATGTGGAGACGCATTGTAAGATTGTAGGAACTGTAGCAAGAGAGCTTGTGAACAGGTTTCCGGCTTCAGTCAGGGAGCTGTTATTTCCAGAAGGCGTTGAGCTGATAGCTGCGGCCCATGACGTTGGGAAGGTCAATCCGCATTTCCAAGAAAAACTACACAGGCTTTTGCCTGATTACACCCCTAACAGCAACCCCGCATTAAAAAATGCTAAGCCTTCGCGTGAAAAGGATATAGGCATGCATGGGGGAGTGAGCCAAATTGCCTTGGATGGGGTCGGCCCTTTCATTCCTGAAATTGCAGGGATGCATCATGGATCATCCCCTAGCCCGTTATTCTCCCTGCCAGAGGATACCCTGCTTGGAGGGCCGGGCTGGCAGAAGCGCAGAATGGAATTGATATCGCGCTTGAAAGAGTTTTTCCAACAGGATTGGCCGACTATCACCAGCAATGCCCAAGCTTCAGTCATTGCCGGTCTGACTACAGTTTCTGACTGGATCGGCTCCGGTCCCCTGTACGAACATCTTTCAAGCATCGATACGGTGAAGTATGATGATTTTGCCCATAGGGCCGTTGACCGGGCAGGGTTCATATCCCCCAAACTGCATAGGGGGCTCTCCTTTGAACAAGTATTTCCCCCATACACCCCAAGACCAATACAACAGGCCCTATATGAGAGTGTCCAAGGTCCAGGAGTCTATATCCTTGAAGCCTTGATGGGATCAGGAAAAACAGAAGCCGCCCTGTACGCAGCATACCGCATGATGGAAGAAGGCCTTGCAAATGGCATATACTTTGCACTGCCGACAAGAATTACTTCCGAAAAGATCCATGAGCGAATGAATTCATTCCTCAATGCAATACTCGCACCTGAGGACCATCACAAGGCCCTTCTTGCCCATGGCTCAGCTTGGCTTGTCGACTCGGATATGGGTGAAGATGCAAGTCCTGGAAATGATTGGTTCGACTCTAGAAAACGAAAACTCCTCGCTCCATTCGCTGTCGGCACCATAGACCAAGCCTTGATGGCTGTCATGCATGTGAAGCATGGATTCGTACGTGCTTTTGGCTTGGCAGGCAAAGTAGTGATCCTCGATGAGGTCCATACCTACGATGCCTACACCGGAACAATAATGGACTACCTGATCCAGACTCTGCGCACGTTAGGTTCGACAGTCATCCTCTTAAGCGCAACCCTAACTGAAGAAAGGAAACAGGCCTTCCTGACAGAAGGCAAAAGTGAAACAAAGAGTGCCATTCAATCCCGCTATCCACTGGTTTCCAAGGCAATCGCCGGACACCCCATTGAATATTCCCCTGCTATTGCAAACGAGCAAAGCGAGGTGCAGGTATCCCTGATGCAAGACCAAGAGATACTGATCGATACGATCCGAGATAAAGCCCTGAAGGGTGAATATGTCCTTTGGATCGAGAACACAGTCCAGGAAGCCCAACAAGTTTTCAAGTCATTTGCCAGTTGGGGGCAAGCGCATACCATCCAGGTTGGCCTGATCCATTCAAGGTTCCCTGTAGTGCAAAGAGATGAACTTGAATCCTTTTGGGTGCGCACATACGGCAAGGATGGCATTCCAGAGCGTAAAGGGGCAGGCAAGATCCTGGTAGGCACACAAGTACTGGAACAATCACTGGATCTTGATGCCGATTGTCTGGTCACCCGCATCGCCCCAACAGATATGATCCTACAACGGATAGGAAGACTGTGGAGACATCGTACGATTTATGAGCTGCGTCCTGATGGGGCGAGAAGGCAGGCAATCATCCTTGCCCCTCCTATCCAAAAGGCATTACACAATCCCAAATGGGGATTCGGCCCAAGCGGTAAAGTCTATGCGCCCTATGTCCTTGCCAGAAGCTTGCTGGTATTTGAAAACATTGAAACGATAACAATCCCCGCCGACATGAGGTCCCTCATCGAGAAGACTTACCTTGAACAACCTGAAGATGCTCCCCCCATGAACGAAGCAAAGGGTGAAGTCGTGAAAAATCGAAATACGCTGCAGAGCTTCGCTAACAATAGCATGACGATGATAGGTAAGGCCGCATCCGACTCCATGCCAACCCGCTACTCGGAGATGCCTTCCTGTGATGTCCTGCTCCTGAAGGAGGGTTCCGACCTAGCGAAGGGACTATTGCACCTCATTGATGGTGAGACAATCCACATCCCAGATCGTATGAGCATAAGCCTGGCACAGAAAAAACAGCTTGCAAAGGCATGTATGCTTCGCATGATCAGTGTGCCTGCATACCTCGCCCCTGCGCCTGTCACGCTTCAGGAGCTCGCCCGGTTGAGGCCGTTTCTGTATATATCTGAACGGGAGGATGATCGCATAAGGGTTGCAGTTTTGCACAATAGCGGAGCGATCAGAGGATTATATGGCAGGGAAGCGAACGAGAACTATGAGCTGGAGTATACTTCCCTGCTTGGCTATACAACAAAAAAGAAGGAGGGCGTATGAATAACAGGTTCAATCTGGTGGATGAACCGTGGATACCCATCAACGATCACCCAAGAGTCTCGTTACGTGAACTGTTCATAAACCCAGACATACCATCAGTCGGTGGCAATGCAATCCAAAAATTGGCCCTGCTGAAGTTGTTCCTGGCAATCGCACAGAGAGCCTACACCCCAAGCGATGATCTGGATTGGCAAGCACTCGAAAGCGATGGGTTGGCACATGTATGTTTGGAGTATCTGGAAAAAAACAGGAACTTGTTTTGGCTTTATGGGGAAAAACCGTTTCTTCAAAAGCCTGACCTGGCAGAGAGGAGAACCACCAAAGGAGACCCGATACCGGTAAGTGCCTTGGGCAGGGACTACATGCCAGACCTGGCTTCCGATAACGATACAATACTGTTTGAATCCCAACAGGAGCAAGAACTCACCGATGCGGAGAAGGCGGTCTTTATAGTAACCCTGATGAACTATAGCCTTGGGGGGAAACGGGTGGCAAAAGATGTTCCTCCATGGACAGAGGGGTATGCAGGCAAGACAACTTCAGCAAAAGGTGCTCCTAGCATAGGAAACTATGAAGGGTACTTGAGCTCCCATCTTCTTGGCAAGTCCATCATTGACACAATCTGGCTGAACCTATTCACAAGGACCCAGCTGGAAAAATTCCCACAATGGAAACAGGACCAGCTGATCCCTCCTTGGGAAGATATGCCCTCCGGTGAAGATGATGCATCGGCAAAAAGGCTGAAAGGCAGCTTCATGGCAACATTGTGCAGCATGAGCCGTTTTGTATTGCTCCAGGATGACGGAATCATCTATGTCGAAGGATTGCAGTACCCATCCCACAAGGAGGGCTGGCGAGAACCATTCATGACCTATAGCTCAGAAGGAAAGATGCTTTGGTGCAATCCTGCCAAAAAGCCATGGAGAAACCTTACGGCTCTGCTCAGCACATCCTTCAGTGGCACCAATTCCCCCTTTGATTGCCCGCAAATCAGCCTTCTGCTCCAGAGGGCCAGGCGGGTAAGGCAGGTCGTAGGCATCTGGTCTGGTGGATTGAAAGTGCGTACAACAGCAGGTGATACAAGTGTGAAGCAAACAGATGACTACATTGCTACCGAACTGTTTCTAATAACAGAGGAGATTGGAGAGCCCTGGTTTGCAAGTCTAGAAAATGAAATGCTTGGCCTGGATTATCTTTCAAGGTCACTGTGGAGTGCTGCAAACAAATACTATGAGCAGTTGGGCAGCAAGAAAAGTCCCGTAATTGATAAAGCACAGGAGATGTTCTGGGAACTTTGTGAGCGGCATGCCCAGGAGCTTGTCAATGTATGTGATGAGCAGCAGGAAATGCAAAGCCTGAGACGCACTTTTTCCGGGTACGCCATACAAGCTTACGACAAATATTGTCCGAATGATTCCGCAAGGCAGATGATAGCTTGGGCACAGCATACGCCCAATACTCACAAATATATCTCGTACGATTCTAAGGAGGTGCCACTTGCCAAGTGATAGAAGCACAAACTTTGTCAATTACGTGATCAGACAGCTCAATGATGACAAAGCTAAGGGTTTTGGAGCTAAGCTGCGCAGAGCCGACAATGAGAATACGGAGTATCAAAGTTGGGAAATCTTGTCCAGCTGGGTCAACCTTGAATGGGCGGGCGATAGAAAAGCCTTTGCCCTGGTAGGTGCCAGCTTGGCAAGGCTTAGGCCTTCGAAAGATGGCGACCTTTCCCTCGGGGAAGCCTTGAGGAAGGTGCACCTAAAGGACAAGGATATCGGGGATATTGAGAAGTCCTCCTCTGCCCTACGCTTGAGACGCCTGCTTGCGTGCAAAGACAAGGATGAGTTGATGGATATCCTCAAGCCGGTGATCAAGTATGTAGAATCAAATGGCTTTTGCCTTCACTATGCACGCTTGCTAGATGAGATACTGTGGTTCAACAATGATGCGAGCAGAGAAAGGACACGAGCAAGATGGGCCCGTGACTTCTTCAGGAAGAAGGAGGAGTCATGATTGCATCAGTTATTTCGTTAGATAGAGAAGCGATACAGTCCCTGAGAATACGAGACCCCTACTCTTTACATATTTTTGTGTATGGGCTATTTCCGGGCAATCATCGCACCTTTCTCTATTATGACCAGGGAGGAGATCGGCGGTATAGGAAAATACTGGTGGTATCGCAGGAACAACCATTGGTCCCGGAGATTGGGAAGATTGAGTCCAAATTCATCCCTCAGGATTTTCTTGAGCATCAGCGGTATGCATTTCAAGTATTGCTGAATCCCGTTGAACAACCTCCACAAAGCAGGGGCAAAGTGCCTGTCATCGGCAGGGATGCTTTGCGTGCATGGTTTGCACGTCGCCAAGAAAGCTGGGGGTTCACTTCACCTGTTGATGAGTTGGAGATATTCAACCTAGGTGTCCAGATAATCCACAGGGATGAAGGGGACATCACACACAATATGGCTGAATTCCGTGGAGTGCTGGATGTTGTTGATCATGAACGTTTCAGCAATAGCTTCACCAATGGTATTGGACGGGGAAAAGCATTTGGTTTCGGATTACTGCAATTAAGACCTCTCAGAGACAAATAAAGGAGACATTTCATGGATAACGCGTACAAAGGTAAAAAATTAGAGTTTCATATCTTGCAAAGCTTCCCAGTGACCTGCTTGAACAGAGATGATGTCGGCGCGCCCAAGACAGCTGTGGTCGGGGGTGTAACCAGAGCCCGTGTCAGCAGCCAGGCATGGAAGAGGCAAGTACGACTGGCTATGCATGACTTCGGGATCAAGCTTGCTGTAAGGACCAAATTTGTTGAAGACAAAATTGCTCGCTACTGCTCTGAAGATGGGGCAAGTGAGGAGGTAGCCAAGGAAATTTCCAATGCAATTGCTGCTTTTCTGACCAAAGACACTCTGCATTTCTTTACGGATACTGAAGCAAAGGCCCTCGCTGAATATGCCAAAGAGATTGGTTATGACAAGAGCCAGCTAGGAACCAAGGGTACAGAAGTCAAAAAGGTTCATAAGAGAGCATTGGGGAGGAGTCTCCAAGGCCTTGAAGGCTTGGATATAGCATTGTTCGGTAGAATGGTTGCACAAGCGGCTGAATTGAATGTTGAAGCAGCAGCATCCTTCTCCCATGCAATCTCCACCCATAAGGCCAACTCCGAGGTAGAGTTTTTTACCGCCATTGATGATGAGAAACCAGAAGCTTTGGCAGACTCCGGCTCCTCACATATGGGAAGCCTTGAATTCAATTCGGCCACCTATTATCGCTATGTAAGCATAGATCTTGGACAGTTGGTTGATACCCTCGGTGGTGATGATCAACTTGATAAAGCTCTTGAAGCCTTCATCAAGGCCCTCTATGTGGCTGTACCCTATGCCAGGCAGGCAACCCAATCGGGAAGCAA
>CAZPOJ010000105.1:0-10188 GCA_964588005.1 uncultured Sphaerochaeta sp.
TCTTCCCCAGCCTGGCTTGATGCACAAGTTTGCAGCACAGGGCTACCTCAAACCCCTTTCACCAAAGGTTCTTGGTATGGTCGATGCCAACTATGCCCCTGTCTGGAAAGATTTGGGCTCGTCCAACGGCAAGACCTACGGTGTATTCCACCGGGTGAATGCAAAGAGTTTTGTCTGGTACCCCAAAAAAGCTTTTGAAGCAAAGGGCTACAAGGTCCCCAAGACCTGGGCCGAGCTTCAAGCCTTGCAGGACCAGATCGTGCGGGACGGGGGAATCCCCTGGTCCATCGGTTTTGAGTCCGGTGGAGCAACCGGCTGGGTAGGTACTGACTGGATGGAAGATATCATGCTTCGCACCGCAGGCCCTGAGATGTATGACAAGTGGGTAAACCATGAGATTCCTTTTGACCATCAGTCTGTGCAGACAGCACTAGGCTATCTTGGCGAGATCTTCAGGAATCCAAAATACGTCTATGGTGGTGCTCCCTACATCCTGACCACAAACTTTGGCGACTCTGTCAAACCACTGTTTGATACCCCAACCAAGGTGTTCCTGCACCGTCAGGGTAACTTCATCACAGGCTTCATGCCTCAGAAAATCCAGGACAATCTTGAAGAGGAAGTTGGAGTATTCGCCCTTCCTTCCATCGATCCAAAATGGGGTACCCCCATTCTAGGTGGTGGTGACCAGTTTGTAGTATTCAACGACAAGCCCGGCGTCCAGGAGTTCATGGAGTTCCTGACCACTTGGGAAGCATGTGCTCCCTGGGCACAGGTTGGTGGAGCCTTGTTCCCTCACAAGACCCAGAACTTTGCCGACTACGGCAACAGCTTGGAGCGTGAGCTCGCCAAGGCCCTTGTCGAGGCGACAGTATTCCGCTTTGACGCATCGGACTTGATGCCTGCTGAAGTTGGCGCTGGTTCCTTCTGGACCGGTATGGTCGAGTATGTGAATGGCAAGGATGGCAAGACTGTTCTTTCCAACATTGAGAAGAGCTGGCCTCGCTAAGCTTTGTGTCAATTATTTAGGGGATTCCGCCTCTAGGCGGAGTCCCTTTCTCACTAGGGAGGAACCATGCAGCTACAAAAAGATCAGGAGAGGAAGGAGTTGGTCGTACGCACCGTTGTGTTCACTCCCCTCACGCTTGCCGTCATGATCGGAGGGTTCCTCTTGTTGAGAAACAATCCGATGTCACAAATATTGACCACGGTGTTCGCCATAGTATGGGGGACATTCACTGTTTTGGCCCTGTTCTACTCTATGAACCTCATCGTACAGCTGTTTCCCACGCAGAAGTACAACAAGATCATTCCCTTTGTCTTTGTGGGTCCTGCAATCCTGATCATCGGGTGGTACCTTTTGGTCCCCACCGTGCGAAGCCTTGTGCTGAGCTTCATGAACAGGAACTCCACTTCCTTTGCAGGATTTGATAACTACAAGTACATCTTTACCGACTCGACGATGCGCACGGCCTTTGGCAATACCGTGCTCTGGTTGGTGTTTGGTACCGCCTTTGCTGTTTTCTTTGGCCTGCTGACAGCCCTTTTGGCAGAGCGATCCGCCATTGAGAAGCTGGGCAAGACCCTGGTCTTCCTTCCCATGGCGATCTCCATGGTAGGAGCCGGTGTCATCTGGAAGTTCATGTATGCATACAAGCCTGTCGGTGCTAACCAAACCGGGCTGCTCAACGCCCTGGTGGTGGCATTTGGAGGTGATCCGAAGAGCTGGCTGGGAACCTCACCCATGAATAATTTCTTCCTTATCATCATCTTTGTCTGGTTGCAGACAGGATTTTCCCTGGTGGTGCTCTCTGCCGCTTTGAAGGGGGTCTCCGACGAGATCAAGGAAGCTGCGCGTATCGACGGGGCAAAGGAGTTTACCATCCTGATGAGGATAATCCTGCCCTCCATCTACGGCAGTATCGTCACCGTGTCGACAACCATCATGCTTGCAGCCCTGAAGAGCTTTGACATTGTCTACTCCATGACCAACGGCCTCTATGGGACGGAGGTGTTGGCTAGCCAGCAGTACAAGCAGATGTTCAAGTTCCTTGATTACGGGCGGGGCTCGGCGATTGCAATAATCATTCTGCTCGCTGTCAGTCCGGTCATCTATTACAACTTGAAGGAATTCAATAAGCGGGAGGTGTTCTGATGAAGACGAAAATAAAAATGACTCGCGGGGCAAAAATAATCACCTTCCTGCTGATCCTGTTCTGTCTTGTCTGGACCGTCCCCACAGCAGGGATACTCATCACGTCTTTTCGCGACAGTGATGCCACCGCATCCTCCGGATGGTGGACGGCATTTTCCAGCCTGAAGGATTTCACCTTTCAAAACTATGAAGAGGTGCTTGGTGGGCAGCGCTTTACCGTAGGGACCGCCGGAGGCGGAACCGCCGCCAGGCGGGGGGCTTCCATGGGAAGTGCCTTCCTGTCCAGCATCACGGTGACCCTGCCAGCAGTCATCATCCCTATCTTCATAGCGGCAGCAGCTGCCTATGCTTTCGCCTGGATGAGTTTTCCAGGGAGGAGAATGCTCTTTGCAATGGTGATCGCCCTGTTGGTCGTTCCCTTGCAGATCTCCCTTATCCCTATCCTGCGTGACTACCAGAAGATTGGGCTCAACGGCACCTACCTGGGAATTTGGTTGGCCCATACCGGCTTTGGACTGCCGCTGGCCACCTACATCCTGTTCAACTACATATCCACCATCCCCCGTTCAATCTTGGAATCCGCGTTCATCGATGGGGCGAACCACTTTACCATGTTTGCCCGCCTGATTATCCCCTTGAGCATCCCCGCCCTTGCATCTTTTGCAATTTTCCAGTTTATTTGGGTGTGGAACGACCTGTTGGTCGCCTTGGTATTCCTCAGTGGGGGAGGGCAGTTGATGGAGGTGGTAACCGTCAGGCTTATGAACATGGCAGGAACCCGTGGCTCTGATTGGCATCTCCTAACTGCCGGTGCATTCGTCTCGATGGTCTTGCCCCTGATAGTCTTCCTCTCCCTGCAGAAATTCTTTGTAAAAGGGTTGCTTGCAGGTTCAGTCAAAGGATAATGCATGGATACGATGAGTTTTGGATATGAAGAGTATGATCCTTCCCAGACACCTCACAACGAGACCCTCTTTACCCTGGCCAATGGGTATCTGGGGCTCCGGGGGGATTTTGAGGAGGCCTCAGGGACCTATCACAAAGGTACCTACATCAATGGGTTCTATGATAGTGAACCCATAGTCTACGGCGAGAGTGCGTTTGGATTTGCCCTTAACCACGAGACCATCCTCAACCTCCCTGATCCCAAGAGGATCGAGGCGGAGGTTGGCGGTCTTCCCTTCTCGCTCTCTAGCGGGGAGGTGGTGAAAACCTCGCGCCTGCTTGACTACAGAAGTGGAATCCTGACGCGCATGATCGAATGGAAGAGTGCACACGGGGACCTGGTGAGGATAACTACCCAGCGTATGGTCTCCTTTGTGGAGAAGCACTGTGCATTTATCACGTACACAGTCGAAGCGCTTACCCCGGGGGTCTCTCTCAAGCTTACCAGCTACTTGGATATCGGAGCGCGTAACCGCTCCTCCAAGGAAGACCCGCGTGTTGGTTCCAAGTTCTCCTCCAACCCCTTGGTTGTTGAGCACTTCTCCATCGAGGAGGAGACGCTCAACTTCTCTGCAAAGACGCGCAACAGCGGTCTCTCGCTCTATGGCTCTGCTGTACATACCACCAGCAAGGAGGCTTTGGAAGTCTTGCCCTCAGATCGGGACCTTGCCCTCTCTTATACCTACAAGCTGGAAAAGGGAGAGGCAGTGACGCTGAACAAGTTTATCGCCTATACCACCGAAGATGACTCTGCCCCCTTCCGTGCAAAGCGCTCTGCCCAGGAGGGCTTTGCCTCCTATGCACGGCAGCAGGAGGCTTTTCTCTCCGAGTTCTGGAACGTGGCGAGAATCCAAATAGAAGGGGACAAGAGCTCTGAACAGGCTCTTCAGTTCAATATCTTCCACCTGCTGCAGTCCTGTGGCCGTGATGGAAAGACCAGCATGGCGGCAAAGGGTTTGACCGGGGAAGGGTATGAAGGCCACTACTTCTGGGATACGGAGGCGTACGCCCTGCCTATGTTCTGCTACCTCAAGCCTGAGATGGCAAAGGCATTGTTGGACTATAGGTACACCATCCTCCCTAAGGCACGCAAAAGAGCCCGGACAATGAGCCTTGCAGGGGCTCTCTTCCCCTGGAGGACCATCAGCGGGGAGGAGTGCAGCGCCTACTATCCTGCAGGGACTGCCCAGTACCATATCGATGCCGACATCCTCTATGCAGTAGAGAAGTATCTTGGGGCAACAGGAGAAGAGGCCCCTGCCTCCTATGTAGAGATGGCCATAGAAAGTGCCCGCATGTGGCTGAGCCTGGGCTGTTTCATTGAAGGGGAGTTCTGCATCAACGAGGTTACCGGACCTGATGAGTATACAGCGTGTGTAAACAACAACGCCTATACCAACCTGATGGCCCAAAATAACCTGAGGTTTGCCATTGAATTGGTTGAGCTGTACCAGAAGAAGGACAGGATGCTTCCCTTGACCTTGGAGAGCGGGGAACTTGCTTCATGGAAAGAGGCTGCCCGGGCGATGAAGATCCCCTTTGACAAGAAGTTGGGAATCTATGCCCAGGATGACTGCTTCCTCAACAAGGCGGACTGGCCGTTTGCTACAACACCTAGGGAGAAGCATCCGTTGCTGCTGCACTTCCACCCTCTGGTGATCTATCGTCACAGGGTACTCAAGCAGCCTGACTTAGTGCTTGCACAGTTCTTCCTCTCCGGACTCTTCTCCAAGGCTGAGAGGATACGGAACTTCTCGTTCTACGAGCCGTATACAACCGGGGACTCATCACTCTCCCACTGTATCCAGAGCATCATGGCCGGCGACGCATTGCTGCCTGAGAAGGCTTGGTCCTACTTCAAGAAGACAGTACGCCTGGATATCGATGATATCCAAGGCAACACTGAGGACGGGATCCATACCGCTTCGATGGCAGGATCCTGGATGGCTACCATCTATGGATTCGCAGGCTTCAGGGATTGGAAGGGGGGCTTCAGCTTCGATCCCAAGCTACCTTCCACCTGGAATGCCCTCTCTTTCTCGCTGATACTGCGCGCCTCACTCCTGAAGGTGGATGTCACCCCTAGTGAGGTGACCTACACCCTTGCGACAGGCAAGGATCTCTCTCTTGTCCATCGCAGTGAATCCTTCATTCTCAAGGGTGGAGAGAGTAGGACATTCTCACTCAAGCCGACACTGCAAGGGGTACTCTTCGACCTTGATGGCGTCTTGTGTGATACTGCCCATCTCCACTACAAGGCTTGGAAAGAGGTCAGTGATGAGAATCTTCTCCATTTTGACCGGGAGGTGAACAAGGGGTTGCTTGGAGTAAGCCGCGAGGCCTCCCTGCAGGTAATCCTCGACCACAACGAGACGGTCTGGCCCCAAGAGAGGCGCGATGAGGTCTTAAGGCGCAAGAACGAGCTCTACGTCGCTTCCTTGGGGAGCATCACCCCAAGGGACTTGTTCCCTGGAGTTCTGCACCTTCTCTCTGATTTGAAGCAGCAAGGGATCAAGATAGCCTTAGCATCTGCAAGCAGGAATGCAAGGACTGTGTGCGAGAAACTGGGGATCCTTGAGCACTTTGATGCCATAGTCGATATCTCGAGTGTGCAGATGCCCAAGCCTGAAGCTGATATATTTCTTGCCGCCAGTGAACAAATAGAGGTCTGGTATACCAACTGTATTGGGGTTGAGGACGCTAAGGCGGGTATTGAGGCTATCAAGAGGGCTGGGATGAAGGCAGTGGGCATTGGCTCTGAAAGTGATCTTCCAGGAGCTGACCTGGTAGTGAAGGAGACCAAAGAACTGAACCTTGCAGTATTGCGCCAAGTAGTGCAAGGGCTCTGATCAGAAAGAATAAAATCTCAAAATATAACCACTCTGGCACAATTACAGCCGGGGTGGTATATTGTGTTGTACGAGGGTGACGATGATGCAAGTGTCGGTACCCCATAAAAACTAAGAGGAGCGATGGCAGATGAACTATACAAGTGCATGGGTCGACAGACCAAAACATATACGTCTACTCAGTAAAGAGTTGAGAAAAGTAGAGGCTGGGGAGGTGCTTGTCCGCGTCAAGGCTTGTGGCGTTTGCGGTACTGACTTGCACTTCTTCAACGATTTTCCCAATAACGAGATCACACCCTTAGGGCACGAGGTTGCTGGCTTGATAGAGGCTGTAGGAGCAGGAGTAGAGGACTCTTTGATCGGAACCCATGTTGTGGTTCAAAATCACGTTGCCTGTAATACCTGCCCATCCTGTCTCAATCAGCATCCATCCTCATGTTCGAATATCCAGACCTATATGGATGACCAGGCGGGAATGGGGGAGTACCTGGTGGTCCCCCGTGCAATGGTCATCCCCTTCGAAGGTCTCTCCTTTGCAGAAGCTACGCTGGCTGAGCCTATGACAGTTGCACTGGATCTCTGTAGGGAAGCGGATATCCAGCTTTTTGACGATGTGCTCATTATGGGCCCGGGGGTGATCGCCCTTGGCTGTATAGCGTTGAGCCGGTTGCGAGGGGCTGCCAAGATAGTGGTAGTAGGGCGCAATCTTGATACGGTGCGTGGAAAATACAGGGCAAAGGTTGCCTATGAAGCTGGAGCCGACCTTGTGGTTGACAGTGCCACACCCAACTGGAAGGAAGAGCTTAGAGAGCAGTTTCCTGCCCTGTTCAAGCGCGTGATAGTAACCTCTCCTCCCAAAACAATTCCCGATGGAATTGATCTGGCAGGATTCCAGGGGCAGATTGTATTCAACGGTATCGATTTTGCTGATGATAGTGTCACCTTCAAGGCCAATGATTTTCATTTTGCCAAAAAACGCCTGGTTGCTTCCCACGCCATTCCAAACTGGGGATTTCCCCAGGCTTTCAATCTGATACAACAAGGACTTATTCCCTCTTCGCTGCTCATAACCCATACGTTTGCCCTGCATGAGTTGGAAGAGGCCTTTGCCATGTTCAAGAAGAGTGATGAAGAGGTCATCAAGCCTGTGATTCTCATTGATTGAGTGTAAGCAATAATTGGTGGCAGGAGCCCTGTTCTACTCTGGTAGTAGCAAGGCATCTTCTTTCTCAAGCATTGTTCAACTCTTTCATTGACAAGGTAAATTGGGTAGGCGTATCCTGCAAAGACCATGACCAACCCTTTAGACCAAGCACTTGCGATAGATATCGGCACTTCAAAGATAACCCTCGTGCAGTTTGAAATCTCCTCCATGGAGGTGATCCAAACTGTAACAGAGGCCAATTCCTCTCAGATCTCTCTCACCGATGCAACCATGCATGAACAGGATCCTAAAGTTATCTGGACGATAGTGCAACGGCTGTTGCTTCAGATAACCTTGCGCTCCTCTATCCAGTTCATCTCCATCACAGGCCAGATGCATGGAATCCTCTTGCTAGATGGAGAGGGCAATCCCCATACAAATCTCATCACGTGGCGTGATGGTAGGAACAAGGTCAATCCAGTTGGGAAGGACTACAAGGGAGAGAACGGATGCTTGGTCCAAAGGGGGTATGGAGGCAGTACGCTTGCAGCCTTGCAATCGTCCCTGCCTTCCCTTGATTCATTGCAGGTCTGCACCATAGCCTCCTTCATCATGGGCAAGCTCTGCGGCTGCTTTTCGATCGATGAGACCATGGCTGCAAGCCTTGGTCTCTATGACATCAGAAGAAAACGATGGAATAGAGAGCAGATAGAGCAGCTTGGTATCCCGCTGTCCCTGTTCCCCCCTGTCATCCCCTCAAGTGTGAGGGTGGGAACGCTCCTGATGCCAGTAGCCTCACAGCTGGCTTTGAGCGACTCGGTTGTAGTATGTTCGCCCATCGGGGACAACCAGGCGAGCTTCATCGGCTCCTCGGGGTTCTGTCAGGCTGGAGTCATCAACATCGGCACCGGTGGCCAGATCTCAGTTCCCACTCAAGAAGTTACCGACACTCCCTCCATTGAGATCCGCCCCCTTCCGAAGAAAGGCTACCTGCAAGTCTATTCGAGTCTGTGCGGGGGATGGGCATATGTCTACCTCAAGGAGTTTTGTAAGGATGTGCTGACTAGGTTTGGGGTAACGGTCAGCGACAAGGTCCTCTACGAAAAGCTTGACCAGCTTGCACTCGCCTCTGATGCCGAGTCTGGTCTGTTTGTCGACACCCAATTTCTAGGGGGCAGGGAGAAGGCTGACACCTTGGGCTCTATCAGGCAGATCAATACACATAACCTTACCCTTTCCAACCTCTCCAGGGGGTTCCTGGAGGGCATCGTCAGGGAGCTCCATCCTGCAGGTATACGGACAGATTCAATGAAGTTTCTTGTCGCCAGCGGGAATGCGGTGCGCAAGAGCCCTGTGATGGCGTCCCTGATAGAGGCTGAGTTTGGCTGCCCTGTCATGTTCGCCCCGTTTTTGGAGGAGGCGGCGATCGGTTCTATCTTGAGCTGTGCCGCTCTCTTTGCAGGCAGTGGTGCACAAGAGGCAATCCGAACGTTCTATGAAGAGCATTTCACTACACACATAGGAGGATAGCATGGGCGTAGCAACATACGTGACAGGGCTGCAGCATATCGGGATTCCCACAAACAATCTGGAGAAGACCCTCGCCTTTTACGAGAGCTTGGGTTTTAAGAGGCAGTATGAGGTGAACAACAAGGGCGAGGAGGTTGCATTTCTCCAGTTGAAACAGGTTATGATCGAGACCTATCAGAACTACCAGGGGGCTATGGCCGCCGGTTCCATCGACCATATCGCCTTGGATGTCAGTGATATCGAGGCTGTTCATGCTGAGGTGGGAGAGCTTGGCTACCCCATCCTTGAGGATGGCATCCAGAGCCTCCCTTTCTGGAAGAGGGGAGTGAGGTTCTTCACCATCGAGGGCCCCAACAAGGAGAAGATTGAGTTCAGCCAAATGCTGTAGGGTCTTCTCATATTTTCACTTGTTTTCACCGTACAATAGAGACCTTGGGTACCCTTGGCCATCTATCTGGTATAGGATACCTATATGAAAACACAAGGATCCTTGCATGTTCGTCAGATAGCCAGGCTGCTTCTGCTTGCCGCCCTTCTTGCACTGGTTGTGGTGCAGTTTGGCACAGTGCTCGCCATCATTGAGAAAATCTTGAGTCTTCTTACTCCCCTTGCCATGGGCTTTGTCATGGCATTTTTGGTGGACCTGCTGGTCAAACCCCTGGAGAGGGGCTTTACCAAGCTTTTCAAGAAGAGGAAAAAACTTGGTCGCCCTTTTGCTATCCTGGTGTCGGTTATCATCGTTGTAGCACTGTTCTTTGGGGTGTTGCTGGTGCTCATACCACAACTGAAGATAGCTCTTGAACAGTTTGTAGAGAAACTGCCTCTTCTCTTTGAGGATCTTGCACAAGCTGTCGCCCTGTTTGTCAGCAACAGGCCCCAGTGGCAATCGACCTTTACTCAGGTACAACTGTTTTTTGAAGAGACAGGTGACAAGCTTATCTCCAGCATACCCGAATATGCCGACTATGCCCTTGGTCTGGTCGGCTCTGCCCTTACCACGATAATCCAACTTGCCATTGGAGCAATCTTCTCGCTCTACCTGTTGTTTGGAAAAAAGAAACTACTCTTCCAGTCAAACCGTCTGCTTGATGTCTATGGAAACCCTCGGTATGTCAAACGCCTTCGCGTGATAGTAGCTGTAGTGAACCAGACCTTCTCCAAGTTCTTTGCCGGCCAGCTCCTTGAAGCTATCATCCTAGGGGTCCTGTGTACCCTGGGCATGATGGTCTTCCGCTTTCCCTACGCCCTGACCATCGGAACCGTGGTGGGGATGACCGCCCTCATCCCCATGATAGGAGCCTATCTAGGGGGAGCCATCGGGTTTGTCCTTATCTTTCCTGACAACGTCAAGCTCGCCCTGCTGTTTATCCTCTTTCTGGTCATCTTACAGCAGTTGGAAGGTAACCTCATCTACCCCAGGGTAGTGGGCAGCTCGGTTGGTCTCCCGGGTATTTTTGTCTTTGCAGCCATCATCATCGGAGGCGGGCTCTGGGGTATCCTGGGCATAATATTTGGAGTGCCCACCGTTGCTTCAGTCTACCGGTTGGTACGAATGGATATAGCTC